>CAVCJC010000001.1:0-33180 GCA_963602475.1 Lachnospira hominis (ex Liu et al. 2021)
TGGAGGGGCGCATTCGCGCCCAATAAACGGGGCGGAAGGGACTCCGCCCCCTACCCTTCTACAATTCTACAACTCTACACGGCTAAATCAAAATTCGTGTAAATCCATGGCTAAAAACTACCCGCCCCAATCTTGTAAACCCTGTTAATCCTGTCTAAAATTGCTCCTGGCCTTACTTGGCGAGGAGGGGGCGGGTTTGGGCGGCGGTGAGGCCTTTGAGGAGGATGCGCTTAGTCTTAGATGTTTCGCCACTTACAAAGACGACGGAACTCTTGGGCAAGTCGAAAGCGTCCGCGAGAGTCTCTATCAGCTCTTTATTCGCCTTGCCATCCACGGGGGCGGAACGAATGCGCACTTTGACGGCTCCGTCAAGAATGCCGTCCAGTCCTGCACGCGAAGAGCGCGGCTTTGCTTTGACGCTAAGTATGACGCCCTCGCTTGTCTCTGTAAGATAATCAGGCATTTTGCTGAACGAGCACGAGCTCTTCCTCAGTTAAATCTCTCCATTCGCCTGGCATCATCTCGCGGGGAAGGCTGAGACCGCCAATCGAGATGCGCTTAAGCGAGAGCACCACCAAATGTGCCGCGCTACACATATAGCGAATCTGCCGTTTGCGTCCCTCGTGAAGACGGAATCGCAGGGTGGTCACATTGTTCTCGGCGGTATGGATAACTTCCACGGGCACTGGGCGCGTCACATAGCCGTCTGGCATTTTGACGGGTCCGCGCAAAATACGCAACTTATCTTCCGTCCAATGTCCCGCCGCACGGACGATGTAAGTCTTCTCGTGGTCATAGCGCGGATGTGTCAAATGCAAGGTGAGATCTCCATCATTCGAGAGAAGGAGAAGCCCTTCACTTTCCTTATCAAGGCGTCCGACAGGGACGAGCCGCTCGGGCACAGAATCCCGAATAAGGTCGAGGACGGTTTTGCCGCCAAAAGGGTCCGTCACGGACGACAATACGCCGACGGGCTTATAGAGCATAATCGTGCGCTTCTTTTCCGCCGCCGCCACAAGGCGTCCCTCAACCGCGATTTTTGCCGCGCTCGGGTCGACGCGGTAGCCAGGTTCGCGCACAACAATGCCGTCCACCGTCACGACTCCTGAGGCAATGAGCGTCGCCGCGCCGCGCCGTGAGGCGATACCCGCGTGAGCGAGGACATTCTGAAGGCGTTCCATTAGCGTTCCTCCCGCTTATCTACAAAACCAAGTACGCCGCAATCTTTGCCCACATAATAGGCGCTCTCAATCGCCTTATGGACATAATCCTTCGCGCCTTCTACGGCTCGTGCGAGAGAATGTCCGAGGGCAAGTTCTGCCGCGAGGGCTGCCGCGAGGGAACAGCCAGTTCCGTGCGTCGAGATGGGCGCGGCAATTCGCGGCGCCGCGAAAGAATGAACCTCCTTGCCATCAAAAAGGATGTCTATCGCGGCATTTTCGGTGCTGTGACCGCCCTTCACCAGAACTGCCGCGCCATAGAGGTCATAAAGCCGACGCGCAAGCTCTTCTAAATAAGTCTCGGTGCCTACACCTGAGGGAGCTCGCCCTGCTAGAGTTTCCGCTTCGGGCAAATTGGGGGTAATGAGGGTCGCCTGCGGCAAAAGCCACTTCTTGAGCACTTCCACGGCACGCGGTTCGATGAGCCGCGCCCCACTCGTCGCAATCATCACGGGGTCAATGACCTTCGCAATCTGAGGGACCGCCTTCAGGCGCGTGGCAATAACCTCAATCGCGGCAGGATCGGCGAGCATTCCCGTCTTAAGCGCCGCAATTTGATAGGCACCCAAAACCGCGTCTAGTTGCGCCGCCACAAAGTCCGCTGGAATCGGCAAAACGCCACTGACGGCAAACGGAGTCTGCGCGGTCAGCGCGGCAAATACGGTGCAACCGTGTAGTCGATAGGCGTGAAACGCACGCAAATCGGCTTGGACACCCGCGTTGCCACCCGAGTCCGAGCCCGCAATTGTGAGGCAACAGGGACGAATCGCCGCATCTACGCTCATAAATCCTCCGACTTCAGGGTCGTAAGCTCGGGTTCATCAAGAACAGCAAGCAAGTTCTCGACGGACATCTTACCGCCCTTCTTACGAAGAACAAGAATACGCGCGATAAGGACGCTCTCAAGGTCCGTCAAGACGGCGCCATCCTTGCGGTCTTGGAGAATACGCAAAAGGTCGCTCGTGGTCACACTGACCTTAGACTCCGCGCGTGGCACAAAGAGGCTGATGATGGCTGTCGCGAGCGTGGAAAGCGGCTTCAAAATTGCCGAAACAACCTCATAGAACGGAATCAGAAAAAGGACGCGGCGCAACGGACGGCTCGTGCAGAGAAGTTTCGGCAGAAACTCACCGAGATAAAGAAGCACAATGGCTGCGGCGCACGCCCAAACCGTGCGACCTACCGAGGAATCAGCCAGTACCCGCGCGGCGAGTGCCGCAGAAGTCGAGGAATAGAGGGTATTCGCAATATTATTGCCGACGAGAATCGTCGTTATCGTATCTTGCAAATTGCTAATCGCCTTCAAGACGGACTTCGCCTTCGCCGAGCCCTCACGCGAGAGGTGCACAACGCGTCCCCGCGAAACCGTGACGAACGCCGCTTCTGACGCGGAAAAGAAGCTTGAGAGGACAAGCGCAATAAGCGTCGTCAAAACGAGAAGAAAAGTGATAATCATTCCATATCCTCCCGCGTCTTCTCGACTGCTTCATCCGTCTCGGCGATAAGTTCAGCGTCCGTATCTGGCTTCGGGAACTCCAAAACTTCAAGTTTTACCGTCTCGACACGATGTTTGCGGCGTTTAAGGATGGTTAGCCGCACGCCTTGTTCCTCGATGATCTGTCCAACATGAGGAATGCGCTCAACTTGTGCCGCGACCCAGCCCGCCAGGCGGTCCGCATCCTCGGCGGCGAGCTCCAGCCCGACCGTACGATTAATCTCGTCGAGGCTAGCATCCGCATCTATGGTCCAAACGCGCGGGGATTCGCGGCGGATAAGCGGTTCGGAATCGCGGTGCCCCAACGCGTCGGGTCCGACGATAAGTTCCATAATGTCCGTAAGCGTAATAATGCCCGCCGTGCCGCCAAATTCGTCCGTCACCACAGCGAGGGGTAGGCGGCTTTTGCGGAATGTAATGAGCAGGTCGTCGAGTGTCACCTGTTCGGGCACGAAGAGCGCCTCGAGTCGCTTGCCTGTACGCGTATCGATTACGCCCTCAATGGCGTCGGGGGTGCGGTTATAGATGGGCAGGTAGTGATGGCGGGCGGATTTAACTGTCTCGGCACGATAATCGGTGGGGCGGTCAGAGTCATAGCCCTCAATATCGACCCGCGGGGTCATCTCATCGTTGGCGTGGAGTTCCGAGAGGCGCAAGACCCCTTCTATCATCTTTTCATCCTCAAGCGCGAACTCACCACTTTCCGCCGCTGATTCGAGGACGCTCACGAGTTCCGCGTCCGAGAGGGCGCGGCGTTCCCGCGTCAGTGCCTTCGTATAGGCGCGGGAGGAGAAACTAAAGAGGGCGGTAAGCGGCTTTAGAACGCCAATTAAGAAGAGCATAACGCGTGCGCAGAAAGGTGCGACGCGCTCATCATACTTGAGGGCGAGGCGCTTGGGGGTAATTTCGCCAAACGCGAGAAGCGCGATGGTCATAACCGGCACGGCGAGCGCTCCGCCCCAATTGGGAATGCACGCCGAAAGGACAAGATAACCGATTGTCGCCGCCGCGAAGTTGACGAAAGTATTGCCCACGAGGAGCGTGGAAAGGAGCGTCGCGGAGTCCGCCAAGCACGCCTCAATACGCGCGGCATCCGCCTCACTGCGGGCACGAATGCGGGCGCGCTGGGCACCTGTTAGGGAAAAGAGCGCGATTTCTGAGCCTGAGAACAGCGCGGAAAGCGCGAGGAGCGTAATGAGGGCGATAATCTGAAGGAATAGCATGCCGCTTTTAGAAGTGCTTGACGCGCGGCTGCCAACCCTTGGCTTCCTCAGGCGTGAAAAGCCCGAACGCCATCACAATCAAGCGGTCACCGACCTTACCCTGATGAGCCGCCGCGCCATTGAGACAGCAGACATGGGTGCCGCGCTTGCCTTCAATAGCGTAGGTCTCAAAGCGGTTGCCATTCTCGACATCGGCACAGAGAATCTTCTCGTAGGGGAGGATGCCGACCGCTTCCATATCATCCGGGTCAAGCGTAAGCGAGCCTTCATAATCAAGGCACGCCTCGGTTATGTGGATTCGGTGTAATTTCGCCTTTAAGAGTGTAAGTTGCATAATTTAGTCACCCAGCTTTTGCTGAATCATCTTGGCGGTAATAGCCACCTTCTTCATCTTGGCATTGCCAGGCGCTTCATACATAATATCCGTCATCAGCTTTTCCATTTCGGCACGCAACCCACGCGCACCCGTCTTGCGGGTGAGGGCTCTATGGGCGAGTTGGCGGAGGGCTTCCTTCTCAAAAGTAAGTTCCACGCCATCCATTGCCAAAAGTTTCGTATACTGTTTGACGAGGGAGTTCTTGGGTTCCGTCAAAATGCGCACGAGGTCATCCTCGGTCAATTCCTCGAGAGATGTCACGATGGGCAGGCGCCCGATGAACTCAGGAATAAGCCCAAACTTGACAAAGTCTTGCGGACGTGCCTCGCGGAGAAGTTCCGTAGTATCGTCCTTCTTCTTGTCGTCTGCCGCGTCCGAATGCTCAAAGCCAATGACATGGCTCCCCGTACGCGCGGCAATTATCTTATCGAGCCCGACAAACGCGCCGCCGCAAATGAAGAGGATATTGGTGGTATCGACTTCGATATATTCTTGGTCGGGATGTTTGCGTCCGCCTTTCGGGGGAATGCGGCAGACTGTACCTTCCAAAATCTTCAGGAGCGCCTGCTGCACGCCTTCGCCCGATACATCGCGCGTGATGGAGACATTATCCGTCTTAGACGCAATCTTATCAATTTCGTCCACATAAATAATGCCGCGCTTGGCGAGTTCCACATCGCCACCTGCATTCTGGAGGAGGTAACGGACGAGATTCTCGACATCCTCGCCGACATAACCCGCCTGAGTCAGCACGGTCGCGTCACCAATTGCGAATGGAACGCCCAACATTTTCGCGAGGGTTCGCGCAAGAAGCGTCTTGCCTGTGCCCGTCGGACCCAAAAGAAGGATGTTCGACTTCTCGATATCTACATCCGCGAGCGGGTCCTTGCCCTTGCCCTTCTTCGCGGCACTTTCGAGCCGGCGATAGTGGTTATGGACGGCGACGGAGAGCACCTTCTTCGTTTCGTCGTGCCCGATTACATACTGGTCGAGAAACTCCTTAATTTCGCGCGGCGAAGGTGTCGGCGGCAGAGGTGCTGGCTCTTTCTTCTTCTTGGGTTCTTTTTCCTCAAGAATCTTATTGAGGTATTTTACACATTCGACGCAGATGTTACTACCATCTACGCCAGGAATCAAAGGCACTTCGCTTTCAGAGCGTCCGCAATACGAACAATGTCTGTCGTTTTTCATGCCTTGATTACCTTATCAATCAAGCCCCACTTAAGCGCCTCTTCGGCGGACATAAAGTGGTCGCGGTCGGTATCCTGCACAACATCGGCTTTTTTCTTGCCCGCGTGCTTAGCGAGGATGTCGTTGAGGATATCCTTCAAGCGCAGAATCTCGCGGGCGGTAATTTCGATATCGCTCGCCTTGCCTTCCGCGCCGCCCCAAGGCTGGTGAATCATAATGCGTGCATTCGGTAGCGCGTGGCGAAGACCCTTCGTGCCCGCTGTCAGCAGAACCGCGCCCATAGACGCGGCTTGCCCAATGCAGTAGGTCGCGATGGGGCAACTTACGAACTGCATAGTATCGTAAATCGCGAGTCCCGCCGTGACACTACCGCCTGGCGAATTCACATAGACATTAATCTGCTTCTTGGGGTCTTGAGACTGCAAGAACAAAAGCTGAGCCACAATGGCGTTAGCCATATCATCATTCACCTCGCCTGAGATGAAGACGATACGATCTAGTAACAAGCGAGAATAGATATCATAAGTACGCTCGCCGCGCCCCGTTTGCTCGACGACATAGGGTATCATATAGCCTTTTTCCATTGTCCCAACTCCCAAGAAGCTTTTACTGCCTTATTTCTTCGCCTGGTCAAGAACGAACTTCAGTGCCTTACGCGTGCGTGTTTCGCCGTTTTCGTCCTTATCATTCTCGAGCTTTTCAGCGTCCGCAATCGCCGAAAGCACGTAGTGGAGGCGAACCTGCTTTTCAGCGTATTCCTTCGCTTCCTTCAAAATCGTATCACGATTCTTCTTGAAGTAGTCCGCGCCCAAACCCGAGTACTGCGCCCGCTCGGCGAGATCGCTCAAGTAGTTCTTCATCGCGTTCTTCACATTGACAATCGGCAAATCGAAGTCGACCTTCTTAAGAAGCATTTCCGCCGCTTCATTTTCGCGGCGCGTAGCCTCGCGGCTATCTTCCGCCCTCTGCATCTGTTCACGGATGTAGCTCGTCAGCTTCTCCATAGACTCGGCAGCATCATTAAACTGCGGCTTGAGCTGCTCAAGGAATGTCGCGTCATCGGGGAGCACACGCGAACGAATGGACTTCACCGTGACGGTGTAAAGCGCCTTCTTACCCTCAAGGGCCTTAATATCGTAGCCCTTCGCGAACTTAGCCTTGATATCCTTCTTAGTCTCGCCGACCTTCATGCCCTTGAGCGCCTTGGTAACCTCAGGGACAAAGCGATCGTCGAGGACCTGAGTCCAGAAGCCCTGACCCTCTGAGATAACCTTCGCCTTTTCATCAAACTCCGAAATTGGCTTGCCGTCGATGGTGCCCGTGAAGTCGATTTGGATGAAGTCGCCTTCCTTTACTTTGGTATCTTCCTTGGCATCCTCGAACTTCGCGCACGCTTCGCGCAGGTTGTCAATCTGAGCCTGAACATCCTCATCCTTAACCGTGACATCGTTAAAGGCAATCTTGAGACCCTTGTAGGTCGGAACCTTGAATGTCGGCTTCACTTCAATCGTAAAGACGAGCGTCGCGCCCTTTTCGTCGTGCTTGACATCATCAAGCATATAAACAGCAAGGAACTGATCCTCAAGTTTCGCTTCCTTAATCGCGTTAGGGATGTTCTTATTCGCGATGCCCTCGGCGATTCTCTTCTCAAGTTCCCCGCCGTAGTTTTTGCGCAAAAGTGCGAGCGGAGCCTTGCCCGGACGGAAGCCCGGGACGGCCGCCTCACGCACAAAACGCTTCTCGACATCTTTTACGACAGCGTTCGCTTCGTTCGCGTCAAGCGTAACCGTGAGTTGCACCTGACACTTATCTAAATTCTTCGTTTCAGTCTTCATAGCAATCAATTACTCCTCTAGAGGTAGAATGTGAGCCTATATTTTATCATATTTTCGACGATTTGTGGAGTGGAATCTTACAAATCGCGTAAATAAATTACTTGACATCTTGCGCATTTAATGCTTTTTTCATAAGAATATCGAGCTCTTTTCGGCGCTTTTCGTAGGCTAAATCGTCCGTTACACCCGCTTTATGCAAGGCTTCATTGCGCTTGGAGAGGTCTTGATAGAACAGGTACTGGCGCTTCTGCTTCGCCGTCAGCTCGGGGGCAAGATCCTCGCCAAGGGCGCGGCGCAAACGCTTCTGCTCGCTTTCGGGGAAGGCTCTGAGAGGGACGCGGACGCGCTCCCCATTGGTGCGTTCCAGCACGGCGACACCATTCGTAAGTGAAACGGGGTGCGCCGTAAGGACATGCCCCGCGTGATTTGTGACGGAAATTATCTCGAGCGCGGCAAATAGCGCGGCCAGTAGCATCCGAAACGTCCCTTATTCGAGCCTCAGGCGATAAAGTGACGCGTCCCCGACCTTGAGAAGGTAAAGAACACGCGTTGTGGGGTCTTCATTGCCCGTAATGAAGTAGTTATGCTGCGTGCCATTCACAATGGGGGAGGTCTGATGCGGCGTAACGGTAAAGGGGTCGCTCGAATCAGGTGCGCGGCGAATGGCCGAATAGGCGCGATTGCGTCCCGGCAGGAAGGTAAGCGCCATAACATTCGCGTTCTCAGGAACCGCTTCCCACGAGATGATCTTCAAACCCGCGTCCTTAGCGTTGAAGGGGTCCGTCCCCGCGAGATATTCATCATAGTTCGAGACACCGTCGCCATCCCAGTCCGCATTCGGGTCGTAAGTCTTATATATCTCGTCCGTTAGCCCCTCATCTTCGATATATGTCATAATCGCGTCAACATATTCATCGGCGACGCCTTCGACCTTCGTGCACGCGGCAACACGCACATTAACGGTAGCGGTGCGCCCCGGACTCCCCACCGCGACAAAGGCATTTGTCTCGGTGTAGAACTCGCCCGTACCCGCGTCAATCTCAAAGGTGAGCTTATCGCCCTTCTGCGCGACATCCGTCGCGGATGCATCCGAGGACATAGGGATTACGAGCGTATAGTTCGCCGAAGTATCCCCATCAAGCGCGGCAATTGACGAGCGGGCGATTAACTTGCCATCCTTGCGGGCACGGATTTCCGCCTTCTTAGCGGCGACGCTATCATAAGAAGCCCCCTCATAATTGACAATGCGCCCCGTGTAGACGAAAGGCGGAACCGAGACCGTCGGCGCGGCAAATGTAGCAGTTAGTGCCGCGCCGCCCACGAGGAGCGCGGCAGTTAACACGAAAGTTTCAAGCTTAGAAATAGAGGTATTCATTTCGTTTCCTCCCTTAGTTGCCCGAATGCGAATAGGTCTTGAGTCCAAGCTCAATATCCGTCACTGGCGAGACCTCCAAGATGCCGTCATTGTTCGTATCGGCACCATTGATGAAGATATCAAGCGCCTTCGCCTTATTTTCCGCTGAACCGCCGAGGAGCTGTCCAGCAGGGATAATGAGCACCCAGCGCGTATTCCACGCGGAGCGTCCGATAAGCCGCGTATTGGCGCGGTCCGCATCATCCGCCGAACCCGTCATGGCACGGAAGGAGGGGATGCGGCGAATCTTCGCGCTTGGCTCGGTGCACCCCGTGTAGCTGGAGGCGAGAGCCGTATAATCAATATCATCCAGCGCAGTCGAGCCGATGGTATACGGAACTGGAATGACTTGGTCGACGACGGGGCTATCGACAACCGTTCCATTCAAGTCGCCTGGTACACGCATACGGTCCACGCCTGCTGGCACGAGGTAGACGACGGGAGTCGCCGCCAAGGCTCCGCTCGCACCCTCAACAAGCGCGGCATTGTAATTTGTAAATCGCACACCCGTCGAACGAATCTTTGTCGCGTAGTAGGAAGAATCAAGCGAATGGTCTCCCGCGACAAGGTTTTGTCCGAAGAGGTTCTTGCCATAATCAATCGTCGTCTCAAAAGGAATGACGAGCGCGGGCTCGGCTGTGTTCAGTCCCGAGGAGGACGCCACAGGCTGACAGAAGCGGTTATATTCAGGAACTTGCCGCAAATCGGCGACCACATACTTCTGGAGTTCTTTCTGCCAATTGGCGAGCCCCGCTTCGGTCGTGTCGATACGGAAAAGTTCGTGCCTGAGCGAGAACCAAGTCGCGTTCGAGTCGGGGTTATTAATCCCGAGACGCGGCTTAAGGACATCGTAATTCGCTTCCATTCGCGCAAGAATATCCGAGAGCCCCGCGTCACCGTGCCCCGAGCCAACCTGCGGCTTGCCATTCGAGTCGAAGGTACCGAGGGCGCGTGCGCCAATAATTTCCGCCTTAAAGGCATCGCCCGATTCCTTGTCGGAGGTCAATTGCGCCGTCTCGTAGTCGTAAGTCTGCGCCGCCATAAACACCTGCCGCTGGGCGAGGTTATACGCGGCAGAATAGCCCGTGAGGGCTTCGTCCTGCACTTGGCGGAAGAACATGTCATTATATCTCAGCTTAATGATACGATTCACGCGCTTGGCGCGTTCCGCCTCGCGTGCCGCGAGAATGCGGTTGCCTTCCGCAACGAGTGTATCGAATGTAGCCGTGAGCGAATTAAGCTTAGCAACAGCCGTTTTCACCGTCTTCGCCGAGGTACGCACCTTCGAAGCCGCGTCATAAAGCGTATCCCAGCACCGCAATTGCGCGTCATTCCAAGTTGCCGCGTCTTGTGCTCCATTGCGTCCGTTTTCAATCTCACTAACGATGAAATCAGCAAGCGATTGGATGGTTTGAAGCGAGAGTTTAGAGCCGCCTATGGCCGAGCCAATGACGACATTGGCATTACCCACGACAAGCTTAACGGCATCTTTTGGCGAGAAGCCCACCGACAAGCCCGCGACGAGTATCTCAGGCACCGAATTGCCTGCAATCTGATACGCCGCATCATTCGCTTCTTTCACCATTTCAATCGCATTTATCGCATTTTGCGTGACTTTCTGTATGCCAATATTAATGGAGGTCAAGAGGCGCAAGGTCACCGACATGCCATACAACGCATTATAAGACCACCAAATGGACTCTTCCGCCTCATACGCCACCTTCAAGAGCTGCGTATATTCATTATAGGCGGCTACAGCGTTGCGCACATCCACATAGGCGAGAAGATAGTCCGAATACGCCTGTTGAAGGCGTCCATACGCCGAACGCGAACCCGTTACGGAATCAGGCTTTACGACAATTCCATACTCAGAGACGCAATAGACGAGGGCGTTTGTATAGGTATTCTCGCCATCCTTCATATAGTTTACGAGTTCTTTGTAGGTCCATTTCTTATCCGTCGATGAGGGATTATAGTAGAGGACATACTTAGGCGACGCTTCCTCGAGTGAGGTGAGCCCATAGCCCGAGAGATCCATATACATATAATGATAGAGGTCGGGACCCGTATAGCCCTGCTCATACATCTTGCCAGGGCCAATATCACCCGAATAGGGCGTACCAAAAATCTCGATGAGCTGTGCCTCATAACTCTTTTCGCTTGTCGCGGCGAGTTCCTCTTCGTCCGAAGTCGCGTTTTGGATCTGCCGCAGGTACTTAGAGGCACTCTGCGCACGGTCAAGCATCTTCGCGGCATTCCCGAGGGACTTTTCTGCCCGTGCGGCGATTTGCTCGAAGTGGGTGGAGGTTCCCTCGGCAACACCCGTCGAGGAAATATCAAACGGCACGGCGGAGTCCGATAGCCCAAGCGGATTCAGCCCCGCGTCAAGTCCGTCGAGTTTGTTTTGAATAGAAGCAACCGAAGTTGGAATATTCGCGAGATCGGTCACCGTATCGCGGTTGATGCGCAAAAGCCCATCGTCGTCAAACGCGAGTGTAAGCCCTGAATCCTTCACACTCACCCAATTCGGAGCCTGAATCGTCCAAGGAATGTCGCCACCGGGCGTTTCATCGGCAAGTTCTGTATCCGTCGTCCGTCGCGTAGTGCCGCGCGTATAGAAGAGGAGATTTTCATCGCGCGCATTCACATAGGCACGCGCGGACTGCAATTGCGCATTCGACCGCGTCGTTTTCCATCCGCGAATCTCGCCAATTGTGCCCGTGAAGCCGCCACCAAATATTGCCATTGGGCATTCGCACTGGAGCGTAGTCCCGAGAGCAACGGACTCGACCTGCTCGCCGTTCGCGTCGAGAATGCGTAGCGTCATAGCCCCACTCACCGCGCGGTCAATTGCCACAATGGCGTTGTCAGGAAGGCTCAGCGATTCCCCTTCTTTTTCCGTCTCCGCTATTTTGATTATATTCGACCTTACTTCATAATCAACAGTCTCGACCTGTTTCGTTGAAACAACGCCCTGCGCATTTGTCACGACAACCTCAACCATATTCGTGACAGGGATTACATAATAGCAACGATTCTCAGCCAAGAGATTTGCTTTGCCATCCCCTGTAGCCGAGAGCAACAGGAAGCCTTGCGTCGCCGTAACGCCGTCCGTCGCGGGTTCGCCAAGCGGAATGGTGTCTAGGGAGCTATCAAACGACCCCACGAGACTCAGGACGGAACCCTTGCCGATACTCGTCGTATTCGTAGGCGCGGCAACTTGGAACTCAAATGTCCAGCCGCTTGAGAAGTCAGAGGACGCTCTAAGTTGTATATTTGTATTATAGAGGAAGGTATTCGCACCAAATGTGAGGCGGCTATAGGAATCGGAAGATTCCGTCTCAGGCAAAATCGCGTTTGCGACCATCCAGTTCGCGACACCACCAATTGCGCCGCGTGTCGCCCATTCGCCATAGCCGAAGTTGCGATTCGTATCCTCATCGAGGTAGCCCGCACCATTCGCGCCACCATTATCCTTCCACGCCTTGCGTGCCGTGCGGTCGACGACATCCGCTGCAGTGACGGCAAGTTTATTCGCGATTTCCGCAAAACGCTCTTCATCGTAGTAGTCGACATCCACAACCGCGTCCGCTACCAGCATTTGCGATTGCGAGACGGGCCAAGTGAAGTTCGGATTCCGTAAAAGGCGATAGAATGTCGTAAGCGCACTCAAATAGTGTCCCCACGCGTCGCCGTGACCTTGTGGATACTGAAGTGCCGCGTCGTCTTCGTTTATCTTCGCGTCATTATTGGACGAGTTGATATTGTAATTCACCGCATAGGCGACTTCGCCCGCCGTTATGCCGCGCGTGAAGTTCCACACCAAGCGGTTATAGAATGGCGCGGTTTGGACGGACGGGTTATTCGCCCCCGAACGACCACGCAAAAGCGCGAGTTCCTCTTCTAGAAGCGTATTAACCTGATTATCGAAGCAGAAAAGCCCCGTAGACTCCGCACCATAGTCAATTTGCGAGATACCCGCCGCCGTTTCGCCCCATGTCGTGCCAAAGCCGATGGTCGGGTTGAGGGCGTCCGCATACGCGTCATTACCGAGCACCATATACAAATCGGCGAGGCGTTCTGCCGCGAGCAAGAGTTGCTTATTCACTTCCGCGTCATTTACGCCCGTCGAACCCGAGGCAATGGAAATTGATTCCGCCTTGTTGAGGAGCGTCTGGTAGAGCTGGATAAGCCCGACGGAAGTCAAATTATCCTGGTTGAGCGCGACATCGCCCATATACGGACCGCCCGCTTGCTGAATCATAGAGGAGAGAGTTTCCGCCTCATTCTCATAAAGGTCAGTCATCCGTTGGGTGAACGGCGTCACATTATTAACGACGCGCTGTATCCACCCTTCCGCGAGGGTCGGACCGCACCAATCACTCCATGTATCGCCCATTGAGGCTTTTGCCGCGCCACTCACGGCACGATAGCGCATAACATAGAAGGTGTTGACGAGATTCGCGAGGGTATCGCCCTGGCCACCGAGCGTGAAGCGCGTCAGACCCCGCATTTCGTCCGCATTCGAGAACGCGCGTTGATAGGCGTTTGTGTAGTCCGTCGGCATGGCCCCCGAAGCGGTGGGCGTCGCCTTCTTCCATTCAAACTCATAATCGTCCGCCGTGCCCGCGAAAGATTCCGTATAAAGGATGGAAAGTTGTTGCGAGAGGAGGTTTTCTTGGTCTTCACGCGCCACAACGCGTCCCGTATAGTACTTATTCGTGACAGCAAAGACATGCATAGAAATGGCGTCGCCATCTTGCACACCGAGTTGCCCCACGCCGCTCCCGACAGGCGCGTCATTTTCGATAATTGTCACATAGCCCGTGCCGCCCATCGCCGTTAAGGCATAGTGGTCACGCGGAATATAGGTCGCGACAGGATCTAGCGAGCCCTCAATCGTCGTCGGCTGAATGGGCGTTGTGAGCGTAAGCCCATCAATTATCGCCGCCCACTCATTGCGCTTGGAGGAGTCCGCATCTGCCGAAATAAGTCCCTTAAGTGCTGTGATTTCTGCCGCGTTCGCCACATTGGGCCAGAGGATAGTGCCGCCCGCCGAGGACTCAAGTTCACCGATGAGCGTAAGGCACTTGGAGGAATCCTTCGTTGTATCCGCATAGAAGCGCGAACCAATGGAAGGCGGCAATTCCTTGAAGGTATATTTACCCGCACGCAATTGCACATTGCCCGCCTCAATCGAGAAGCCATAATTGGACAAGAACTTGGCGACCGTGTCATAGCCCGTCTTGCCCGATTCACGCGCCACCGTCGGATCCCACAACTTTACGGTATCGGAATTACCCTGCGGCCACAAAACAGCCATGGACTTCGCGCTCCAAACTTCGGGGAGCCCGTTCGCGGCAGTTGTGAGCGTCTCGCCAATACGCATTGTGGGCACGCCCGTCGGCCATGCAACCATCCAAGTCCATGTTGCGGGCTTATTATTGAGCATATACGAACTCGGGGTTCTATCAAGTTCCGAGAGCCACGGAATCGGCACGCCCACGGCAGGTGTCGTCGAAAGTGACGGGAAATCGAATCCATCCTGATTCGGATAGTACATATGAATCGGGATCGTGCCCGCCGCACGTGCCCAGACTTGTCCCTTGCGGTCACGATAAGCGCTCGAATAGGCTTGCCCCGAGACGACATCCCAATAGTCATTGGTGCACCACGGATTATCAAACAAATCTAACGGATGCGGCCCCGGCAGGAGATGTCCCGCTTCCACATTTGCCGCGAGTGCCGTATAAAATTGGTTCGTCAAAAGAACCGAGTAGCACTCCATCTTCGCCTCGCCGCCCTTCTCATACTGCACGAGCACAAACGGCTTGGAGGTTTCGTCCGTATTCAAATCGCAACGGAGCGCCCACGCATAGTATCCGCCCGCCCCCGAGGAGACAAAGGCGTGTTCCTCATTCGGGTTGTACCCCGTTTTCGTCTTATCAGGCTGACGATAGACAATCGGCGTAGTATCGGCAGTGAAGACTCCGTTGCCCAGAATCGGTGCACCCGGTGTCGCACGAAGCACATTTTCCGCGTCAAAAGTGCGACCCGTGACAATATCCGTCGCTTTGCGCTTATCTGTACCCGAAAGAAGCTCAAGATCGTCACCGTCGAAGGTAAAGGCGCAGGTGAGCGCACTTTCCGTCCCCGTAAGTGACGCGTAGAGGTTGCTAGAGACCGTACTTTCGTCAAAGGTCCGTGCCCAAAGCGCAACATTGTCGAGGAAAAAGCCGCACTTGGAAGTAGATGAGCCGCCCATATAGTTGCCCGAGAGCTTGCCACCAAATGAGGTGACCTCATCACTCCCGAAACCAATGAAGTTTGTGGAAGCATTGAACTTGCCGTCCACGAAGACAGTTAAGTTCGAAGGCGCGAATGAGAATACAATCTTGTGCCATTCATTCGTGGATAGTGCGGTTGTCTCAAGATTAGGCACAGGAGTTGGGGTCTCAGTCCTTGACATAAAGATATTATAGGCGACCTTATCATCCTGCCGCTTGGCATCGACATAAACCTTTAGATCTTTTGTATCACCGTCCGTTCCCAAGTTTAGGATTCGTCCTGAATCAAAGTCGGATTTCGCCGCGTTAGCCCAGAAGGAAATAGAACCGCCGCGCTCATTAAACGCATAGAGGTCGGGCATATTGACGGTAGACTTATTGTCCGTAAACGAAGCCGCGCTTCCCGCATCATAGCGCGTCGTGCCCGCACCGCCCTGCTGTGAGGCAATGACTATTTGCGGAACTTGATTCACCTCAGGCCAAATTGCACGATAACGCTGCACGAGCGAGGGGAAGGCGATGGGCGTAGACATGCCCTCCTGCTGGACGGTGGACGACCACCAAACTTCCAAGGGCTTGTCGCTTTCCGCCACCGTATTGACGGGATAAATCACCGAAGCGAGCGTATTCGATGTCGTCGTTCGGTCATAATAGAGGTTCGGGTTATAATTGTTGCCCGATTCATCAAGATTCAATAGTCCCGAGACCGTCGAGTCAATGACGGGATTATAAGTCTCGGAAGTGCCGCTCACCGAACCGCCGCGCGGACGCAACTCGTCACCCACGAACCAATTGGCTTCTGCCAAGGTGAAGAAGTTGGTGTCCGTACGGTCAATGGACCTTACAGGGATGAACCAAATATTATCCGTCCCCGAAACCTTAAGAAGTGAGAAGCCACTCTTTTGAGTACGGAAGATTTGGTTCTCAGGCGCGAGGGCGTGTCCCTCAGGCTCTTGGAAGCCGCCCAAAGTGACGCTGTAGTCCTGCGGAAGCTTTACTTTCGCGCCCGTAATCAGCGTCGTCATCTGATTCGTATTCCACGAACACGAGTAGTTACAACGCTCAAAAGGCCACTGAATGCCGTGCGCGTCTGTTTCCATCCAGTAAACATCAAGTCGCCACGCTTCGCCCGTCGTCGTCCGCAAGGGATAAACCCAATTATTCTTCGGACTATACGAGTATGTGCCCTTATGCTGGTAGTAGTAGGGACCCGACGCATCTTGCGCCGTCGTACCAATCTCAACAGGCGAAGGTATAAGCCCCGAAGTATCATAGCCCATACCATACGGCTGGATGGGCTCACCAATGTAGCCCGTCATATAATTGACATCAGGACTCCCCACTTCCACGACCTGAATGCGCTGGAGGTTATCGTACGAACCCGAGTCATAGAACGCGACAATGAATTGTCCTGAAACTTTGCCGCGCGCATAGAGGCACGAGGACGAAGTATCAAGGAAAACACCACTTAGAATGACATTGTTGTTCGTGATCTGCTGTCCGCCCTGGTCTACGACCTGAGTTCCATAGGTGGGCTTAATAATTGACTCAGGACCAAAGAGCTGGATGTACCGACCACTCAAACTCACGGGCGGCGCATTGTAGGGGGAGTCCGTCCAGAAAAGCCGATAGGGACGCCCCTCGCAAGTCGAAGATATAATATAGGCGTGGGACTGCTTAGTGCCATCCTTCAAGAACCAAGTAAAGGTCTCTGTGCCACCCTTCTTAGCAAAAACGCGGTGGTTCTGAGGATCAAAGATAAACGCCGCTTGCTCTGCCGCGCTCTCTTTGTAATACTCGTAAGTCGCCGTCCAGTCTGTGTCGGTCGGGAGCGGAATCTGTCCGCCAAACCAAACCTCCGGCTTTATGCGCTCAAAAGCGAAGCCCACCTCACTTGCCGTAAGTCGCACCTGCGAATTTCCCGCAATCGTCTGCTGAGAAATCGTATTGGTGCCATTCGTTAGAACACACGAAAATGCCGTGACGACATTGTTAGACGCGAGCCATGTATTCTCAGGCTGCGGATCGCCTTCCGCTGAAGTATAATGCAAGATGGGCGCGGCGGAGGCGGAAGAGAGCGTATAGGACGGCTTCTCTTGCGAATCCTCCTCCGCCCATACGGGGAGCAGTGTCCCCGCTAAAACAAGATAGGGAATCAGTCGTTTCATAGTGTCCCCAAAGTCGTAAGTCGCTTACTTAATACGCATAATGAATGCGAGTTTATAGTAGGGCGGCATAATGTCGAAAGATTTTCCCTTGCCCGTTGCACCCGACCAATAAACCTTTGAATCACCAGCAAGTTTACTAGTTGCGTCATATCCAGACCTTTGACGTGAGACTTGTGTCGTTGTATTCCCGTCTACACCTTGCAACATATCATCACCGAAGTATTCATGCTGGTGCGGCGGGAGGTTATCGGTGCTAAGCGTAACCGAAGATGCGCCACCCGTAGCGCCCGTATTATTTACACTATCTGCTCCCAAAATGAACCTGCCTCTCAAATCAGGCGTGCCATCTTCTCCGTCACAAAGCTTCCAGCCGTTAGGCACACTGCCTTTTGAACCGCTCCACATAATAATGCCGCCAATCGGAATCGTACCAGGACCCGAGATGGAATTAGCATCGCTCACCTTCAAGTTGCCCGAGACCGTAAGATTGCCATTCATTGATACGCCATTTGAGAATGAAACATCCGAGCTAAAGGTCGCAGAGTCCGTAACCGTCAGATTCTTAATTGTCGCGCGACCTCCCACCGTAAAATCGCCCGCGGCGGTGTCCACATCCTGCGCATATGACGCGTAAGGCACGGACAAAATCTGTTGGCGCGGCGAAATCTCGCCCGAACTGCCAGCTACCCACAAGCCAATGTAAAGCGACGAAGTGCGGGCGGCTTTAATAGCCTCTGCAAGGGTTGTGTATTGAACATTCTCTAATACCGAGCCAATATCATCTTGAAGCGCGACATTAAAAAGCCCCGTCGAATCAAGTAGAACCGCCACGGAGCGTCCCCAGAGCGCCTGTTCATCGCTTGAGGCAGACTTATAGAGGCGGAACTCTATCGTCTTATTCAAGTCGCCCGAAATCACCGCACCATTCGCATCGCGCAGGACACCTTGGTAGGCGATAGAAGTCGGCACGGCCGAAGCAAAGAGCGCACCGAGTGCGCATACAGCGGCAACGAGTGAGCGTATCATTGTGCTTTTCATAGTTTTCTGTTCCTTCATTTTGAGATTAGTTGTTAAAAGTTGTAGTTTGAAAGTCTTTTATTCGAGGTTGAGCGTGAGCCCCGGCAAAACACGCTGTGCCGTGAATGTGCCCGAGGCTTTGACGGGACCCTGACGCATAAGCCCCGTGTAGATCCAGTCACAAGTGCCCGTCAAGGATTCTTGCGGCTCCCAAGCCGTACCCGTGACCGCGTCCCACTTGAGGTCAATTTCGGCGCCGAGCGAGAAGAGTTCAGGCTTAACCGTCTTTTCATAGTTCGTGAAGTCGTCTCCGTCATAGGTCAACTCCTCGAAGTTCGCGTCCTTGCCATCAAACATCGGATGAAGCGGATGCCGAAACGGGTTTGACGGACTCTTCGCGGCAATTTTGTAGTTGAACGCGAGTCCCGTACCCCATTCGCCGCTCGTGGGCTTCACGACCCCTAAATCCACAGGAAGTGCCGCGCTCGAGAGGCGGCGTTCATAGTCGAGCCCGTCAGGAACCTTCGCGTCAGGCGCATAGCCAATGCTCGTGATGGTGCCGTCCGTCTTCTTTGTACCGCCCACAATAATGCGTTGCAAAAGGCGCGGCGTACTTTCTTTGTCCACATGCACATAAAGTCGCAACTTCATCTTGCCGCCCGCCTTAACGCCGTCCGTGCGGGTCGTATCCGTCACATAGCGCGAGACCTTATCAAGTTCAAGGTCAAAAGCCCAAAGTCCACTCGGCCAAGCGGTTGTCTCTTTAATATCTAGAGCCTTAATCGGAACATTTACGCTCATAAGCGTACCGCCGTCCTCGCGAATCTGCAAAATACCCCCGAGTTCCTTGCCCGTGCCCGTAAGTTTCGTGCGGTCGAAAGCGAACGAAAGCCGCCATGTCTCATTTGTTCCAATCGTTTTCGTGAGTGTATCGCCGCCCGTAGTGAGCGTCTTCCATTCAGGGTTAATAATCTCTTCTGCCGCGTTACGCACGAGAACCGTAATCGGCTCTGTGCCGTCCGTAGACGAAACGAGTTTAATGGAGACCGACTTCGCCGCCACGCCATCATTACGGATGCTGAGTTCATCAAGCGTATTTGTTCCGCCAAAATCAATGCCGCTTCTGGGGGAGACATAGAGCGGTCCCGCCCACGACGAAATCGCCGTGCCCGCAACCAGCACAACGGACCCATTGCGCACGGTCGCGATAGAATTACCAAAGCCCCTCATCGAAGTAACCTTGAAATTGTCCTCGCTCGCCCCAGTTATCTTATAGAAGTCATTGCCTGAAACAGACGGACACCCCTCGAAATAGGCGGAAGCCGAGACAGTTACACCATCCCCTTCCTTAATTCCAATGCCCACGAAGTTCAGCTCATTTCCCGTATGCCACGAAATACGCGGCGCAGCAGGCTCTCCGCGCACCGTCGTCGAGAACGCCACTGTACCCGTATTGCAACAAACAAGCACGGTATCGGCGATAAACTTCTTAAAGGTCGAGGAGGCGGGGGCTTCGCGCGTCCAAATTTGGAAGGGACTCAAGGCGACATCTTCCGTCGTGAGTCCGCCCTTTATAGAACTTGTTGAGAGATACTCCTGAGCATTATAAACCGAGACGGACATCACGGGCCACGACGCGAAGACTTCACTTGGTGTATTCGTAGGGGCGACAGGTAAATACACGGCATTCCAACCCTTATTGAGGGTTAGCACCGTATCGCAAGTCACCGCACCAGCCATAAGGCTACAAAAAAGTGCGCAAAGGCCACAAATCTTACGAGCGAGTCTCATTTTGTAATTAGTTCCTATCTTTCGCTGTTCCACCCAAGAGTATATCAAAAGCCGTCCCCGTTGTCAATAGAACAATGAAGACGGCTCATCATTACTATACTTTCTATTAGTAATTCTCGGCTTCAATTTGGAAGAACGACTTCGGGTGTGCACACACGGGGCAAACCTCAGGCGCCTTCTCGCCGATGTAGATGTGACCACAATTGCGGCACTGCCAACGGTTGGGACCCACCTTCACATAGACTTCGCCCTTCTCGATATTGGCGAGAAGTTTGCGATAACGCTCTTCGTGATGCTTCTCAATCGCGGCCACGCCCTCGAACTGCTTGGCAATTGCCTCAAAGCCCTCGGCACGCGCTTCTTCCGCGAAACGCTTATACATATCGGTCCATTCCTCATTTTCACCAGCGGCGGCGGCGGCGAGATTCTTCGCCGTATCACCAATGCCACCCAGGTGCTTGAGCCAGAGCTTGGCGTGCTCTTTCTCATTTTCCGCCGTCTCCAAAAAGAGCGCGGCAATCTGTTCGTACCCCTCTTTCTTCGCGACGGACGCGAAGTAGGTGTACTTATTGCGTGCTTGGGATTCACCCGCAAACGCAAAAGCGAGATTCTTCTCGGTCTTAGTTCCTTTTAGTTCCATTTTCGGTTTTCCTTCTAGTTTGGTTTCTTCAAGTCAACAGTATATTATATTTTGCGCCGCGCGTCAATACCCTATTTGCAAAGCCTCAAAGTTAGCATCGCGAAGGAGGTGCAAAGGATGGGGTCAGCCTCCCAAAAGCGGTTATTGTCATTCGCCCAGCTACCGTCCGCCTTCTGAAGCGAAATGAGCTTCGCGGCAAGTTCCTTCTTCCATTCGTGGTCGCCCACCTTCTCCACGCCCGCCGCCGCGAGTGCACGCGCCAAAATGTCGTAGTAGTAGTAGAGTCCTTGATTGCCCATACCCGGATTCTCCTCGAGCGACCAGTACTTTTCGCAGTAGGCGAGGGACTGCTTGACGCGCGGGTCACTGCGGTCGAGCTTGGCGTGGCACATCGAGAGAACTGCCGCGTAAGTCATCGAACCATATGCCCTTAACGCTACCCGCTGATTCGCATTTGTCGCCGTGCCCGCCTGCGCCGTGCGGTCATTATACGCGGCACCACCTTTATCCGTGCCCTCATCCTTAATAAGTCCTTCCACAAACGAAAGCGCCTTGCCCCAATCCACATCCACCCGCTTGCCATTCGGGCGCAACTCCTCCAGCGATTCCGTCCGCCGCATAGCGTCGAGCGCATACGAAGTATTGGAGAGGTCCGCATACCGCCGCCGCGAAGCCTTGTCATAGCCAAAGCCGCCCGCGTAAGTATCATCGCCCGTCAATTGGCTCGAGGCAATATATTCACGCGCCTTCAAAAGTGCCGCCGTCGGAGCCCTCCCCGACACATAAAGTGCCGAAAGGCAGACGGACGTATTATAGTTCCCAAGCCCCGAACCGCCGCGACCGGGTTTCGGAACATAAAAGCCGCCATCCTCCCGCTGGGTCGAAAGCACATATTTCGCCGCCCTCTCAAGCGCGGCACTCGGCGCATTTGTGCCCGTCGTGAGTGCCCAAAGCGGAAGCGCCGTCAGCGCAGGCATCTGCTTATCGCTCCACCAGCCCTCGGGAGCCTGATTTGCCAAAAGGAATTGCTCGCCCTTCACAAGTGCCGCGTCAAGCGCCTCATCTGCCCCAACAACGCACGCGAAAAGCGCGGCGACGGCTGCAATCACTGCCTTCTTCATAACTTAGTCCTCCAACTTTGTGATGTAAATCTTCGCCATATCCGTGCGGTAGGCGGACTTCTCAGAGACATCTAGCTCCTCAAAGAGCTTCTCGCCGGGACGCACCCCCGAGAAGACGATGGGAATATCCTTATACGGAACATACCCCGCGCGGCGGATAAGTCCCTCCGCAAGTTTCACAATCGCAATCGGCTCGCCCATCTCAAGCGTATACACAGCCCGCTCCGCACGGCTCGCCGCCTGCAAAACGAGCGAAACCGCCTCTTGAACCGTCATAAAATAGCGTTTCATCTCAGGGTCCGTCACCGTGACAGGTCCGCCCGCGGCAATCTGCTCACGAAAGAGTGGTACAACGGACCCCGAGCTGCCGAAGACATTCCCAAACCGCACCGCACAAAATGAGGTCTTCGCATGCGCGGCATTGAGCGCCATCAATACCTTCTCCGCCGCGCGTTTGGACTTACCCATTACCGAAACAGGCTTCACCGCTTTATCCGTCGAGACAAGCACAAATCGTGCAACCCCATATTTCTCAGAGAGTTCCGCCAAAATACGCGTCCCTTCCACATTGTTTCGCCACCCTTCCTCGGGATTCAGCTCCACCATCGGCACATGCTTATACGCGGCGGCGTGAAGGACGAGGAATGGCTTTTCTGCTGAAAATAGTGCTTCCATCGCCTCTTTATCACAAATATCGCGCATAAGCGGAACACACCTCGCCGCAACTGCCGCATTCACCTTCATCTTGCGGTCGATATTGTAGAGGGCATTTTCACACCGCTCCACGAGAAGAATGCGCTCTGCCCCCAGCGCGGCAACTTGACGGACCAGTTCCGAGCCAATCGTGCCGCCCGCACCTGTGACGAGCACCGTCTTCCCCGCGAGAAATGCTCGCACTCCCGCATTATCAAAGGAGGTCTCAGGACGCTCCAAAAGGTCAATGCCAGGATCAAACGAATCGCCTCTCACGCGGCAGAAGTAACGCAAAAGAACCAGCCCGACCGTCGCCCCCATAAAGACAAGAACAGTGACGGAGTACGGCGGTCGGGCATGGAAAAAGAGTTCGTTATTAAGCAGGAAGCGCGTCAAAATGAGCACAAACGCGGCACTCGCCGTCGCGGAAAGGCACCGCCAACATTCGCGCCGCGAGAAATAGCGCGCTTCCCGCCGATAGCATCCGAAGAGTGTCAGGGTCGCCAAATGGACAAGGCAGACGACCACGCCAAACGCCGCCGTCGCGCGCCACCCCCCACGCGGCACACCAAAGTCGAACCGGAGCGCGAAGGCCATGAGGTAAGCAAGCCCCACAATAACCGCGTCACATACCGCGAGCCCCAGCCGTGGTATCCCAATTAAGGTCTGAAAGTGCCGCGATGCCATAAGTTTTGCTTACCTAAAGAATGGCAGGAGTATCGCGGGGGCGAAAATGAGGGAATCAAACATATCGAGAAAGCCCCCGAGTCCCGCTGGCATAAACATCGCCGAATCCTTGACTTCGCAATCCCGCTTCATACGGCTCTCGACGAGGTCGCCAAGTGTCCCCACGACCGCCGCTGTCACACCAAAGGCGAGCGTTTTCACGAACGAAAAGCCCGTCACGGGCATAAACGCGACGGAAATCAGACAACTCCCTAAAATCGACCCAAGCATTCCTTCCCAGCTCTTATTCGGAGAGATTTTCGGACACATCTTGTGGCGACCAAACGCCATTCCAAGCGCGAAGCCGCCCATATCCGAAAGCTTGATTATCGCGATGATGTAGAGGAGCACGGGGATTCCGTAAAGGCGCGGCACATCAATAAAGAAGCCGAGCATAAACGGAATATACAAAAGCCCCAAAAGCGTGGTCGCGAAGGCTTCGATTGGTCGCTCATATTTCCCGAAGAGTGCCGTCAAAGCGAGCGCAAAGATGGCGACGATGAGCAAATTCGGACAATTGAGCACGAAGCGTCCGACGAGATACACGATGCCCCAGAGTAGCCCTGGGAAGAGCATAACGGAATACTTGCGCGCAATCATCTGATAAAACTCGGCTTGGACGAGTGTCACAAGTATGATGAGAATGGGCAGAATAATCTTAAAGGCGCCCGCCCCGAGGGCAAAGTGTAGCCCCAGAAGTGCCGCGACGACAATGCCCGCCGTCGAAAGTGCCGTAATTATGCGTTTAACAATAGGTTTCATTTACTTTTCCTCCCACCCATGCGGCGTTCACGCGAGGCAAATGCCGCGATTGCCTGTTCAAACTCCTCTTTCCCGAAATCGGGCCAAAGAACAGGCGTAAACCAATATTCGCTGTAAGCAGATTCCCACAACAAAAAGTTCGATGTGCGGCACTCCCCCGATGTGCGAATAATCAAGTCGGGATCAGGCACATTCGGCGCGTAGAGATAACGCGCGAATGACTCCTCCGTCACCACCGTCTCCCCCGCCGCGAGTGCCGCGTTCACGGCATCCACAATCTCCGCGCGCCCGCCATACGAAAGCGCCACAAGAAGCGTGAACCGTCCGTCTTTAGTCGCCTCCTCGAGCGCGGCAATTTGCTTCTGCAAACTTGGCGACAAATCGCCGCGCCGCCCAATTACGCGAAAACGGACTCCTTCCTTAATCAATTGCGCCTTTTTGCGCTTGATGTAGGAAGAAAGAAGCTTCATTAGCCCCCCCACTTCCTCAGGTGAACGCTTCCAGTTCTCCGTCGAAAAGGCGTAAACCGTCAAATAAGAAATCCCCGCCTCGCGGCAGTAGTGCATAACACGGTCAAGGGTCTCCGCCCCCGCCTTGTGTCCCGCTAAGCGCGGCAGGCGGTGGGCTTTCGCCCACCGTCCATTGCCGTCCATTATCACGGCGAGATGCTGTATCTTATTCGCCATTAACTCCGTTAGATATTGATGCGCAAAGTCGTCTCGCGGGCAGGCCCGACGCTCAATACGCCAAGCTTGCCACCAATGAGCGCCAAAATGCGGTCAATATACGCCTTCGCATTCGCGGGGAGCTGCGCATAGTCCGTGCAATGCGAAGTCTCGCACTGCCAACCCGGCATTTCCTCATAAACAGGCGTACAATGTTCCAAAACCGAGAGGTCGGCGGGGAATGTCGTGTAAACAAACCCATCCTCACGGCGATAACCCGTGCAAATCTTGACGACAGGGAACTCATCAAGCACATCCAACTTCGTCATTGCCCAGAAGTCCACGCCATTCACGCGCTGCGCATACCGCGCCACAACCGCGTCAAACCAGCCACAGCGACGCGGACGCCCCGTGGTCGCGCCAAACTCGCCGCCACGCCGCCGCAGAGTCTCGCCATCCGCATCCACGAGCTCGGTCGGGAACGGACCCTCCCCCACGCGTGTCGTGTAGAGCTTAAGAACGCCAATGACGCGGTCAATCGAGCGCGGCGAAACGCCCGCGCCCGTGCACGCCCCGCCCGCCGTCGGATTGGACGAGGTCACAAACGGATATGTACCAAAGTCAATGTCAAGCATCGTCGCCTGAGCACCCTCAAAAAGGAGCGAACGCCCTTCCTCAAGCCGCTCGTGCAAATACTGAATCGTATCCGTCACATACGGCATAAGTGCTTGCGCCATCGGGCTATACAGGCGAACCATATCGTCCGCATCCAAAGGCTGTGCCCCGAGTGCCACAAGCGTGCGGTTCGCTTCCGCCACTTGGGCACGCACAATTTCCGTGAAGTTCGGCTTAAGGATGTCCCCGACGCGCATGCCGTAACGTCCGACTTTTGCCGCGTAAGCAGGACCAATCCCGCGCCCCGTCGTGCCAATCTTCGCACCCTCTGGACGCGCCGCTTCCTCCGCCTTGTCAATCGCCCGATGCCATTGCATCACCATATGGGCACGCTCGGAGATATGGAAGCGTCCACGCAGTTCGAAGCCCCAGCTTTCGACCTGCTCAAGTTCCTTCATCAGGTCAAAGGGATCCATCACCACGCCATTACCAATGACGCAGTGCTTACCTTCGTGCAAAATGCCACTCGGCACGAGGTGCAAAACATACTTCTTGTCGCCCACAACGACGGTATGCCCCGCGTTAGAGCCGCCCTGGAAGCGGACCACAATATCCGCCTCCTCAGTCAGAAAATCAATGACTTTGCCCTTACCTTCGTCGCCCCACTGAGCGCCGACCAATACGGTATTCATGTATCGCGTTCTTTCTTAGAGTTGATATGACGATGTGTCATTGCCTTTATTATACCAAAAATCCGCCCCAATTGGTAGGGGGTGCGAATAGTCGAAGTCGAGAGTCGAAGTCGAACAGTGGTGGGTTAACCTTCTGATAACGGGGCGGAAGGGACTCCGCCCCCTACCGCCGACACGGGATGTGGCGCGGTTTTACCAAATCTGAATGGCGCGGTCGTCTTTCAGATTGAAGGTGGCTTCGCCCTTCACCGCGTGCGTCGGCGTGAGCTTCATATAACGGACGTGCTCATAGGGTCTACCAAAGTCCGCAATCTGTTCGACGGGATTCGATAAGAGATTGCCAAACTCTCCGCTCGCGAGAACCTCGCTCCAAACCTTGCCGTCCTCACTCATGCGCATTTCCCACTTATCGGGCAAATTGCCTGCACTACGGTTGGGGTCAAACTTGAAGCCGTGAACCAAAGCGGGGAAACGCCACGCGGCGACAACTTCGCCTGGGACGTCCGTCCCCGTAAGCGTCACTTCAACGCCGCTATTCACATAGTACTTGCGGAACGGACGAGCCTCCGCATCCGGTGCCACCATTGGAGCGACACGCAAGGCGACGCTCTTAATTGCCGCGTTCGTTGCCGCTTGGGTCAAAACGACGCGGAAGTTCCGCGCGGTTGTCTCGGGGAAGCGCTCAATGCGGCGATAGCCAATTGTCGCTGTTTCTACGAGCGTTTTCCACGCGCCATCAACCTCGCACTCAAACTTCCACGCGGCGACTTTTTGTCCCTTGGAAATATCTTCCATTACATCGACCGCATTCACCTTAACGGGCTTCGCGAGTTCAAGTTCATATGTCGTCGCCGTCTTCTTAACTGCCGCGCCTGCCGCATAATCAACCGCATTGAACGCCTTCACATAGTCGCCAAACTCCTTCAGACGCTTCACATCGTCCGCTCCGACGAGCCCCTCCCGATTAGGCGCGATGCCGAGGTTGAGTACGCAGCCACGCCCGACACTCGAAAAGTAAATCTCGACAAGTTCCGAAAGAGACTTCGGCGCATCCCACGCGTGCCAAAACCAACCCTTACGGAGAGGTGTATCGCACTCAGGGGTCTCCCAATAGCCGCGCTTCGTCACATATTCGACGGATACTGGTGCATAGCCCGCCTCGTTGCCCACCCAGACGGATGAGTTGGGTCCGTTGCCACCGAAAGCCACCGCGTCAGGATAAAGCGCGTGCATGCGCTCAAGCACCTCGGGGATGCGATAGTAGTCCCACGCCTTCATCGTGAGTTTGCGACGCTCTTTCGCGCCACCATACCATCCGTCGCCCCCATTGGCTCCATCGAGCCAAATTTCGCAAAGCGGACCATACTTAGCAAAGAGTTCCTCAAATTGCAGGTGGTAATACTCCGTATAGGCGGGTGTCGCATAGCTCGCCTGGTGACGATCCCACGGCGAAAGATAGACGCCAAAACGCAGCCCTTTCGCGCGGCACGAATCGGCAATCATCTTCACGAGGTCGCCTTTACCGTCCTTCCACGGCGTATTCGCGACGGTATAGTCCTTATTGTACGGCGAGGGCCAAAGATTGAAGCCATCGTGATGCTTCGTCACCATCACCACGCGGCGGATTCCAGCGGCCATCATCGCGTCCACCCACTGGTCCGTATCAAGCTTCGTCGGATTAAACACCTCCGGCGGCGTATCCCCATAACCCCACTCCTTATCCACGAAGGTATTGGGTCCAAAGTGGATAATGGACATAATCCCGTCCTCGAGGTGGTCCATTTGACCCTTCGTAGGGGCGATGGTGCTCTCCATCGCGCCCAGCGTCGCGGCGACCCCCATCGCGGCAGTTACAATAAGTTTCTTCATACTAATAGAGTCCTCTCATAGTTTAGATTAACTACATTATACCAAATTTCGTCCCTCGTGTGGGGAAATAATTTAGAGAGAACTCTAAATGTGGCGGGGCGTGCCAATACCGAGGAGGCCAAGACCAGTCTTCAAAACCTCGCCAAAGAGGGCGACGAGCTTCAGCCGCGCCGCACGCACTTGAGGCTCGCTCTTCAAGATAGGCGAGTTCTGATAGAAGCTCGAGTAAAGTTGCGCCGTCTGGAAAAGATAGTCCGCGAGAACACTCGGCTTATAGGCATTCGCCGCCCGCACAACCGCGCCCGGAAACTCCAGAAGTTGCAAGGCGAGCCGCTTTTCGGCGGGTTCCGTCACACGAAATGCCCCGTCTTCCGCATTGGTAGGGGGCGGAGTCCCTTCCGCCCCGCTCGCCGCATTGGTAGGGGGCGGAGTCCCTTCCGCCCCGCTCTCCGCCCCGCCTGCCTTATCGAGGAGCGAACAAACACGCGCATAGGCATATTGCAGGTAGGGTCCGCTATTGCCTTCGAGCGCAAGCGCCTTATCCCAACTAAAGTCGATATCGGTAATCGGGTCGTGGGAGAGGTCCGAATACTTCACCGCGCCATAGCCAATCGCTTGGGCGAGCGCCTCGTCTCCGCCACGATCTTTCACAATATCGAAGGCGCGGCGTTTGGCTTCCGCCAAGAGATCGTCGAGCTTAATGAGGTTGCCTTCACGCGTCGAAATCGCCTTGCCTTGGTAGCTCATAAGCCCAAACGGAACATGCACCAGCTGAACCTGTTCATAACCCATCTTGCGGGCAATGTTGAACCACTGCTTGAAATGGAGTTGCTGACGAGCGTCCGTTACATAGATGATTCGCTCAGGGTTATATTCTTCTACTCGCGAGGCGACGCACGCGAGGTCGCTTGTCGTATAATTGTAGCCACCATCCGACTTACGGACAATTGCGACACCGAGCTTTTCAGCTTCGAGATTGACGACGAGTGCACCTTCAGATTCCACGGCGAGTCCCATCTTCTGGAGCTTCTCGACCACGCCTGGCATCATCGGATTATAATACGATTCGCCGCGATAGGTGTCGAACTTGACCCCCAAGAGGGCATACATACGGTTAAACTCAGTGATGGAAATATCGATAAACCGCTTCCACAGCGCGAGATTCGCCGCGTCGCCCTGCTGAAGCTTCACGAGTTCCGCGCGGCACGCGTCCTTCCAAACACCATCCTCTTCCTTCGCCTTCGCGGCAGAAAGCACATAGCACTTCTCGAGATTGGCGACCGTTAGATTCTCGCGCTCTTCGTCCGTCAAAAGCTCGCGATAGCCCTTAATGAGGATGCCAAATTGCGTCCCCCAGTCGCCGAGGTGGTTATCCGCAATGACGCGGTAGCCGAGGGCACGGAACACGCGGTCAATCGCGTTGCCGATGACCGTGGAGCGAATGTGCCCAATGTGCATTTGTTTCGCGGCATTGGGCGAGGAGTAGTCAATGACGACCGTCTTGCCGTCTCCAATTTGAGGGATGCCGCACTTCGGGAGTGCCGCGAACGCGGCGAGTGTCTCATTCAGCCACTCGCTCGAGACGGTGAGATTTAGAAAGCCAGGCCCCGCAATTTCGCACTTGAGCGTGGACGGAAGATTCGCCGCGACTTTCGCGGCGACTTCGCGCGGATTCATCTTAAACTTCTTCGCGAGTTTAAGCGCGTCATTGCACTGATAATCGCCAAAACGCGGATCTGTCGCGGGCACGACCTTAACAAAACCAAAGTCCTCATCGGGGAACGCCTGGGCAAATGCCGCGCGCACACATTCATTTAGGTCCATATTTTTTGAGCCTTTTCTTTCTTACTTACCAATATTTAGGACATTAAACCCAATCTTCTTGAGTTCCGCACGATTCAAGCAATTGCGCGTATCAAAAACGAGCGCGGGTTTACGCATCGAGTCGTAAATCTTCTGCCAATCGAGCGCGGGATACTGCTTCCAGTCCGTCATCAGCAGGACCGCATCCGCATCTTTTGCCGCGATATAGGGGTCGTCCTCATAGGCGAGCGCATCGGGAGACTGCTGCGCGGCCTCGTCCGCCAAATCGGCGAGGTCGAGCCGTGCATTGGGGAGCGCCTTGGGGTCCGTAATCGTGAGGCGCACGTGCTCATCACGCAAAAGCCGCACGACGGTGCCCGCGGGGGTCTCGCGCGTATCGCCCGTATCCGCCTTGAAGGCGAAGCCAAAGACAGCGATTTTCTTATTGGCGAGAGTATTAAACATCGCCTTAAAGAGGCGCGAAACGATGCGCTCTTGCTGGTGGTCATTCATCGTAATGACCTGAGTCCAATATTCCGCCGCAGTGTGGAGTCCGAAAGACTCGCAGAGATAGACGAGATTAAGGACATCCTTCTTAAAACAGCTACCGCCGAAGCCCGGTCCCGCCTTCAGGAACTTCGCGCCAATGCGGTGGTCAGCCCCCATGACTTTCGCGACTTCCTCGACATCCGCGCCAGTCGCCTCGCAGAGTCCCGCGATGGCGTTAATGGAAGATACGCGTTGCGCCAAGAAGGCATTCGCCGCGAGTTTCGTGAGTTCCGCGCTCCAGACATTCGTGGTGAGAATCTTCTCACGCGGCACCCACGCGGCATAAATATCCACAAGTGCCGCGATGGCCGCCTCGCCTTCGGGGGTCTGAGGGCCGCCCACAAGGACGCGGTCAGGCGCGATTAAGTCGTTGATGGCCGTACCTTCCGCCAAAAACTCGGGATTCGAAAGGACGGTAAAAGTATGCGCGGCGTGGTCATTGAGAATCGCGTCCATCGCGGCGGCCGTCCGTACTGGCAAAGTGGACTTCTCGACAATAATCTTGTCACTCTCAGCGAAGGACTTGATTTCGCGTGCTGTCGCCTCCCAGTATTGTAGGTCGCTCGCCCGCCCTTTGCCGCGCCCAAACATCTTCGTTGGCGTATTCACTCCCACGAACACGATATCGCACGCCTTGACGGCCGCGGCAATATCCGTCGTGAAGAAGAGGTTCTTGCCACGAACTTCCCTGACTACCTCGACGAGCCCGGGCTCATAGATGGGTAGCGCGAAGTCCGCCGAGTTCCACGCGGCAATGCGCGCGGCATTGATGTCCACGACAAAAACCTTGCGATCCGGGTTCATCTTAGCGATGACCGCCATGGTGGGGCCACCAATGTACCCTGCGCCAATGCAAACAATGTCTCTATTCATATCTTCTATTATACCATATTTGACGGCAAAACGACAGTCCCCCCGCCCAATCATTTCACACGGCGGTCGTAGAGAAGCGCGGCATTCAAGACGACAAGGAACGAGCCCGCATTGTGTACGAGCGCTCCCCAGACAGGGGTCATACAGCCAATGACCCCGAGCGTCACCGCCACCAAGTTAATCGTCATCGAGAGCGAAATATTGAAACGGATGGTTCGCACACAGATCACCGCGAGGCGCTTGATGTAGGCGACGGACGCAATATTGTCGTTCATAATGGCGATATCACTCGCTTCCGTCGCGATATCCGTGCCCGCACCCGCCATAGCAATACCGAGCGCGGCATATTTCATGGCGGCGGCATCATTTACGCCATCGCCGACCATTGCCACCTGCGCACCTTTCGCGGCAAGCTCCTTGACCGCCTCAACCTTGCCCTCAGGCAAGAGGTCCGCCTTGACTTCGTCAATTCCACACGCGGCGGCAAACTTCTGCGCAATTGCCGCGTGGTCACCCGTGAGAAGGCACGACATCACCCCGAGGGACTTCAAATCGGCAATTGTCGCGGCGGAATCCGCCCGCAATTCGTCCGCGACATCGAGATTCTCACCCGCGAGAATGCGTCCCTCCTGGTCGCGGCGCAAGTTATTCGCCCACATGCCCGTCGTGAGCGTGCCCGTCTTATCAAAGGCGACAATATTGACCTTACTCGCCTTCTCAAGGGCTTCGCCTGTCTTAATCAAAACGCCGCGTCGCGAGGCCTGGCCAATCGCCGCGACTATCGCTGTCGGGGTCGCCAAAGCGAGGGCACACGGACAAAATGTCACGAGCACCGTCACCGCGCAAACAAGCGCCTTATGCGCCCCCGCGCCAACCACAAAATACCACACGAGGAAAGTCCCCACCGCCACCAAAAGTGCAATGGGCACAAGCCACGCCGCCCAGCGGTCGGCTATGCGCTGAATCGGTGCACGGTGCTTATCCGCTTCATTCACGAGGCGAATCGTGCGGGCGAGACTCGAATTGCCGCCGACCGCGAGCGCCTTTACCCTCACAAGCCCAAAGCGATTGAGCGTACCACAAAAGACGCGGTCTCCGACGCCCTTGCGCACAGGTACGGACTCCCCCGTAATAATGGACTGGTCGACCGTGGTCTCGCCTTCCACTACCTCGCCGTCACACGGGAACGCCGCGCCTGGCGCGACAGGGATGATGTCCCCGACTTTGAGATTCTCATTGACGAGCTCTTTGAGCTTGACGAGCCCCTGCACGCCTTTGCGCGCCCGCCGAACCGAGAAAGCTTCCAACTTCTCGCCAAGCGCCATAATGAACGCCACCTCGCCCGCCGCGAAAACTTCACCAATCGAAAGCGCGGCAATCATCGCCATTGTAATGAGGAGCGCGGAAGTTATGCGCTTTTCGACGAAAAGCGTCCGCAACGCCTCATAAGCGAGCGGAACTCCCGAGAGCACGACCGCGACAAGCGCGGGGTCCGTATAGCCCGCGTGAACGCCCTTCACGTGTTGCGAAAGCCCAATCGCGACGCATACGCCACTCACAAGCAAAATGCGCCAATTCTCGAGCTTCTCACAGAACTCGCTAAGCGCGTGGTCTACCCGCGCCCAGCCTTTTAGTTCCTCAGGGGCTTCCAGCCCCTTCTCGTGTCCACAACAGCAACAACAGCCCATGACGGACTCCCTTACTTACTGAAATTATTGAAAGCTTTGCCTCTTATCGAATGCCGACATACTGCTCAAGGGAATCCTTGAAGGACCCAATCGCCTCATCGGCATTACCTTCTTCAATGCCGCGACGGACGCAGTGCCCGAGGTGTCCCTCAAGAACCATAAGCCCGATGCGATGAAGGGCGGCATCCGCCGCGTTAATCTGAATCATGATATCCTCGCATTTCGCGGTATCATCCTCAATCATCCGCCGAATCGCGGCAACTTGCCCCTGCACGCGGTTGAGCCGCACGACGAGGTCCTTCTGATCATAGCAATCTTTCATCTTTATTCAGCCTTTCTGAAATACCCACCACAGGTATCACGCGTAATATTATACCCCATACCCCTATACGGTGTCAAGGGGGTGTTTACAGGATTGTTTTTGCCGTGGAGATCGGGAGAATCGGGAGATTTCTTTATAAACTCCG
>CAVCJC010000002.1:0-30090 GCA_963602475.1 Lachnospira hominis (ex Liu et al. 2021)
GTGGTGGGGCGCATTCGCGCCCTATAAACGGGGCGGAAGGGACTCCGCCCCCTACCAATCGCCGTTGCCTTCGAGTGTGTTTGTATCGTGTTGGCAACTCTGATGGGGGCTACGGACGGCTAAAGCCGTCCACTCCGATAATCGTCGTGTGGTGGGGTGTTGGGCGGCGCGGGCAAGCTCCCGCCCAAGCCGCCACCACATCTTTCCCCAAAAATCCTGTGAATCCTGTTAATCGTGTCTAAAAAAGAAGCGAGTCTCTTTCGAGACTCACTTTGGAGGTGGGAAGCGGAGTTGAACCGCTGTAAGCGGATTTGCAGTCCGCGACCTAACCGCTCGGCCATCCCACCTTCGTGCATTTTGCTAAAGAAAGGAATGGTGGCGAGATAAGGATTCGAACCTTAGAAGGCGTAAGCCAGCAGATTTACAGTCTGCCCTCGTTGACCGCTTGAGTATCTCGCCAACAAACTGATCAATATTATACCATATTTTGGGGTTCGGAGTCAATGGGTAATTTTGACTTTTCAATTTTGGGGCTCGAAAGACGAAAAATCCCTCGCTGAACCCCTGGCCAACTTTTTGCACTTTTTAGCGAAAGGGGGTTGTTTGATGGGTGCGGTTATGCTATAATTTTATCTGTTTGAATACCTCCGTTGCATAAATGACGCGGCGGACGGCAAAAATAGTGTAGAAAGTAAGAGACATGAAAGTAGAAAAAGAAGAGATGTGTCCGTGCAAATCGGGCAAAACATACGGTGAATGCTGTGAGCCTATCCTTGAAGGCAAGGTAAAGGCTCCCACGGCGGAAGCCTTGATGCGTGCGCGTTATTCGGCTTACGCGACGGAGCATATTGATTTTTTGCGTGAGAGCACGGTGCCGGCGGTGCAGGCTGAGTTTGACGCGGATACATCCCTCGCGTGGAGCCGTGCGGCGGAGTGGCTGGGGCTTGAGATTGTCGCCACTGAGAAGGGCGGCGAGAATGATGATACGGGCGTTGTAGAGTTCCGTGCCATTTATTCGGCTGAGGGCAAGGTTTGCAATCATCACGAGCGCTCCACTTTCGTCAAGGATAAGGATGGCTGGAAGTTTGAGAATGGCGAGCTTGTGGCTGAGAAACCTATGCGGCGCGAAGAGCCGAAGGTTGGACGGAATGATCCGTGTCCGTGTGGTTCGGGCAAGAAATACAAGAAGTGCTGTGGGCGCGACAAGTAAGAAACCTATGAAAGTAGCCGCATTTCTCTTTGATTTGGATGGGACGCTGATTGATTCGGAGTCCCTCTGGGCGCGTGCTATCATCAATTGGATAGTTTCGTGTGGGGGCAAGGTGACTCTCGAAGAGATTATGCCGATTGTCATTGGTCATTGCTGGATTGATATTGCCAATATACTCCACGCGAAATATCCGTGTTTAGGCGCGACTACGCCCGAGGAAGATTCCGTCACGGTGCGCGGCTTTTTCGCGGCAATTGCGGGCGATCCGCGTGACCAATGTATTTCGAGCTCGGTAGACTTCTTTCATCGGGCGGCGAAACTCGCGCCGTGCGCGATTGTCTCGGGGTCGCCCCACGACGACATTGTTAACGCGGCAGAAGCGTGCGGCATTCAAGATGAGCTCGCGCTTGTGCTGGGGGCGGGTGAATATGCGGCGGGCAAGCCGAGTCCGTCTGGCTATCTTCGCGCGGCGGGACTCTTGGGCGTGAAGCCCGAGGAGTGCGTAGTGATTGAGGACTCTTCGGTCGGTGTTGCCTCGGGGGTTGCTGCAGGGATGAAAGTCATTGCGCTCGACCAGGGCGCGGCACTTCCGCAGGACTTCACGGGCGCGACATGGTGCGTGAAGAGCCTTGCCGACCTTGACTTTGAAAAGGAGTTCGCCTAAAGTATGAGCTCAAACCCTGAGTTTGACCGCTGGTACGCGGCTTCGAAAATGCGTGAGGTGTTGCCCCCGAAGCGGCATCTTATGACATTTGGAAGCACGCTCCTCAATTATAGCTTTGTTTCGGAGCTCCCGGATCATCCTGGCAAGGTGCGGGTTCGTGAGGGACGGCTTGAGGCGCATCCGCCGCGCATTATTGTGCCGACGGCGGATAATATTACAGCGGAAGGTTTCGGGGATGAAGCGCAGCGGTATCTAGAGTTCTTGAAACAGCACGAGAAGAACTTGCGGCTTCTGAGTTATGGCTGTCATATTCGGCGGGACAACTTCTCGGAACAGATTTTGACGGGTAATGTTAGCGCAATTGCGCGGCAGGTAAGCGATGAAGTACTTGAGAAGGGCGATCCTTTTTCCGTCGTGCTGATGGGCGAGGATAGTCCGTGGGATGTTGCCATAATTGAATTGTGGCGGCGGGAAGTAATCCGTAGCGCGAAAGGCAACATTGCCGAATTGCAAGCCAAAGGTGATTTAATGTGAAGAGGAGGTCATTTTAGAGATATGGAACGCAGAACAAAGACAATAGCCATAGCCAATCAGAAAGGTGGCGTCGGCAAGACGACCACGGTAGTGAATCTCGCGGCGGCACTCTCGGCGCGGCATCGCACGGTGCTTGTCGTGGACCTCGATCCGCAGGCTCACGCGACATTGGGGCTGGGGCTAGAGAAACAAGAAGGCATTTCGCTCTACCCCGTCCTTCTCGGTGAGAAGAGTGTGGAAGAAGTCATTCAGCCGACGAAATGGACGAATCTCAATGTCATCCCTTCGGAAGTTGACTTGGCGGGTGCGGAACTCGACTTTGGGGCACGCGAAGACCGCCTGCAGATGATTGGCGCGGCACTTGAGCCTGTGAAGAACTCGGGGGCGTTTGATTATATTCTTCTTGATTGTCCGCCCTCGCTTGGCATTGTTATGACAAGTTCGCTTGTGGCTTCGGATGGCGTCCTTATCCCGATTCAGGCGGAGTTTTTGGCGATGGACGGGCTCGCGCTGATTACAAGTTCCATTTCGCGCATTCAGCAGAATGTGAACCCCAAATTGGAGCTGAATGGCATTGTATTCACGATGGTGAACTCGGTGGCGCGGCTCACGCAGGATGTAATGACGGAAGTTCGCAAGCATTTCGGCGAGAAAGTCTATGAAACGACGATTCCGCGTAATGTGCGCGTATCCGAAGCCCCCTCGATGGGTGTGCCTGTCGTATTCTTAGACCCGCACTCAAAAGGGACGGAAAGTTATCGCGCCTTCGCGTGGGAGTTTATGGCGAAGAATCCGACGCGGTTTGAGGCGAGTGCCGCGCCAAGTGCTGCGCCTGTTGCACCAGCGGTAGCGGAAGCGCCTGTGGAGACCCCGAAGGAAGAAACTCCGAAAGCCGAGGAGACTCCGCGTGGCTGATGGCGACTATGAACGGCGCGGCGGTCGTGAGGCGGAACTTAAGAAGTTTGCTCGCCTTATGAATGAAGCGCGGTCTCATGAAGCTGAAAAGAAGGTAGCGAGCGAAAAGCATGAGAATTCGGTTCTACATAAATGAGTCCAATCCGCGTGCGAGGTCCGTCGCCGCGACACTCGCGCCCCGCGCTAAGGCGTTGGGACTCGAAGTGACGCGGTCGAAAACGGCGGATGTCGTCCTTGCGCTCGGGGGCGACGGAACGATTCTGCGTGCGGTGCGGATGCATCCGAAAGTTCCGATTCTCGGGTTCAATCTCGGTGGACTTGGATATTTATCGAGTGTAGAAGAGAAAGACTTTGATTCCGCATTGGGAATGCTCGCGAACGGACGCTACAAAATTGCCGCGCGGACAACTCTGAAAGTCACAGGGGCGAAAGCGAAAGGCAAGGCGGTCGCCTATGCGCTCAATGATGTTGTGGTAATGCGTGAGAAGACGGGGCACGCGCTCGTTTTGGATGTGACTTGCGCGGGACACGCCGCGACACGCTATATGGCGGACGGAATCATTGTTGCTACCCCGACGGGATCTACCGCTTATTCACTCGCGGCGGGCGGACCCGTCTTGATGCCCGATTCTGCCGCGTTCGTCATTACCCCGATGAGTCCCCACGCGCTTGGAGTGCGCCCCATTGTCGTAAGTGACGCGGTCACGCTCACCATTACGCCGCGCACTCGCGAGAATCGTCCAATTGAGAAGGTGGGGGTGTATGCGGATGGCGAGCCTGTTCTTTCCGCGACAGCCGATGAGTCAATTACAATCTCAAAGGCACCTGAGAGCGTGAAGTTTATCGAGCTTGAGGGTTACGATCCGCATGAAGTACTGAGTCGAAAACTAGGTTGGTCAGGAACTTGTGTAAAATGACGATAGAAGAACTCAATAAACTAGTGGAAACGGACGAAATAGACGAGTTTATTCGCGTCTGTGAAGCGCGGCAGGTGAAGCACCTTTCGCGCATTGCCGATAAGATTTGTGCGAAGGGTGGTGTTCGGCTGGTGCTCCTCGCGGGGGCTTCCTCAGCGGGCAAAACGACGACGGCTAAGCGGCTATGCACACAGCTTCGGGTGGACGGGCTTTCCGCCGTCCATCTTTCCACGGACGACTATTTTGTGGGCGACGCACGCAATCCGCGAGATGAGAATGGCGACTTTGATTATGAGTGCGTACAGTGCGTAGATCGCGAGCGGCTTTTATCAGATTTAGAGCTACTTTTCGCGGGGCAACCCACTCATTTGCGGGGCTTCAACTTTCATAAGCACGAGGGCTTTGACCAGCCGCGTGTGACCACGCTTTCGAAGGGCGGGGTTGTTATCCTCGAGGGCATCCACGCGCTGAACCCGATTTTGTGTCCAGAGAAAATGGCGGGACTTTCGTTCCGTGTGTTTGTTGAGCCGCGCACCCAACCTGAGTTCTTTGCGAAAACATGCCTTCCCTCGGCGGATGGTAGGCTTTTGCGGCGCTTGGTGCGTGATAACCAGTTCCGTAAGATGAGTCCGACGGAAACATTCCGTATGTGGCCGAAAGTTCTGGCGGGCGAGAAGTTGTGGATAAATCCTTTCAAAGACAAGGTGGACGCCGTTTTCGATAGCGGGCTAGAATATGAACTCGCGGTGCTGAAGAATTATGCGGCGGGGCTTCTGGAAATTGTCCGTCGCAAGATGCCAGGTGAAGTGAAGGCGGAGTTTCTTTCCGAATTGCTCTCGACTGTGCGCGATACCGACCCCACGAAAGTGCCAGGCGACTCGATTTTGCGTGAGACGATTGGTGGCAGTCAGCTCGATTACTAACCCTTTAAAGAATGAGGAGGCTAGATATGACGAAAGCGAAAGTTGAGTTAACGGCGAGTGTAAAGCACTACGCGCGGTTTCTTCTCATAATGGCGGGGCTAGGCGGACTCCTCTACGGGGTCGATGTGGGCGTAATTGCTGCGGCGCTTCCGTATATCGAGCGGACATCCTCATTTACCCAAGACCAAATTGGGTGGATTGTCGGTATGGCTCTTTGGGGGTCGCTCCCGACTTCGCTTGTAGCAGGCTTTTTCGCGGAATGCTTTGGACGCAAACGGATGATTATTGCGTCCGCCTTGCTGTTTTTGGTGTCGCTCCCCGTGATTTGTGCGTCCGGCTTTTTTGAGGGCGGCAACTTCTGGGTTATGGCGGCCGGTCGGGCTATGCAGGGCGCGGCGGCTGGACTCTTTGGCGTGATTGTGCCGATGTATCTCGCGGAATGTTTGGACGCTGACTCACGCGGCAAAGGCACGGGAGCCTTTCAGCTTTTGTTGACGATTGGGCTTGTTTTTGTCGCGGTGGTCGGTTTTTATGTCACTTATACGGTCGGGGACGCGAAACGCGCGGTGGACGCGGCGGCACTTAAGAATGGTGTCGAGGCGGCGAGTGTGACTTTTGCGCAAATTAAGGCGTGGTTTAGCGCGGAACAAATTGCCGCGTGGGTCTTCGCGTGGCAGCGTATTTTCATCTTCTCGTGTGTCCCCGGCATCATCCTTTTTGTGGGCGCGTTTCGCCTAAAGGAATCGCCGCGTTGGCTTTATAAGAAAGGATATAAGGCGGAAGCCCTCGCGTCACTTGCCGCGAATAATGGTGCGGAAAAGGCGCAGGAGATTCTCGATGATATGATTGCCGCCGATGAACTCGCCGCCGCTGAGAAGGCGAAACATTCTGCCGCGAAGGATACACTTCTTCAGAAGAAGTACCTCTTTCCGTTTGCGCTCGCGGTGATTATTCTCGCGTGCAATCAGACGACAGGCATTAATTCCGTCCTCAATTATACAGTGACCATCTTCCAAAAGACGGGAATGCCCGGCGCGTTCGCCAATATCTCGGATGTTGGCGTGAAGGTCGTCAACTGCGTGATGACGATTATCGCTTGTGCTTTCGTGGATAAAAAGGGACGCAAGTTCCTCCTCAAAATTGGCACGGCGGGCATTATTGTCGGACTCTGCGGTGTTGGATCCATCTTCCTCGCGATTTCCAAGGGCTGGGTCGTCGCGTCTATGACGACGGGCATTATCGCGACCGTTTTCTTCTTTATGTACATCGCCTTTTTTGCGGTGGGACCTGGCGTTTGCGTGTGGCTCGCGCTGACGGAACTTATGCCGACGCGGATTCGTGCGAATGGTATGGCGATTGCGATGATTATCAACCAGGGTGTCTCGGCGGGAATTGCGACCGTCTTCCCCCGCTGGTGCGCGGCAACGAATGATAATGGAAGCGTCTTCTTTGTCCTCGCGGGCTTCACGGTTATCTACTTCATTACCGCCGCCTTCTTCTTGCCTGAGACCAAGGGACGCACCCTCGAGGAAGTGGAGCAGTATTTCACGACAGGCAAGATGCCTGAGCGCAAATAATTGACGATGAAGTTTCGTTTTCTAGGTACGGGAACAAGCGTGGGGGTGCCCCAAATCGGGTGCTCTTGCCCCGTCTGTACCTCCAATGACCCGCGTGATAAACGGCGGCGTTGCGGGGCGTATGTGACGGTGGGGGATGTCTCATTCCTCATTGATACGCCACCTGAATTGCGTGAGGCGTGCATTGCCTATGGTATCGCCAAAGTTGACGCGGTCGTCCTCACCCACGCCCATATGGACCATATCGGCGGCTTTGATGATGTCCGTCGCTTCAACACGATAAACGGACGCAAGGTCCCTTGTGACCCCACGGCACCTGGTGCCAATGGACGCTCCTTTAAGATTGAGGGCAAGCCCCTGCCGTGCTATGCGCTCCCAGATACGATTATTCAGATGCACCACATCTTCCCTTACATCGGCATCAAGGGCGGCAAAAACGGACTCTACCGTCCGCAAGTCGAGTTCCACGAGAATACGGAATCTTTCACGATTGGGAATGCCCATCTCACGGCATTCGCGGTGGAGCACGGCTTCCCATGCTGTGGCTACTTAATAGAGGCGGACGGCGTAAAAGTCGGCTATGCGAGCGACTGCTGTGCGCTAGCCAAAGAAAGTGCCGCGCTTCTTAAGGGGGCGGATGTGCTGGTGCTCGACTGCCTGCGGGAGCGCATCCATTCTACGCACTTCAATTTGGCAGGGGTGCTCGCGGCATTTCGTGAGATTGGGCCCAAGCGCGGCTATATCACGCATATGTGCCACGACCTCTCGCACAAAGAGTGGTGTGAACGCCTCCCCGAGGGCATCGCCCCCGCTTATGATGGACTTGAACTTCAATTACGAGAATCGAAATGATGAAGAAAATACTACTCCTAGGCATTTGGGGCTTAACAGCCGCGCTATTTGCCGCGCCTCCCCTCAGCGAAATTACTGTCGACTTGAAACTCGACCAAATCACTTATGTCGTCGGGGAACGCGTCCGTGGTGTCGTGGATGTGCGCAATATGTCCCCTGATAAGGTGAGCGTCGGCTATTTGAACTCAGAAGACCGCTTTATTATTGAGGTCTTCCGTTCGGCTGGCGGCGAACAGCTTACGCGCCTTACCAAGACCCCCATTACGGCAGGATTCCGCGTCGATTCTAATGAGGGACAGAAACTCGAGGTGTTTCTTGGCGATCACTTTGATTTGAGTGAGGAGCGGCGGTATTTGGCGCGTCCCGTGCTGATTCATAGCGGTGTACGCTATGAGGGACAGCTCCGTGCCTTTGATATTGTGCCGGGGATGTTCCTTTCGCGTGCCTTGCAGATTTTCTCGAATGAGCAAAACTTGAATCGGCAATTTGAGTTGGTGCGCTGGACGCGTGGCGATACGGAACACCTCTTCCTCAAGTCGCAGGATACGGGGGCGAGTGAGCGGCACTGGACGACTTTCGACCTCGGGGCGGTGATGAAGATTACGAAGCCGACAGTTTCCATTATGTCCGACGGCAAAGTGGTTGTCTTTCATCGGCTAGATCCCGATTATTTCGTGCGAAGCGAGTTTTGGTCGCTCCCGACGACACTCGAGTTTCGTGAGCACGTGCTCGTCCGTGACCCCGAAACAGCGGGGCAGGCGCGTGTGCAAGAGCTTTACAAAGAAAAGGGCATCCCCGCGAAGAGCAATCCGTGGTGGAAGTTCTGGTAATTGATAATGAATATCTTAGGAATAGAAACGAGTTGTGATGAGACGGCGGCGGCCGTCGTAAAAGATGGCGTGGAAGTGCTTTCTAATGTCGTCTACACCCAAATACCGTTACACCAACCCTATGGCGGCGTAGTGCCTGAAATTGCCTCGCGCGCCCATATTGAGAAGATAACCGCCGTCGTGGGTGAGGCGATTAAGCAATTCAAGGCGAAAGATCCGTCGGGGAAACTCGATGCGGTCGCCGTTACATACGGTCCTGGACTTTCCCCCGCGCTGATTGTGGGGCTAAATGCCGCGAAGGGGCTCGCGCTTTCGTTGGGCGTGCCGCTTATTGGTGTGAATCATATTGAAGCCCACCTTCATACACCATTTTTGTATGAGGGCGAGCCCTCGGAGCCCCTGCTTTTGCCCCTTGAGTCTATGCCTGCGCTGGGGCTTGCCGTTTCGGGTGGTCACACGAATTGGATTGACCTTGAATCGTACGGAAGCTACGAGACCATAGGGCAGACGCTCGATGACGCGGCAGGCGAGGCTTTTGATAAGGCTTCTAAGCTTTTGGGGCTCGGGTATCCAGGTGGGCCCAAACTCGACAAGATTTCTCGCGAATATCTCGAGGCGAACGGAACAAAGAATCTGATTCCGTTCCCGAAAGGGCGTCCGCGTGAAGGTGTGACGGCTCTCGCGGGGCTTCCAGCGGAACTTTGTGTCTCTTATTCGGGACTCAAGACCGCGCTTTTACATTATGTGCAAAAGGCGGGCGGCGCGGCAGAACTTGAGAAGGCGGGGGAGATTCCGCGTGTTGTCGCGAGCTATCAGGAAGCGATTGTGCAAGCCATTGCCGAACGCACACGCGCGGCACTTAAGAAGCGCCGTTATAAAGCCTTTATTGTTGGCGGGGGTGTTTCGCTTAATTCGCGATTGCGCACCGTCCTGACGAATTTGGCAACGCAGGCGGGGGTTCCGCTTCTGCTCGCGAAACCGAAGTTTTGTGGCGATAATGGGGCAATGATTGCGGGGCTCGCCTATTTTCGTCAAAAGTATTGTGGGGAGGCGGCGCTTGCCCTTGATGTGGCGCCATCTTTGGAGGTAGGTTAATGCAGTTGAGAAGATTTATTTTTATTTTCGCTTTTGTCTTGCCGCTTGCACTGCTCGCGGAAGATAAAGTCGTCGCCTCAGGACGCGATATTCGCCGCGATGCGAAGTCGCGGCAAAAGGGATGGATTACGCTCGTTTATAATGGCGCGGAGTCGCCTGCAGGGATGAAGCTCCGCGAGGGACTCGAGTCCGCCGCGTTTCGCAATGCGGTAAGCGTCCGTTATATTATGGGTTTTGTGAACTTGGCAGGGGCGGAAGCTGGGGATAAGCGCGCGGCGCAGGAACTTGAGCGCAACAACGCGTATGCCCTCGGCGGAACACTCCCGACGACACGCACTCCCGCCATTTTTGTGGGCGATAAGGAGGGCGACCTCTTTCTTGTCTGGGAGAATGTCTCGGCGGATTTGCCGCTCGCGACAATCTTGAAACGCATTGAATTGGCGCAAGCGCGGCAGAAGGAACTCAAGAGCACGCTCCTTTCGCGCGTCTTTACGCGTACGGACCTCGATAGCGCCGAGAAGTGCGGCGAATTCTTGTCCGCGATGGTCTCGTATTTGGGAAGTGAAGAGCGGGTTCTAGATGAGAAGGCTTATGCGCGTGTCTGGGAGAGGCTCCGTAAGATTGACGCGAAGGATAAAACGGGGTGGCAACGCCGCTTTACACTAGGGATGGGCGAGGAGCTCGTGAAGCAGAGCGCGGCATTTGCGCTTGAGAAGGAGGTTAGCAAGGGCACGGAGTTTATCGCCACCGAACGCGCGAAGCCCACGGAACACCTCTCGCGTGTACAACGCCAAGCCTTGGATATGGCGGAGTTCACACTTTATCGCACGGATGAGACGAAACGCGAAGAGGCGATTAAACTCCTGCAAAAGGTCTGTGCGGAAGGCTCGCGCACCCCTTGGGGCGTCGCGGCACTCGCGTGGCTTGAGTCGTATGAGAAACCCGTACTTTCCATTCCTTACGGATGGAAACCTGGCGACATTAAGCGCGGCAACTTCAAGATGAAGGTAAAGGTGGGCGTAAAGGAGTCGTTCCCCGCCGCAGGACGTTATGAGGTGTCATTTACGCGCTCCTCTTTTGGTGGAGTGAAGTTTACGACGCTGGAGCTTTTTGAAGGCAAGAAGTCCCTTCTTCTCTTGCAAAAGCCCACGGTTTCAGAAGATGGGCTAACGACGACTTTCACCTTCGATTTTTATCCAGAATATGGCGATATGGTGTCGTCTTTTGAGGTGTCGGGTATGGCGGATGTCGCGGGCGCGGCAAGTAGTGGCTCCATTAGCGTCTCGTATGACCAAATCCGTCCACGAAAGAGTGCACAGGTGAGTGCTGACGAATAAGGGCAAATAAAGGGGGTAGTATTTATGTCCAAGAGAATCAAGTGTCCGCATTGCGTTACGGAGTTTGAGTTAACAGAAGATTTATACGGACGGCGTTTCGCGTGCCCAGTTTGCGGCGTGCCATTCGCGGTTTCCGCGACGGGGGATGTCGTGGCGGAGGCGAAGAAGCCTGCCGCGCCTCAGGCACAACCTGCCGCGACTCATAAACCCGCCGTGCCACGCAAATCTGCCGCGCCGAATCTCAATGCGGGTGACTTGCCGAAGTCTCATACGGGATGTTTCATTTTTGTCCTCCTCCTCCTTTTGCTCGCGGGTGGCGGGGCGTATTGGTGGTTCTATATGAGACCCCAGCCGCAAGTTGTCGCGCCAGAGGAAGTGGAGACTCCGCAAGAGGTACAGCCTTCGGCGGACGATGCGCTACGCAAGGCTCTAGAAGAGACGGCGGTAGAGCAACCCGCCGTTTCCCCTGAGCATACGGTTGCGGGTGTGGAAGGCTCACGCGAAGTCATAAAGTCGAAGTCCGTATGGACGCCCAAACGCCGCGAGACGCTGATGGCTCTTGCGCCGTTTGACCTCCAAAAGTCGGAATGTGCCCAAAAGCGGCAGGAAGTCCTGAATGGACCTAGCGGCGCACACTTTACGGCGACGGACGCTGTATCGCCCATTCGGCAGAATGTGGAACTTATTCGTGCCTATGCGAAGGATGATTTCAAGGACGCGGAACTCGCCGTGCGTCTCGCAAATGTCCGCACCCATATCTTCGCGGCGGTTGGTGTGGACGCGCTGCGGAGTATGGTTGCTCGCGAGGGGGGCGTTGAGTTTTTGCAGACATTCTTTAACGACCTCGATTGGATGGAAGAGTTCGCGAGTGGGTGCCCGCCCTACAATATTACCGAGCGCCGCGCTTTCCGTCGGCTGGATATGCTCGTGTGGAATGATAACACAAATTGGATTCTCGCGACGAAGGTGGGGCGGCGCCTTGCGACAGCTCTCGCCTTGAACGCGGCGGACTCCAAGCGTGCGCCCATTATTTCGCGCTTTAAGACTTATGAGCGACTCTATCGTGCGGGACGACTCCCTGCCGAAGTTGAGAATTATAGCGTGCGTGATTGGCGCGAGGCACTTTCTAATAAGCTTCGCGGACAAGACCTCGATTGGCTCAATAGCCGCGCGAATGTGCCGGAGGCGGAACTCCTCGCGCTCACAAATAATGTGAAGAAGGCGAGCTTTAACTGCTTTGGCCTTCGTAAGAGTGACCCACTTTGTCAGGGGCTGTGGTCTTTGATGTGGCCCGAGGCACAGATTCTTGAGTTTACGGGCGGTTCGTCTGATGACCAACTTTCTTATGTCGCGCAACTTATTCAGGCGCAGGCGCGTCCCGCAGGTCTCTTCAATAAAAACACCTTGCTGGTGCGCTCCGCGAAGGGTGATTGGCGTGTCGTGGGCGAGACCAAGAAGGAACGCCTTGATTGGCAGGAGGAGGGGCTCCTCGGTAAAGAACTGAGCCAGATTCTAGCCAGTAGCGTCGTTTTCGCGGATGAAGAGGCGTTTCTCGCCTCGGAGCGCGTCCGTTGGCTCGCGGCGACGCGTGCGCGGCAGTTTAGAGCGCAGGGGTGGACCGAGTGCGTGGACGCGACTTACCGTGCCGCCCTTAAGGCATATCCGCTCAATGTTCTCGCGTGGCGCGATTATCGGGATTGGCTTGAGAAGAATAAGGTTTCCGCGAAAGTTTGGCAGAACTTCGGACGCTTGGCGGCGAAGTCGCTCGCGCCAGTGCCTCCGTTCGCCTATGAGATGCTGAATGCGTGGTTTGCGCAGTTAAAGAAGACGGGCGCGGCACTTCAAGTACGCCTCGCGGCACTTAAGGCGGCGCATGCGCTTTTGCGCGAACCCGAAGAACCGTGGACGGAATATTGCGACTTCGAGGGCTTTTTGCAAGCTTCGGCGGAACTCCTTGAGAATGACCCCGCGGCACTTCTCGATTTGTTCGATACGATAACGACGGCACAGTTGGGGGCTTCGAACTTCTTTAATGATTCTATTGTTTGGGCGGCGAAGGTGTTTATGAAAGATAAACGCACGGCCGCGAAGTTCCTCGCTTCCGCTAAAACTTGGGCGGACCCCAAGACTTACACGAGTTATTCGGCGCAACATCGTAGCCGCATGAAAAAGGCGGGTTGGCAACCGAAAGTGCCCGAATTGAATTGGAATGAGATCCTTTATGCCGCGAGCGAGAATAATAATCGGGACGGATTTCTCGCGGCACTGGAACTCGCGCGTAAATATGCGAAGCCCGCCGCGAATAAGGAAGTCGCCAAGAAGGGTGCTCCTGTGCGCGACAAGAAGCTCGATAAAACGCCGCCTATGCTCTTTGGGGCTCGGATTGTTTCCGAGGGTGCTATGCCGTCCGCCTTGCCGCTTATGTATGATGCTGAGATGAACCCTGCAATTACATGGGATAAGTTCTGTGACATTACGGCCGCAGGCGAGACGCGGGTCTGTGCGGCATCGACTAATGAGCCTTCCATTACTATTACTCTACCTTTTGCTGTTGAAGCGGCAGGAATCTTGATAAAGAATGTGGAAGAAGATGTGCGTGCAACGACGCAGGAGTCGCCGCTCGTCGTGGAAGTGAGTAAGGATGGCAAGACTTGGCATGAGATATGGCAAGAGAAGGTGAAGTTGCCCGAAATCCCGACGGAAGGCAAGCTAAAACGACTTGAAGAGGCTGATGAATGGCGCATTGACCTCACCACCCCAAAGCCGCGTGTGGTGGCGCGGTACATTCGCGCCAAGCGCGGGGTGGAAAGTGGCGTGTCGCCCTTTGCACTCGCGAAAATCGTGGTATATGGTAAAAAAGCGCGGGTAAGCGCACGCTAATCCGCTTTAATTCTACTTACAAAAGAAGGAACAAAGAAAAGATGAAACGCGTATTACTCTTTTTGGCGACTAACTTCGCCGTTTTGATTATGCTGGGCATAGTCGCCAATATCCTTATTGCGATATTTGGGGAGTCCGTGGCCCAACTCACGGGACCTGAATGGTCGGGACTTGCGATTTTTGCTTTTGTTTATGGTTTTATTGGGGCAATTATCTCACTTTTGCTCTCGAAACCTATGGCGAAAGCCGCCTGCCGCGCTAAGACAGTCGATGGCACGGAAGGTCCTGCCGAGCGGTGGCTTGTGGATACCGTCGCGGAACTCGCCCGCCACGCCAATGTGAAGATGCCCGAAGTCGCGATTTATCGGGGGTCCGCCAATGCGTTCGCGACGGGAGCGTTCCGTAATCATGCGCTCGTTGCCGTCTCAACGGATATTATGGAGCAGATGACCAAGGAAGAGCTCCGTGCGGTGCTCGGACACGAGATGAGTCATATCTCGAATGGCGATATGGTGACGCTTACGCTTGTGCAGGGCGTTTTGAATGCCTTTGGCATCTTCTTCTCGCGTGCAATTGCCGCGACTATCTCGCGTGGGGGCAATAATGAAGGCCGTCGCGGAAATGTCGGCTTCTATTATCTTATTGTAACTCTACTGGATATTGGCATGGGAATGATTGCTGCCCTCATAATCTGCGCCTTTTCGCGGCACCGCGAATATGCGGCGGACGCGGGGTCGGCGAAGTTGCTCGGCTCGGCGAGTCCGATGATTGCCGCGTTGCGGCGGCTCGGGAATCTGCAGCCGGGCGTGTTGCCCGACTCCCTCAAGGCACTTGGTATTTCTGGGCGCGGACGCAAGGCTTCCCTCTGGGCAACGCACCCTCCGCTTGCCGCGCGCATTGAAGCCCTGCAAAAAGCCCAGAATCAACCCCCTATGACCGCCTAAAACGCGTTCCCCTCGTTTGCCCCCTACCATTCGGTGGGTAAAAATGGTATAATAAGAAGTATGAAACTGAAAACTACGACTGCAGCGCCCATGCCGAGCGCAACGACTACAGGTGGCGTGACAATCGCCGATCGTTTTAAGCTCGAGCCTGAAGAGCAACCGAAGAAGGTTGTTTCGGGCACGGGTAAGGTTTCCGCAACTATCGCGCTTGTCGCGGCAGTTGTCGGTTTGGCTTTGGCTGGAGGGCTCGTCTACATTCTTTACGGACACCTCGCGTACTTGTCCTCAATCTGACGCGGGGAGTTCGAATGAAGGATGTAATGCGTTCGACGCGTGCGCAGGCTGCTGTGCGGCTTGCGCTCGATGAAGATTTGGCGGATGCCGCCGATTGCCGCGCCACGAAGTGGTGCGACGCGACGAGTGAGGCGCTTGTCGACCCGAAGGCTGTTGCTACAGGTGAGATTTATGCGAAGGGCACGGGCTGTGTTGTCGCGGGTGCGACGGTCGCGAAGGCGGTTCTGCGCACGGTTGACCCCACGATTAAGGTTAAGATTCTGAAGCCTGATGGCTCACTTGTGAAGCCGAAGGAGCCGATTCTTGTTTTCCGTGGTAAGGCGCGTTCCATTCTCGCGGCAGAACGCACGGCACTTAACTTTATGCAGCGCATGTGCGCGACGGCGACTTTGACGCGCAAGTTTGTGGACGCGACAAAGAAGTACGGAACTTTGATTCTTGATACGCGCAAAACTACGCCTGGCCTTAGAGTTTTTGAGAAATATGCCGTTCTTTGTGGTGGCGGCACGAATCACCGTATGGGGATGTATGACCGCGTTCTTATGAAGGATAATCATCGTCGCCTCTGGAAGGGTGGCGACCCCGACGAACTCGACCAAGCCGTGATTGTCGCGCGTAAGGCGTTTCCGAAGCTTGATGTCGAAGTCGAGGTGGAATCCCTGCGCGAATGCGCGAGTGCCCTGAAGGCGAAGCCTGAATGGATTATGCTCGACAATATGAATAACGCGGATATGAAGAAGTGCGTTAAGATGTGTCGCGGCATTTCGAAGACGGAAGCCTCGGGCGGCATTACGCTCGACCGCGCGAAGGAAGTCGCCGCGACGGGCGTGACCGCGATTTCACTGGGCTGTTTAACGCATAGCGCGGGGTCCGTTGATCTCTCTCTCGAATGGCGGACAGTCTAAAAATACTCGTCGTTGATGTCGGCAACACGTCCACCACTCTCGGACAATGGGAGGATGGACGCTTGCTCGCCTCTTGGCACTGCGATGGGGCTACCGAGGAGGCACTTGCGCTCGCTCGAAAGCTCCATTCGCAATATAAGTTTCATTCTCTCGCCTATGTCTCAGTCGTGCCGCGCAAGGATTCCGCTTGGAGCGCCCTCGCGGCGGAATTGGGGCTACGGCTTCTCGTCGTTAATCTCGCCCTCTTCCAGAAGGCGTTCCCTGAAGTCTCCTTTGACTATCCTGAGCCAGAGACCATTGGCAACGACCGCTTGGCGGACGCGGCAGGCGCGATTACGAAGTTTGGGGCTCCCGTCATTGTGATGGACTTTGGCACGGCTTTCACGGCGGCCGTCCTCACGGGCGACAAGGTTTGGCGCGGCGGTGTAATTGCGCCAGGCTTCCCCTTGATGCGCGATTATCTCGCTGAGCGCACGGCACAACTGCCGCGCTTGGAACTTGGCTTCAAGACGGTGCCGACTATCGGACACTCCACCAAGGAGGCTATGCAACTTGGCATGGCGGTCGGTTATCGCGGCATGGTGCGCGAAATTATTAACGAACTTAAGAAAAACTTTGATGAACCTTTTAAACTCGTGGCAACGGGTGGCTTTTCACAGAAGGCGATTGAGGGACTCGAGATGTCCATCGAAAGTTGCGCGGGCTTGACACTGATGGGAGCAGCAGAAATATGTGTAAGAAGTCTTTGATAGTAGCCTTGTTTGCCGCGCTCGCGGCACTTTCAGGGTGCGGTCCGTTTTGGCAGAACCCCTATATCACGGTAAAAGAGAGCCAACTTAATTGGGTGGATATCCACTACTACAATATGAACCGCGACCCCGTGCGCCGCATTGCCGTCTATATCAATGGTATGGGGCTCGTGGAACTTAAGAAAGGGACGAGTGACCGCGTCTCGAATGACTTCGCGAAGACCTTTAAGTCCAATACTTGGCGCGATATTCGCACCCAACGGATTCAGGTCGACCCGAAGCATGTGAATGACATCTTTCAGAATCTCGTCAATCACGGTCTCTTGGACAAGGAAAAGAACTTCAAACGCTCGAAGAAAGAGAAGTTTGAGCGGTTCATTGCCGTCAAGGCGAATATCAACAGCAATACTTACTCGGAAGCGGAAAACATCTTTGAGGTCGACCCCGATCTCGCGGAGCAGTTGCTGGATGTAATCCGTGAGTTTGATAACCCGACCCTACGCTAATTTTCACTAATCACTAACAACTAAAATAGATAGGAATAAGCAATGCAGAAATCAATGATAATTGCCGCATTCGCGGCGGCGCTCGCTGTGGCAGGGTGCACAACGCAGGCGAAGTATGACTCGCTCACAGGAGGGCGTCCGTCAGGCACGACTTTCGTGAAGGACGCGATTATGCCGTATGTGGAGAAGGGGGCACTACCTGGTGCTATCTCGATTCTCTATAAGGATGGCGTTGAGGAAGTGACGTGCGTCGGCTATGCGGATGTCGCGACAAAGCGTCCGCTTACCGTAGATGATGTTTATATGCAGTGCTCGCAGACGAAGGGTTTCTGTGGTGTGACAATTGCGAAGCTCGTGGAAGAAGGCAAAATTACACTTGATGACCCCGTTTCGAAGTATTTGCCCGAGTTTAAGACGCTCTGGGTGCTCGATAGCGAGACAAACGGAGTCAAGACGCTTCATCAGGCGAAGAATGTCCTTACGATTCGCATGGTGCTGAATCACACGGGCGGTTTCCCCTTCGAGATTTGTGCGAAGCGTCAGTATTTGCGCCACGGCGGCTGGTCGGGCGGTGCCCCGCTTCGTCAGACGGCGGCTATCGCGGCGGCGTGCCCACTTCTCTTTGAGCCGGGTACGAAGCAACAGTATTCAAATACAGGTATCGACATTGGCGCGGCAGTCGTCGAAGTCGTGACGGGTTTGCGCTGGGAAGATTACCTCAAAAAGACAGTTCTCGACCCCTTGGGGATGACGAATTCGGGCTTCTGGCCGACCGAGGAACAGCAGGCGCACCTCTTCGAGAGCTATGTCGCGCATGGCGAAGAGCCCGCGACTTATATGCGTGAGCACGACTGGATGCAGCGTCCGTATAATGACCGTAGCCGCGTCTTTGCTTCGGCGGGTGCGGGTCTCTGGACGACCGCGCGTGACCAGGTTAAGTTCTATAAGATGCTGATGAACCTCGGTATGGGCGAGAACGGAGTCCGCATACTCAAGGAAGAGACAGTCAAGAGCATTCTCGCGGTCTCTACCCGCCCCGAGGGATTGGGCGGCTACTCGCTCGGACTCTCCGCGCCAGTTAAGGATACGGAAGATAGCTGGTTCGGTCACGGCGGCGCGTGGGGCACAAATTGCTCCGTGAACTGGCACAAGAAGCAACTCAAGCTCTGGGCGGTTCAGCTCGAGGGCGGTCCGCGCCCGTGGGACGCGAAGGGCGAACAGGCTGCGAATGCCTTCTTCAATGCGAAGATTGATAATTCGGGCACCGAAGCCTACACGGGGCGCATGAAATAAACGGACAATGGTGAATTTGCAAGATATTCGCCGCGAATTAGAGGAGGGGAACCGTGTTCTCCTCCTCGTTCGTCATGGCGAACGTACGGAAATTGACCACGAAGACCCAACATTCGGCGCGGCAGTTTCGTTGACAGAAAAGGGAAAGGAAATGAGTCGTGCCTTCGGCGCGGCACTTCGTGGTGCGGCAAAAGAGGTCCAATTCTTGGCGAGTCCGCTCTTACGGACCCGTCAAACTGCCGCGCTTATCGCCGAGGGGATTGGGCTAGAAGGGACGGAAATCCCGACGGACCCCGTAGTCGGCAACTCCTGTGCGTTTGTCGCTGATGAGCACGAGGTCTGGGAAGTATTCCGTGACGGAACCTTCTTCGACCGTATGCTGGAGTATATGCATACAGGCAACCTGCGCGGATTCGCTCCGCTTATGAACGCGGCAGATAAGTATGAGACGGAGCAACTCGCGCGTTTCAAGGGCGAGCTTGGTATCTTCGCGACCCACGACATCTATATTGCCTCGTTCTTGTATGCGAGAGGCGTAAAGACGGACTTCTCGTCCACCGAGTGGCCCCGCTTCTTAGACGCTACAGCAATAATCATACCTCCCAACGCCCCTCGCCGCGTCGAATACTTACGTTCCGGCTTCTCCAACGGCATCCGCGGCCTCCGCCAATAACTTTGTCGCCCCGCCCATATCCGTGAAAATCTGTGTAAATCCGTGGTTTTAAACACCCGCGACCTAATATTGCGATTTCTGCATAATAGAAGTTGCGGGAAACAGAGTTGCGCAGGCGAACGGATTTATGGTATAATAGTGTCAGAAAATGTTGAGAGAGGTCTTTCGCTGGTAAAGCTATGAAGCGCAAACTGTGCAAATATGGGACAAGTCCCATCGCCTACAAGGCTGTGAATACAGCCTATGATGCGGTTTGCCGTGCAATTTTACCCCCCCCCCCCCCAACACTAAAGAATGTCCTAGCGGGTTTCAACGCGACATTTGGCGCGGCACTTCGGGTGCTAAACGCGGCTTATCTTAAGCCGTGCGAATTACTTTTGTTCAATTTCAATTCAAGACTTAATAAAGGATACGGTAGAGCATGAATGTTTCGAGACGAGAGTTCTTAGCATCAGCATCAGCAGCGGGACTATTTGCGGGATGTCGCTCAATTCCACTTATTGGTGACGGTGCGTATGGGGCTGCCCCGTCCGCGTCACACCTGAAGTGGGCGGACCTTGAGCGCGGTATGTTTTTTCACTTTGATATCCCCATTTACAAACCTTGCTGGGAATGGCGTACTTTTAAGGACTTCCCTGAACCAGAGCTTTATAATCCCGCGAAATTGGATACTGACCAATGGATGGAAGCGGCAAAGGCGATGGGTGCGAAGTATTGCGTATTTGTTGCGAAGCATTGTTCGGGCTTTTTGCAATGGCAGAGTGAGCTTTATGATTATGGTTGCAAGCAAGCCCTCAATTTTGATGGTGGCAAGGGCGATCTTGTGAAGCGGTTTGTTGATTCCTGCCGTCGTTATGGTATGCAACCTGGTCTTTACGCCTCGGTGAGTGCGAATGGATACCTCAATGTTGATAATCCAGGTCGTGTTAATCGTGGTAAAGGCGGTGATCCTGCCGCGCAGAAGCGTTACAACACGATTTGCGAGAAAATGTGTGAGGAACTTTGGACGCGCTATGGCGAACTTGGCGAGATTTGGTTCGATGGTGGTGCTCTTGCGCCTGAGAAAGGTGGACCTGATCTTGTGCCAATTTTAGAGAAATATCAACCGAATGCTATTCTCTTTCAGGGCCCTTCTAAGGCCAAAAACTTAATTCGTTGGGTGGGTAATGAGCGTGGGGTTGCACCGTATCCGTGCTGGAGTCGTACGAATACATTGACTTCCGAAGGCGGCGACCGAGAACTTTCGTTCCACGGTGACTTTGACGGATGTCATTGGGCTCCTGGCGAGTGTGATGTGCCGATTCGTAACCACAAGTGGTTCTGGACGCCTGGCGATAAAGGTTGGCGGTATTGGTCTCAGAAAGAACTTCTCTCGCAGTATTACTGCAGTGTCGGACGTAACTGCAACTTGCTCTTGAATGCGAACCCGAATCCCGATGGGCTTATTCCAGAGGAAGATTTCAAGCAATATGTTGCATTTGGCAAGGCGATTGAAGCGCGGTTTGGACATCCCCTCGCAGTTGTCGAGGGCGCGGCAGAAATTCGCTTCTCTGAGGCAACGCGTGTGAATCAGATTGTGATGCAGGAAGATTTGCGCAAGGGCGGGGATCGCGTCCGTTCTTACCGTGTCGAAGTCGTCACGGCGAAAGGCGAGACGAAAACCGTCGCGCGCGGCGAATCGATTGGACACAAGCGCATTCAGATGTTCGCGCCTGAAGTGGTGCGGGCAATTCGTGTCGTGGCGGAAAAAGTGCGCGACACGCCCGAGTGGCGTTCGTTTGCCGCGTATTCCGTCGCGGATGAGACAATCTATGGCTAACCTCTAATCTGCAAAATAGATGGGTTCTATGAGACGAGAGATATTGCTGTTTTGTGCGAGCCTGTGTGCCGCGATGTTGGGGTCGTCCGCAAGTGCGGAAACGACATACTTCCCGTTTGTCGTTAGTTATGACTCGCCTGATAACATTGTGAATATGAAGGGGTTGCTGAACGGGCCAATCGGCGAAGATGATCGCGTGTTTGTTAAGGACGGACATTTCGCGACATCAAAAGGTCCGATTCGCTTTAACGCGACAAACTTGACAGGACCAGCAAATCTTCCGTCTAAAGCCTATGCGGACCGTCTCGCCGACCGTATTGCGCGTTTAGGTATGAACTGCGTGAGACTTCATTTTCTCGACCCTGTTAAGGGATACGGAAACTTTATGCAGGTCTCACAGCCGTGTTTATTAGAGAATACGGGTAATCCGTTTGATGTTCGCTTCAATGCCGCGATGTTTGATCGTCTCGACTATCTTGTCGCGGCGTTCAAGAAGCGCGGCATTTATGTGAATCTAAACTTGCATGTTGCACGGTTTGGTATGCAATATGGACTCACAGGACTCACTTGGCTCGATAGTGATGTTATTGAGTCCGAAAAGAAGTTTGCACGCGAGTTTTTGACTCATCGCAACCCCTATACGGGGCTTACATGGGCTGAAGACCCTGTTGTTGCGATGATTGAACTCAATAATGAAGATGCCGCGTTCTTTAATTTTCGTGAGTCCCTAGCGAAAGCGAAGAAGGGCTTTTCGAAGGTTATTGCGAAACGCGAGATTGAATATTTGAAGGAGATGAAGGCACTCATTAAGGATGAACTTGGTTGTCGTGCACCGCTCGCGGGCACTCAAGTCGGCTTTACCTCGCCATATGTTAATAGCGTGCTTGATTACTTTGATTCGCACGAATACTGGTGTCATCCTCAACCCGTCTGTGAGAATTGGTTTGTGCCAGATGTGCCGCAGGTGAACTACCCGACCAACAACTCCATAGCGTGGTTTACCGCGCGTAGGGTCAAGGGGTATCCATTCACAGTCAGCGAATACAATAATCCCTATCCGAATCGTACAGGCGTAGAGTATGATTTGTTGATTCGTGCGTATGGTGCGTATCAAAATTGGGACGGAATCTTTCAATACACCTATGATAACCGCGTTGACTCTGAACCTAATTATGTTGAGTACTTCTTCTCGATTGTGGCGCGTACGGATGTTCTTGTGCACCAGCCCGCATGCGCGGCACTTTACTTGCGTGGGGATGTAAAGAGAGCGAATAAGATGCTCACAGTTGGCGGAACCTTTGCTGACTACCTCAAGCGTTTTGATAAAACTAATACAATCAACGATGATGCGACGATTGCTTCTAATGGCAAGGTTCCTTATGGCGTTGGGCTAGTTACGGGGCTCTCGTTTGAGTTGGAAGGGACAAAGGAGCCAGCAGAAATTCCGTCTCTTAGCAATGTTCTTGTCAGTGATACGGGTGAGCTTGAATGGAACACCTCAATCCCAGATTCGGGATATGTAGCCATTCGGACGGCAAACACGAAGGCATTCACGGGTTTTGTTCGAGGACGTACTTTTGATCTCGGTGATGGTGTGAAACTCGCGATAGGCGCAACGGAGCGTGATTGGGCAACGGTTTCGCTCGTTTCGAAGGATGCAAATGGTTTTGGTGCGTCAGGTAAGGCTCGTATTTTGCTCGCCGTCACAGGACAGGCGCATAATACGGGCGCACGCTTCACAGAAGTGCCCACTTATTTTCGTCCAGAACAATTTCCCTCTTGTAGCCCAAGCGCACCTGACCCGAAAGAGCATCAGGAAAATAATTCTAAAAAGATTTCTACGCGCGGCGAAGACTGGGGGAAGGGCCCGTTCCTTGTCGAGGGCGTGCCCGCGACCCTTACGCTACCCGCGAAATCGGCGCGGTGTTGGGCATTGGACGAGCGCGGCGAACGCGCGAGGGAGGTTCCTGTTCAGACCGTCGACAGCGGCGTTTCCATTACTGTCGGACCTCAGTACCAGACGGTTTGGTATGAAATAGAAACAGATGTGGCCGTGCCGCACAAATGAAGTAATCTATGGTTAAACTCTAACAACTAAAAAATAGGAGGCAACTATGAAAAGAAAGATAACGATGCTGAAGATGAGCCTGCTTGTCGCAATCGTTGCGGCACTTTTCGCGCAATTTGCGCAGGCAGAGGACACTTCGACCGTGCGCAGCGTGTCGTCCGCCACGAGCACCGCAATAACCTTCGATACGCGGGTTAAAACTGTAGTTGAGACTGAGAAAATCGCAGACTTTGGCACAAAGCCGCTTGGGCTTTCCGTAATTGTCCGCTAAAAACTGGAGGGTAAATCTATGAAAATGATGAAATTCCTAGTTGCTGCAGGAGTGTCGTGGTGCGTAGGATTAACTTGCGCGGCAGATCCCACAGTCAGCAATGTTACGATTAGTCAAGAGGGTCGTCAAACCGTGACGATTACTTACAGCCTCACGGGCGACCCAGGCATTGTTACCCTTGAAATTCTGAATAATGGGGAACCAATTAACGGTGAGTATGTTCAGTATGTTATGGGCGATGTGAACAAGCTCGTTCAGCCGACAACGGAAAGTGAGGTTCGCACAATCAAATGGCAGGCTGAGAAGGGCTGGGCTCAACAAAACTTTGAGACTGCTGTGATTTCCGCCCGTGTAACGGCGTGGACGACGAATGCACCGCCAAATGTGCTCGTCGTTGACCTTTCGGATGGCGCGATGCGCTATTATACGGACGAGAGCTATCTGCCGTGTGGTGGTCTCACGAACGACCTCTACCGTCTTTCGCAGATGGTCTTTCGCCGCATACCCGCTGCAGGTGTAGAAACTACACTTGGTGGTTTAGGCGGTGAATATACTTGGCAAGATGTATCCTCAGGCAAAAAAGAAGGCCCGCATAAAGTCAAGTTCTCAAAAGACTATTATATGGGAGTCTTTGAGGTTACCCAAGGACAGTGGTCAAAGGTTCATTCGCAGAATAATTCATTATTTACTAATCTATCTTATTATGCTACACGCCCTGTAGAAAATATCAGTTATACACTTATACGTGGTAGTGTTTGGACGCCGAGTAACAATGTTTCGCCAACTGCATCCTCTTTTATTGGAAAGTTGCGCACTCTTACTAGTGCGGCTTTTGACTTGCCGACGGAATGTCAGTGGGAATATGCCGCGCACGGAGGCACAACAACAACCTTCTATAATGGGTATACATCCACTTTTGGTACGGATTCTTCAAAGCAGTCGGAAGCCGAAGCGGAGCTTTCGAAACTTGCACGCTGGAAGAGTAATGGTGGCTGGGTTGATGGAACAACAACGCCTGATTTGGCTTGCACAACTGAAAACGGTCCTGCGCGAGTAGGTTCTTATCTTGTAAGTGAATATGGGCTTTACGATATGCTCGGCAATGTGAGTGAGATCTGCCGTGAACCTAGTATTAATACTGATTATCGTGAATGGAGTACAACAGATATTACTGATCCAGTATCATCACAGGCATATAATTCGAACACCATTAGTGGAATAAGCGACTATTCTTCCTCTGGTGGCAGATTGTTGTTAAAAGGTGGTTCTTGGGATGGCATTTTCTGTACATGCGTTCCATCTTACCTTGAAACAGGGAAGTGGAGTACCGAGAGTGCTTCATCAGCAGGCTGTCGTATAATTCTTGAAATTCCGCAACCCTAAAAAAGAAAGGAGAATAGATATGAAGAACTTGATAATGAAAATGGGCTATTTTGCATTTTGTGCAATAGCGGTGTGCTTCACAAGTGCCGCGTGGGCGGAACTCCCCGTGGTGAGTGAAGTGTCGATGAGTCAGCAAGGGCATCGTAAGGTTACGATAACTTATAGTCTTTCGGGTGCGCCTGGTATCGTTACGCTCGAAATTCTAAAGAATGGTGAACCGATTGATGGCACACTCGTTCAAAAAGTGTCGGGCGATGTAAATAAACTCATTGAGCCGACTACGGATGGCGAGGTGTGCACAATTTATTGGCAGGCGAATGAAAGTTGGCCTGATCAAAGTTTTAATGAGCCGACGGTATCCGCGCGGGTGACGGCGTGGGCGACAAATACGCCACCGAATGTCCTGGTTGTGGATCTCGATAATGGCGCAATGAGCTACTATCTCGATGAGAGTTATTTGCCTGAGGGCGGGATTTCAAATGACCTTTATCGCACCTCGCAGATGGTTCTCCATCTTGTCCCTGCTGGCGGTATCGAGACGACACTTGGCGGATTCTTTAATGAATATGATGGACAATTCGCTACTACAAGAAACAAGGAAGTGCGGCATAAGGTGCGGCTGACAAAGGACTTTTATATGGGAGTCTTTGAGGTCACGCAAGCGCAGTGGTCAAAGATATACGGGTCTGCAAACGGGAGTTTTAAGAATGAGGACTATTCGGCGACACGCCCCGTTGAGACGGTTTGGCGTGAAGCAATTCGTAGTAAGAGCTGGACGCCGAAGGCTAATGATTCGATAGCTGAAACCTCTTTTATTGGTAAATTAAATAAGAAGACTGGTGTCACTTTTGATTTGCCAACTGAATGTCAATGGGAGTTTGCTGCGCATGGTGGCACAGATGAAATGTTCTACAATGGGCAAACCTATATTACTCTATCAGGTTCCAGTGTGAAGACCTCGCTATTTGAAGCCGCCACGAACAATCTCTCGAAGCTTGGACGGTGGAAGGGTAATGGCGGTTATGTTAATGGAAAATCAGAGCCCGATGTTGGCACTTGTACAACTGATAATGGTACGGCTCGTGTGGGTTCTTATTCGCCGAATAGTTACGGACTTTATGATATGCTCGGCAATGTACAGGAAATCTGCCGTGAAGTGGGCATAAAGGCTGATAATCGCGTGTGGAGTTCCACTAACATTACTGATCCTGTATCTTCGTGGACATATAATTCGCAAACGGATATTGATAATAGCGGAACAGGTGAGCAGACGCTAACAAAGGGTGGCTCTTGGAAGGATGATTGGTATATGTGTCGTCCAGCGGCGACAGCAGCCGACTTCCAGAATTGGACAGGGGCTAATTATGCAGGCTTTCGTGTCATACTTGAAGTACAGTGATGCATTTTACAGCAAAAATAGGATAATATGACAAAAATAAATATGAATCTATGCGGCACCTACACTTTTTGTGTGGGTGTTGCATTTCTGGCAGGAGTCGTTTGCGCTGCTCCCAAACCTGTAAAACTGATGCTTAATCCTGCACCATATGGTGCGGAAAGTCGCTTTATGCCGCGTTGTGGTGTAAACCCTGCGCTTGAGAAGCCAGATGTGCTTTTTGAGTCCTTTGAGACAGCTGAGCGGCATTTCACCGAGCGTAATTATTATGGTAAGGCGCGGTATCGTCTCGAAATTCGTGATGGTATAGCGAGTGAGGGAATGCGTTGCTTACATCTTGATATGGAACGCGCTCTTGACCCTGCCATCAGTAAAGTGTGCGAACGGTTAGAGCTTACTTTCCCTGTTCCAGAGAAGATTAATCTGGCTGATTACGAGGCACTTACATTTCGTGTGCGACTTCAAACGCCTGGCGCAATAGAATGGTGGTATGTGCTTTTCGGGGACGATGTTGCGCTGTGGCGTGGTGGTACAAATCTCGACCCCTCGCGCATTGGCGAGTGGCAGACGATGAAAATTCCACTTGGACAACTCTTCTGGTTTCAGGAAGGACCTAAGGCACCGCAAGACCGCAAAAAATGCAACCTCGCGGCAGTGCGTAAAATCACGCTACAGTTAACGGGCGGACGTAAAAGTGCTATTAGTTTCGATATTGACGAAATTGGTTTCACGCGTAAGATGGACCCATACGAAGGAATGCGCATTTCAACAATCCAGGGATGGCCAGATCCCTATTGGCATATTGGAACGAATACACCTTTTAAAACGAAGGCTATTTTGTCATCAAGTACACCTTCTGACAAGGAGCTAAAAGCGACATTCGCGGCAATTGACTTCTTCGGAGCGACGAATGTATTGGGCGAGGCAACAATCCCTGCGGGAACTACGAACGCAGAGATCCCGCTAGAACTTGATTTTAGGGATTATGGTTTCGTTTGGCTTACTGGTGTGATTACGGATGGTGAAAAGCCGCTCCAGCAATTCCGCCGTGGCTATTCAAATGCACGTGGTCCGCGTCCAGGTTGCGAAGGTCCGAATCCTGATTGTATTTTTGGTTCGTGGGTGGGCGGACCTCTTGCAGCGATGGGGGCGAAGTGGTCTCGGCATATTTTCAAAAGCGACACGGTAGCTCCTGGCTCGGAGGAGTTCCCAGAGAAGCCTGATGAGACTTGTTTGCGTCGCCCTCCAAAAGATATGCACAATTTATTCTTCTGCTTTTGCTATACGCCACCGTGGCTGAATGGGCATCTCAATGAGCCGCAAGGTTATCGCTGGGCACCGACTGATATGGAGAAATATGCGGACTGGGTCTCCTATATCGTGAAACAGAATCAACAATTTGGTTGTTATGAGAACTATGAGATCTGGAATGAACCCATACCGTATGCGGGCTGGATGGGTTCCATGGAGTCATTAGTAGAGACGACGAAAGCGACTTGGAAGGGTGTAAAGCGCGTTCAGCCGAATGCGAAGATATTAGGTCCGTGCCCTTATTCATTCTGCCCTGAGTTTTTGGAGGAGTTTTTTGCGAAGGGAGGGACGAATTGGATTGATGATGTCGTTATTCACGCCTACCATACACCGCCGCCAGATGGTTCGTTTTTGGAAGGTGTCCGTACTACAAAGAAGCTTATGAAAAAGTATGGTCTTGGCGACCGCAAACTTTACATCACAGAAGTTGGCTATGACGCGCCAGGCACTGAGGTTCACGATATCGCGTCCTTTATGCCACGTATTTATGCATATGGACTTTCTGAGGGCGTGTCCACTATCATTTGGCATATGGGGCAGGCACTCAGTCATAAGGGTCTTGGGGAGTCTACATTCCTCAAGAAAGATTCATCAGCGAATCCAGCCTTCGCGGCATTCTGTGCTATGACGCATGTGTTGGAGCGGGCTCACTATGTGGGGGAGGCACCAAACCTTGGCTCTACACAGGTCGGCTTTGACTTTAACCGCGAAGATGGTGCGAAAGTGCGGATGATGTGGGATAAGGCGGCAAAGCGCGGCGCGAAGGGTACACCATACACATGGCAAGGAGAAAAACCAGTTGAGATTATGAATGTTATGGGCACTTCCCATATGCTCAAACCTGATGTAAATGGTAACTTTACGCTTCGCTTAACACGGGACCCTGTTTATATTATTACGAAATAATATAAAATGAAATTAATTAGGACTTTGTGCTGGGTTTCTCTTGCTGGTGCTTATAGTGCCGCGTTTGGTGCAGTGCAGATGTATCCAGGCTCGGATGAACCTGCTCAGGAGATTCACCTTCGCGGCGGAATCCCGAATGTCCTCGCTAAAATGGCGGCGGGCAAGCCCATTTCCGTCGTCTATCTTGGTGGCTCGATTACCCAAATGGACGGCTGGCGCAATGGGACTACAAAACTCTTGAAGGAACTTGCCCCGAAGAGCACGGTGACGGATGTCAATGCGGGTATCGGTGGTACAGGGTCTGACTTGGGAGCGTTTCGCGTCGGACGCGATGCGCTTAGTCATAACCCCGACCTTCTTTTTGTTGAGTTCGCGACGAATGATGGCTGTACAGGTACGAACTCTGTTTCTGGTGCTATGGAGGGAATAGTTCGTCAGACCTGGAAGCATAATCCCAAGACAGATATTGTTTTCGTTTATACGATTACGGAGAGCGCGACAAATAGTTATTTGAACGGAAAGTGCACAGCGGCAGCTGCCGCGCAGGAGCGTGTCGCGAAATACTATGGGATACCTTCCGTTAACTTTGGCCCGCGTGTTGCAAAGCATCTGAAGAATGGAACTCTTGTCATTCGTGGCGGGGCGCAAGGTGTCCCGACTCCTGTTGTCCATAATACGGCTAAAGGAGAGAAGGCAGCTAAGTGTGTTGTATTTGCAAATGACGGAACTCATCCGAATCGTGAGGGACACGACATCTATGTTGAAAGCATAGCGTGTTTCTTCAAGGTAGCCCGTGCGAAGGCTGGTAAGCCCGTAGCACATACTTTGCCCGAACCGCTTATCGCGTCGAATCTAGAGAATGCGAAGATTGTTCCGCTAACACGCGATATGCTTTCTGGAAATTGGGAAGAGGTCGTGGGCGATAAGCCGTGGTATATGGGTCCCTTTGGTGGGCGTATGTGGCAGACGACGACACCTGGCGCGAAAATTACATTTGCTTATCGCGGCAAATCGGCACGACTTTATGACCTCGTAGGACCTGATGGCGGGCAAGTGACAATTTGCGTCGACGGATGTGATATTTTTGGACATCCAATGCCGCGTTTTGATAAGTATTGCACTTATCGCCGTATTAACCAATTACCGCTTGGGGGGTGCAACGATGATAAGGAGCATATCGTTGAGGTTATACTTGATTCCGACGAACCAAATCGAGATATTGTCGCTGAATCAAAGGAGAAGCCCCAGAAATATCGCGGCACAAAGATGTGGGTTGCTGGCATCCTCGTCGATGGCGACATTGTGCCGCCCAAAGCCTCAAAGAAGGCTCCGATGCTTAATTTCTCGTCCGAGGATTAGCAATATGGGCAATAAAGTCGATGTGCTTATGTGGGCGGCAGGCAACTGCCGCCCGCGTCTTTATTGCGCCTTGTGGCTCTAACCTTATAGACTACCAGCCCCCAATCCGTGCCAATCCGCGTAAATCCGCGATTAAAAACCGCACCTAGAATCCTGTAATCCTGTCTAAACAGAATCACCAAATATTCAATTGTCAAAGATCAAATAGGCCAAGGTTCAAGGTCAACAGAGGAATAACTAACCTTCTGATAGCGGGGCGGAAGGGACTCCGCCCCCTACCAGCCCCACAGCGACGGGTCGGGCAAGCCCCCGCCAAAGCCGCCCACCACATCTCTGTGCCTCTGTGTTAAAAAACCGCGTCATCCGTGAAATCCGTGAAAATCCGTGGTTAAAAACACACAGCCCTCAATCCTGTTAATCTTGTCTTAAAACAAGGTGAGCACCCTATCTTTCTTTGGCTCTTACTACGCCCAAAGAAA
>CAVCJC010000003.1:0-1531 GCA_963602475.1 Lachnospira hominis (ex Liu et al. 2021)
TGGGTAGGTGCGCGTGAGGAGGAGAAATCCTTTATGCTTAGGCGAAGAGCCAAGTCGAGAGATAACGCTCGCCAGTATCTGGCAAAAGTGCAACAATCGTCTTACCAGCATAGCTCGGGTCCTTCGAAAGCTCGAGTGCCGCCCAAAGTGCCGCGCCCGACGAAATGCCGACGAGGAGTCCGTCTTTCGCCGCGGCGGCGCGTGCAGTTGCACCAGCGTTATCCGCCGAGACGGTGATAACTTTCGTAATTAGCGAAGTATCGAGCGTTTTCGGCACAAATCCTGCGCCAATGCCCTGAATCTTATGCGGACCCGACTTGCCCTGCGAAAGGACGGGGCTTGTATCGGGCTCGACCGCGTAGATGGCGACGGCGGGATTCTTCTCGCGCAGATACTTGCCCACGCCTGAGAGCGTGCCGCCTGTGCCGACACCTGCCACAAACGCGTCCACCTTACCATCGGAGTCCGTCCAAATCTCGGGGCCCGTGGTTTGGTAGTGGCGTTCGGGGTTCGCGGGGTTCTCAAACTGCTGCAGAATGACTGCGCCCTTCTCGGCCTTCAGCTCTTCCGCCTTAGCAATGGCGCCCTTCATTCCGTTTGCGCCTGGCGTAAGGACGATTTCAGCTCCGTACGCGGCGGCGAGCTTGCGGCGCTCGATGGACATTGTATCGGGCATCGTCAGAATGAGGTGATAGCCCTTAACGGCACTCACCAGCGCGAGCCCGACACCCGTATTGCCGCTCGTCGGCTCAACAATTGTCGCGCCCGGCTTGAGGACGCCCGCTTTCTCGGCGGCTTCAATCATTGCGAGGGCGATACGGTCCTTCACACTGCCGCCGGGGTTGAAGTATTCCACCTTAGCGAGCACACGGGCACCGCCTTGGTTGAGCTTATTCGAGACCTCGACGAGGGGGGTATTGCCAATCTTTTCGAGGATTGATTTAGAGATAATTGCCATTTTTTGAATTCCTTTTTGCTTTTTCGTTAGGGATGCCCCGCCGCCTTAGATGCGGGCGAGGGCTTGTTCAAGGTCTTCGATGATGTCATCGATGTGCTCAAGACCAATCGAGAGACGGATGAGCTCCGGCGGCAGCCCCGCCGCGCGTTGCTGTTCCTCGGTCAGCTGAGAGTGTGTGGAAGAGGCGGGGTGCACCGAAAGCGAACGCGCGTCACCGACATTGGCGAGTTGCGTAAAGAGCTTAAGGTTATCCACGACCGTGATACCTTCCTTCACGCCGCCTTTCACGCCGAAGACGACCATTCCGCCCGCGCCATTGGGCAGGTACTTCTTGGCGAGTTCATGCGAGGGGTCGCCCTCGAGACCTGGGTAGCGCACCCACGCCACTTTCGGATGGTTCTTCAGGTACTTGGCGACGGCGAGCGCATTCTCGGAGTGCCGCGCCGCACGAAGTGGAAGCGACTCCACGCCCTGCAGGAAGATCCAGTTCGCGTCAGGCGAGAGGGTCGGACCCAAGTTGCGCAAAGGCACCGTGCGGAAGCGCGTGATGAACGCGAGTTTACCCGCGAGCTG
>CAVCJC010000003.1:1766-18130 GCA_963602475.1 Lachnospira hominis (ex Liu et al. 2021)
AGCGCGGCATATTGTTCGATATCCGCGACATCGAGACCCGGGTTGCCGATAGTCTCAATGTAAACAAAGCGCGTCTTCTCATTAATTGCCGCTTCTGTCGCCGCGAAGTCATTTACCTTCACATAGCGCGCATGGATGTTGCTCGACTGGGGCAGAATCACATCAAACTGGGTGTAAGTTCCGCCATAGAGGTTAGAAGCCGAGACAAACTCATCGCCCGAGGCGGCGATATTCAGGACTGTGAAGTAGATCGCCGCCGTGCCCGAAGAGACCGTGATAGCCGCCGCGCCACCCTCAAGTGCCGCGAGACGCTTCTCCAGGACATCTTCCGTCGGGTTCATCAGTCGCGCATAGATGTTCGCCGCCTTCTTCAGTGCAAAGCGGTCCGCACCATCCTGTGCGTTCTTAAAGTTATACGCCGTCGTACGGTAGACGGGCACCGCGCAGGCGTCCGTCGCCGGGTCGCCGTTCCAACCCGCGTGAATCGCGAGTGTCTCGGCATGCAATTTCTTTACTGTGTCGCTCATGTCATCGACTCCTTCTAGTAGAGACCCCCCAACGGGGTCAACGCATAATATTTTATCATATTTTGCGCCGCGCCGCCATTCGGAAGTCAGAGCTTTCCGCCATAGGCGAAACCTATGAGGCAAAATTAGAAGCGAAAAGTCGCCGAATTCGCCTTAATAACGGGCGCAAAAGTCATGCGATGCTCGGGACACGGGCCCAAGATAGAGAGCGCCTTTAGGTGCGCCACGGTCGGGTAGCCCTTATGCTTCGCGAATCCATAGCCAGGATAGAGCTTATCAAGCCGCCGACAATCTTCATCACGCGCCGCCTTGGCGAGGATGGAAGCGGCCGCGACAAGAAGGGAGAGTCCGTCGCCCTTTATGATAGCCGTTGAGGGGAGGGGCAAGCCTTCCACGGGCAAGCCGTCCACGAGAATGTGCGCCTCTTTTGCGTCGTCACCCATCTGAGCGACGAGATCTTCTGCCGCGCGGCGCATCGCTAGGTGCGTCGCCTCAAGGATGTTAATCTCGTCGATTTCCTTGGCGGAGGCACTCGCGACTGCCCAGCGGCATCCCCGCGTCATTTTAATCGTCTGCACGAGTTGGTCGCGCTTCTTTTCGGGCATCTTCTTAGAGTCATCGACTTCGCGCCAGTCGTCTTCCAACAGATTCTGTAGCGACTCGAAAGGGACTGTCACAGCCGCGGCATATACGCCGCCGACGAGAGGGCCACGCCCTGCTTCGTCAATGCCGATAAGTACCCCGCCTATCTTCTTTTCGTATTCAATGCTTACTGCCATAATCGTAATAACATATGCGGTTAATAATACGGGTGAAATAGTCGCGCCCCTTCAGGATGTCAATGGCAATGCGCAAGTAGAGGCATTTAACGGGGGTCGTCTCAAAACGCGGAAAGCGCACCGCATCCTTCTCGGTCGTCACAAGTGCCTGCGCGCCAATATCCGCCGTGCGGTTGAGGGCATAGAGAATCTCGCTGGGGTCGTAGCGGTGGTGGTCGGCATAGCGTTCACACCACACCACTTTCGCGCCCATATGCCGCAAAGAGTCCTCAAAGCCACGCGGCGAGGCGATGCCCGAGAGCGTGCAGAGCGTCTTACCTTTCAGCCATTCGAGCGGAAACTCCTCGCGGCTCCACACATCGCGCAGAAGTTTCGGCGTATGACGGCATTCCACAATTTCCGCCGTCTGATTATACTGGCGAATCTCCCGCGTCACTTCCGTCGTATCGTCGGGGCACTTTGTAAGGAAGATGATATCCGCTCGCTTCAGATGACGGACCGGCTCGCGCAAAATGCCGCGCGGGAGCATATTGCCGTTGCCGAAGGGATTCGTCGCGTCCACAAGCACAACCTCTATGGAGTGCTTAAGTCGTTGATATTGAAAGCCATCATCCAGAATAAGTGTATCACATCCGAGCCGCTTTACCGCCCAGCGTCCCGCCTTCACGCGGTCACGGTCAACGACAACGGCGACACCGGGCAAGTTAGACGCGAGCATATAGGGTTCATCGCCGCCTGTCGCCGCGTCGAGCAAAACGCGGCGGCCATCCGAAACCACGAGCGGCGGCGTGACGGACTGCGCCCAGACACGTTGCCAGAAGGGGCGCTCCTTGCGGCGGTAACCACGGGAAAGAATGGCGACGCGGCGCCCTTCCGCCGCGAGGGTGCGGGCAAAGAGTTCCGTTACAGGAGTCTTGCCTGTGCCGCCCGCCGTCACATTGCCGATGGAAATAACTTGGATTCCCAAGGGGAAGCGCCGCAGAAGCCCTATGCGGTAGAAGAAGTAGCGAATGGCTACAACTGCCGCGAAACCATAACTCAGCACCTTCAGGACGCGTAAAAGCGTGCGCATACCGTCCGAAACATCGCGATCAGCCCCCTTCTCCTGAATGACCTTCACGAGATATTTCTCAAGTCTTTCGACTGCGGACTGGCGGGCTTTACGCATAGAGGCTGATTATTCTCCGAGGGGTGTTGCCATGTCGGGCCCGAGTGCACGCAAGTAGATGAAGAATCCAAAGCGGTTGTCGGCGAGATACTTCGAGCCGTCTACGCGGCGGTAGGAAGTTTGGTGGCTCGCGTAGAAACGAAAGCCTAGGCAGTCCGTCCGCAAATCAAACCATCCACCGATTTCATCAATATCCGCCTCTTCGCAGTCGTAGGAAATGTAGGGACCCCACGCGAAGAAGTCGCAGACATCGTGGTCGAGCGAGAGCTGAATGTACGAAAGCTTCGTCCAGTTAAAGTAGTCCGCGTAAGTGCCTGTTGTATCCGAGGAGGCATAGTCCCACCAGCGATTATCGCGCCGCGTATAACTAAGTTCAAAGGCAATTTTCTCACACAGGCGCTGTTTCCACGAGAGTGAGCCGTACGCGAGCGTATCATCCTCACCATCCCATTCGGCACACGCGGCAAATTGAGTCATCTTGGACGGCATCCAGCGCGTGCGGAAGCCTGGCACATAAACGACATCGCCACTGCCGCCATAATTCGGATCTTCTGGATCTTTCGTGAGGCGGTGATGCGCATCATCGTCCGTCCAATGCGTGTCATTAAACTGCATGCGCGTATAGAGATCAAAGTCAAGGACGGGACGGCGGTCGCCATTCTCATCCTTCTTATAGAAGGTATTACGCAGTCCCAGTGTCGCACCATACCACGAATACGGCAAATTGCGGCTACGCGAACCAAATTGATCGAGCCAATCAAAGCTGCCATCAATCGCGTCAAATTGAAGCGGACGCGAAGCCGAGGAAAGCCCCGAGTAGGAAGCATCCTGCACAAGCACATCGAGATACGGCTCAACCACATGCGACCAATCACCAAAGTCGGCGCGTCCCCGCATAGAGAGCGTCACGCCACCTTCGATAATGGAACGATAGACATTGTCATCATTACGCGTCGTGCGCAATTCTGAGTCCCAAGTCTTACCCGACGCATTCCAGAAAGTGCCGCGATAGCCGACGCGCGGCACTATGGAGAGGAGATCCGCCACCTTAAACGGCCAAGAGACACGATGGTAAGTATCGAAGCGGAAGGCTTGGTAGTCCGCCCAAGGACCTGGATTATAACGGTACGGCAAGGCGGTTGCCGCCGTACCATACTTTGCCGCCTGGCGGTCAAGCCACCCAAGACGCGTGGAGGAGTCATAAATGAGCGGCAACCCGAAGATGGAAGTCGGGTTCATATCGAAGTACGCCTCAGGCAGACGCGAGACACCCGAATAAAAGTCATTCAACGGACCCGAGATGTTGAGACCAAAGCTCATCAGCATCTCGATGTGCTCCCAAGCAATTTCGCTCGAGTCCCACAGGGTCAAATCATTTTTAATACCGAAGAGTTTCGGACGCAAGAAGTCCTGCTGAATGTACGAGTCGCTCAAATATGCCGCGTCTACCCTCACTACATCCCGTTCGGTTGGCTCCCAGCGGTGGTCGAGGGTTAACGCATAGCGGTTGCGATCTATGGTACTACCCCAGTTCTGGTAATTCCAGCGGCTCTCGTCCGACCAGTGCCGCTGATAACGGTCGTAGTCCTCGTCCGCCGCGTAGTAGACCTTGAATTTGCCGCGTCCAAATGAGCCGAGTTGCCAATTGAAGGTTTGCCCCAAGCCAAGTCCATTCATCTTACGCAGGTCGACACGCGTATTCGCGCCCAGTCCCCACGCGCCTTCCTCGAAGCTACCCGCAATCTTGTAGACATACTTCGTCATCACATATACGCCCCAGCGGCTCGTGTAACCTGGCATCACGCGCCAACCGTAGTCCGTATTGAGCGGATAATACCAAATGGGCATCCAGAAGACGGGGATATCAAAGAGGCGCAGTTTAACATTGCGAAGAAGCACATAGTCGTCCGTCGCATACTTAAACTCACCATAGATGCGCCAGTGCAAGTGCTCCCACTCATTCGTACAGGTCGTTACGCTGGAGGGGTCAGCGAGCTTCAGCTCCCCTTTCTCATTCCGCGTCACAGAGTCCGAAATAAGCTCGAATGGCCACGAAACGACGCGGACATTCCCCGTCGCCGTAAAGGCCCCCGTCTCACGATCGGCGGCGAGCCGATCGGCACTCACCGCCATACGCGACTTCGACTCGTCCGTCCACACGAGTGGCGCGGGCGTATCGAGCGCATAAACATCTACGATTGGCGCAAGGAGCGCGACAAATAGAAGAGTCTTTATTTTCATGTTTGCGAATACAAGACTTGCGAGGTGGCCGCGTCAAGGATTGAGAACGCCTCGGGATGGCGGTGTAACTCCGAGACAAAAGTTAAGCGGGTATTATATTCCTTCTGAATGCCCGCGAGAATTGCCGCGTCTTCGGTGCGCAAACGCTGCATGACCTGCGGGGCAATGACAATCTTGGGCTCGAACGGCTTATTCATAGAAGCAGCCTTCTTAAGAAGCGTAATGAGGCGACGCTGAATCTCAATGGAGACGGCGAGCGGACTCTTCACAATGCCACGCCCTTGGCAATAGGGGCAAGTTGAAGTCAACTGCGAGAGAATGGACTGGTCTTGGCGCTGACGCGACATCTCAAGAAGTCCAAGTTCGCTAATATCAAGCACATTGGTGCGTGCCCGATCGCGGCGGAGCGCTTCCTTTAGCGCGCGGCACACCTGCTTCTGGTGCTTGCGGCTCTTCATGTCAATGAGGTCGAGTACCACCAAGCCGCCGATATTGCGCAAGCGCAACTGCCGTGCCACCTCGTCAACCGCCTGCAAGTTCACTTCGAGAATCGCGTCTTCCTGCGAACCATTGCCCTTATAGTGCCCCGTGTTCACATCGACGGCGATAAGCGCCTCGGTTTCATCAATCACGAGGTACCCGCCCGACTTCAGCGGCACTTTACGCGCAAACGCCTCGCTCAACTGGCGGTCGAGTCCGTAATGGTCAAAGATATTCGCGTCACCATCATAACGACGAATCTTCGCTTTGGCGCGACGGGAAATGCGGGATGTAATCTCGCGCATATTATCAAAGCTCTTCGCGTCATCAATGATAATCGCGTCCACATCTTCCGTCAACCAATCGCGCACCACGCGTTCGCAAAGGTCCGGCTCTTGGAAAATACAGCAGGGCGTACGCAAATTACGGATATTCCCCTGCATCTCATTCCAAATGGAGACGAGATTGCGCAAATCGCGTGCAAAAGCGCGTGCTGTCGCCCCCATACCCGCCGTACGCACGACGACCCCGACATTCTCAGGGAGCGGCAAGCGGTCGAGAATCTGTTTCAGGCGGACGCGCTCCTTCGCGTCCCCAATCTTCTTCGAAACGCCGCGCAAAGGAATACCCCGCGCGTCTTTCGCGCCTGGCATCATCACCAAGTAGCGTCCGGGGATAGAAAGATTCGCGACAACACGCGGACCCTTCGTGGAGATTGGTCCCTTTGTGACCTGCACCACAATCTCACTCCCTGGAGGAAAGCGCTTAGCAATTTCAGCGTCCGAGAGACGCGAAGCGCGGCGCCCCTTCGAACGCGGCGAATCATCCTCGTCCAGCAAAGCTTCTTCATCGGGCATAATATCCCAATAGTGGAGAAACGCATTCTTTTTAAGGCCAATATCCACGAACGCCGCCTGAAGGTCGTTTTCAAGATTCTGGATGCGTCCTTTAAAGACACTGCCGACGAGGCGCTCTTCCTCGGGATGCTCGACCATAAACTCCTCGAGCCGTCCATTCTCGAGCACTGCCACGCGTGTCTCAAGCTTTTCAACATTTATTATGATCTCGCGTTTCATTTTAGAACGCTTCAACCAACCAAATAGGTTCATACCAACTCCTCATTGTTGTGTAACGATATACTTTGAACGATGCCAAGTCCGCACATTACCGTCACCAAAAATGTGCGCCCTGATGAAATGAAAGGTAAGGGCAGTCCCGTGATGGGCACAAGCCCTATTGCCATACCCACATTGATGTAGACATGGACGAATATAAGAGTAGAAATGCCGATGGCGATAAGCCTGCCGCGTAAGTCAACCGCACGAAAAGCAATGACCACGCCCGAGAGGCAAAGAATCATAAAGAGCGTCAGAAGAGTAAGCGAACCCAAGAAGCCCGTCTCTTCCGCCCAGACACAAAAGATGAAGTCATTCATCGAAACGGAAGGCGGCAGATTCTTAAGGCGGTTATTCTCGCCCTTGCCTATACCCTTACCTAGAAAGCCGCCTGTGCCAATCGAAATCTTCGCCTGAGCCAAGTTGTAGCCCGCGCCACGCGGATCTTCCCCTGGGAAAAGGAAAGTCTTGATTCGCGACACTTGGTGAGCCTTCAGCGGCACATAACGCAAAATCGCCTCGCTGCGCTGTTCGGGCACGCCCGGCTTTTCCGCCTCATAAACCGCGCCTAGAATGAGTGCGGAGAAGAGTCCACCCACGACAAGCATAAGCAAAATGCCTTTGCGCCAAACACCCGCCGTCAGCAACATCACCGTCAGGGCGGGCACAAGCGTGAGCGCCGTCCCTAAGTCGGGCTCGAGCAGAATCAACAAGCAGGGAATTCCCGCGAGAACGCCCGCTGTAAGGAAGCCACGGAATCCGTATTGTCCTTTAAAGCGTTCCCCGACTCTGCCAAAGAATTGCGCAATGAAGAGGATAATGCAAAGCTTCGAAATCTCGCTTGGCTGGAAGAACCACAGCCAACGGCGTCCGCCATAGATGGTCGAGCCAAAGACGAGGACGGCAATGAGCGTCACCAGCGCGAAAACATAGAGCGGCACGGAAAGCAAATCGGCGATTATGCGGTAATCAATGAACGCCAAGATGAAGTAAAGGACGAGTCCAAAGAGCGCCGTCGCGAGCGTCGCCTGCCACATCGTCGCGAATGCACCGCCGCGTGCCCCGCCCGCCGAGGCAATGGCCGTGACCCCCAGCCCCACGAGCACAAGCATCGTGATGAAGGAAGTAAAGCTAAAATCACGGACGCGAAGTTTCACAGCGAGGCCTCCTTCGCGTTATAGATGCTCTTAAGGACGCGCGCCACGAGCGGAGCCGTTGTGCCACCGCCCGATTCGCCGCGCTCAATGACCATCGCGATGGCGACGCGACGCGAGAGAGCCGTCAACTTCGAGGTCAGCTCATTCGCCTCTGCGTAGGCGATAAACCACGTATGCTTGCGGCGATTGGTCGCCGAACCCACCTCCGCCGTGCCCGTCTTGCCAATGACATAGGCTTCCACGCCCTCTCCGCCGCGCCGACCCGTACCACCATCCACCACGCGGCGCATGCCTTCACGGACCACCTGCAGATTTTCTTCCTTGAATGGTAACTTGTGCGCTTCCACGAGGGAGTTCGCCTTTATGTGGGGCGTGACGAGATAGCCCGTCCCGAGCGCACCCGCCACCCGCGCCATTTGCAGAGGCGAGACGAGAAGCATACCTTGTCCAATAGACATCTGGGCGAGGTCACCCATAAACCACGCCTCATTGTAATGAGTCCGCTTCCAATTCGCGTCTGGCACAACCCCCGCCGCGTCAGAGGGGAAGTCGATTCCTGTGCCTGCGCCGAGTCCAAAAGCACGCGCCGCCTCACAAAGGGCGTTCGTGCCTGTCTGAAGACCCAAATTGCAGAAAAACGGATTGCAACTCTTCTTAAGCGCATCTCGAATGTCGAGGTAGCCGTGCCCCCAGCGTGCCGTACAGCGAATATGCATCTTGCCGAGCACATAAGCCCCCGTGCATTCATAAAGCTTATCGGCAGTCCAGTCCTTCTCAAGCCCTGCCAAGGCGCAAATGGGCTTAAAGGTAGAGCCGGGCGGATAGAGTCCGACAAGCGCACGGTTCAAAAGTGGCTTCGACTTATCATTCTTCAGCGTCTCATAATACTCGGAAGTAAAGACTGGCACGCAATCATTAAGGTTATAAGTGGGGGCACTCGCCGCCGCGAGCACATCGCCTGTCTCAGCATCTAGAACGACGCACGCCCCGACGCGTCCCTTGAGCACCTCTTCGACTGCCAACTGGATTTCCGCGTCTAGCGTCAATTGCAAATCAGGACCCTTCTTCGGCTCAACAACAACCCATTCCTTAATGGCGAAGCCGCGCGCGTCGACCAGCACATTTTCCGTGCCGGGGCGTCCCCGCAAGAAGCCATCATAGAAGCGCTCAATTCCTTCGCGTCCACGCATTTCTCGGTCATCGAAGTTGACGCGCTTCTCACCTGTGACAGCACGGATGCTATCGCGCCCAACGCGTCCAATCAAGTGCGCGGCGGAACTCCCATACGGATAATGCCGCGAGATTTCCACTTCACAAGCGAAGCCGGGCAGATCGCGTTCGTGCTCATAGAAGCGCGCCAATTCCTCATCGCTAACTGAGTTCCACGCGACAAAGGGTAGCGCGAGAACCTGCTTAACATGACGCGCAATGGCACGTGGCGTAATATCTGCGGAGCGACCGATAATAGCTTCCGCCCGCGTAATGGCGGCGACGATATTCGAGATGGTATTGCCCGTCGACTTCTTCTGGAAGACCTCGGGACGCACCACAATCTGGCGCAAGCCGACATTATCCGCGAGCACCCGACCTTGGCAGTCAAGAATGCGTCCGCGGCATCCCGCCGTGAGGACGGTGCGAATGGACTGCGCTTCCTGTTTATCCTTATAGAGAGCCGCCTGCTCGAGTTGCACCACCTTCAGCTTCACAGCGAGAACGAGGAAGCCAAGGACAATGAATCCACCCGCCACTGCGCAGACGAGGCGCGAAGAAAAGGCTTCACTTCTCATAGAGCCCTCCTTCGTGCACAATGTAATCGAGCAATTCCGAAACAACGAACGCGACAACGGCGCCGACGGGCAAGGCCACAAGCGAACGCGTGAAGAGGCTTCCATTCAAATCGGCGACCCAGAGCCACAGCCAAAATTGATAGCCGAGATAAAGGAGCGGGGCAATGACGACAGGCAACCGAAAGATGCGCATAGTAGCGGCGGAAAGCACGAAGTAACTCGTACTCATCACAAACGGAAGCCCCGCAAGCGCATCTTCCATCGTGCCCGCCGCGAGCGCAAAGACGAAAGTCGCGAGATAAGTCGTGCGCATCGCAAACCAAATGACGATGGAAAAGAGGAACGGAAGCCCCACGCCCAAGAAGTTCGGCGACAATTCTTCCGCCGCGCCCCCGAGGATGAGGACGACTATCGCAAACGCCAAAGCTGTGAACTCAGTTTTCATGACGAATGAAGACATCCTCTAAAGCCGCGAAGTCTACGGCTGGTTGCACTTCACCCGTCCGCATACTCGGCATAACTTCGTCCGAGCTATACTTATCAGAGAGAAATGTGCCAACCGTAATTCCCGCTGGGAAGACCCCACCGAGACCCGATGTTAAGACGCGTGCACGCGGCGGAATTGATGCGCCCGCCGTCATATGCGATAAGACGAGCATCTCTTCCGTACCACCTGACAAAATACCTAAAACCCGACTTGCCGCCCCCTCTATTACACAGGAGACCTTGAGGGAGGGGTCCGTAATGAGCAAAATCTGCGCGGTGTGAGGTGTGACCGACTCGACCCGTCCAACCAGTCCCTCGGGCACACGGACGATTTGGTCTTTGGCGACACCTGCGAGCGAACCCTTGCCGACGCGAATGGTCTTGCGCGCCCCCGCCGACGCGCCGCCCTCGGAAAGTATGGGCGCGGCAATCCACTTGCCAGGCTCTCGCTGGGCATAGCCGAGCACTTCGCGCAAATGGGCATTTTCCGCCTCCAGCCGCTCATTATCCCCGAGCGTCATTGAAAGCGCGGCAATTTCGCGCTTAAGCTGGGCATTCTCACGGGCATACACAACCCCATTAAACGCACCTTTCGCTCGCGCCCAAATGTGCCGCGTGAATAAGCACTTCGCTCGCTCGACGGGATAGACTCCCTCGATAGAAGCTTCACGAAAGACAGCGAGAACGACGCTACCGACGATGGCGAGAGCCAACGCAGTTATTACCGCCGTCTTGTTCGTTCTCATTTACGCGAATCCTTCGTCACTTTGTCACTGGGAGCGTCTGGACTCGCCTAGGACTTTACGATTCGCTTTTATTCTTCGCGAGGAAATCCAGCTCGTTCATCACGACACCCGTACCTTCCGCAACCGCCGAGAGTGGATCTTCGGCGATGGTCACGGGCAGTCCTGTCTGTTCCATCAAGAGCTTGTCGAGTCCGCGCAACTGCGAACTGCCGCCCGAGAGTACGAGCCCACGGTCGACGAGGTCCGCCGCCAATTCTGGCTCGCACTTGTCGAGCGTAATACGGACGGCATCCACAATCTGCCCCACGGGATCTTTGAGAGCGTTTCGGATTTCTTCGGAAGTTATCGTAAGAGTCTTTGGCAACCCCGCGACAATATCCCTACCTTTGATTTCGAGCGTCTTTTCCTCACCTGTTGGGAAAGCACTGCCGATCTCAATCTTGATCATCTCAGCCATGCGTTCGCCAATAAGCAGGTTATAGACGCGTTGCACATACTTCATAATGCATTCATCCATCGCGTCACCGCCCGCTTGACGTGCGGAATAGCTATGGACGATACCCGCGAGCGAAATAATCGCGACTTCGCACGTACCACCGCCGATGTCGACAATCATAGAGCCCGCCGGTTCGCTGACGGGAAGCCCGACACCAATCGCGGCGGCCATCGGCTCCTCGATGAGGAACACCTTGCCCGCGCCCGCTTTTTGCGCCGCGTCTTCCACCGCCCGCTTCTCGACTTCCGTAATGCCGCTCGGCACCGCGATAACCATACGCGGCCGCGCCCACTTCATACTTGAGTAGAAGCGGTGCGGGCAGACCTTACGGATGAAATAGGCGATCATCGCCTCGGTAATATCGAAGTCGGCAATAACGCCCGATTTCATTGGACGAATCGCGATAATATTACCGGGCGTGCGCCCCAACATGCGCTTCGCCTCATCACCCACAGCGAGGACTCGCTTGGAGCCCGCCTGAATAGCGACGACGGAAGGTTCGCGCAAAACGATGCCACGATCCTTCGCGTATACGAGCGAATTCGCCGTACCTAAATCGATGCCGATGTCCGTTGAGAACAGCGACCTTATCTTACCGAATACTGACATTTCTTCTAGTTCCGATTGTTTGACTAATATTTTACACTATTATCGTCTTTTCGTCAAGTCCGAAGTTCAAAATTTCTTTTCAGCCATGACGAGCCAATGGGGCATGGGGGGCGGCACAGCGACCGTGGGACCTGGCACAAAACCCGCTTCTTTGAGCCATTCTTTCAGCTCCGAATCCGCGAAAACCCAGCCATTTTCAGTAGTGAGAGCCATATTGACGGCGAAAAGAGCCGAGAAGGCGGGCGCGGTGTGAGAGGCGTCCGTCATCATGTCGAGGATGAAAATCTGCCCTCCCGCCTTCAGGGCCCGATACGCCTTCTTCAGAATCGCCACAATGTCTACCGAGGCTTCCTGGTGGAGGGCACCGAAGATCGTGACCGCGTCATAGAGTCCCTCGCCAAAGTCGTCCGTGTGGTAATCGCCCGCCTGACAAGTGATGCGACCAGCGAGTCCCGCCCGCGTTACATACCCCTCGGCTTCCGCACTAATCGCGGGCAAATCGACCGTCGTTACCCGAAGTTCCTCACAACGCTGGCACATCAAAATCGCGTAAGCGCCCGGACCTCCCGCCAAATCAAGCACCCGCGCACCGTCCTTGCGCGGCAAATCAAGAAGCGGCACAACGCCACGCCCAATGCCCATCGCGCGACCAAACATCGCCGCGGCAAAAGCCTTCGTGCGTGTCGCGTCCTCGCCAAGATGAATGGCGGGTTTCTCCACGGGATGTCCCGTGCGGGCAAAGTCCGCGAGCTTGCCCCACGCGCTATACACATCGCGATTATAACGGATAGCTTTCGTCAAGTCGGCAGGGGCACCCGGAATGAGTGTCGCTTGCGTGGGCGGCGTATTCGAATAGGTATTGCCCTTCTTCGCGAGAAGCCCGAGCGCCACACAAGCATCCGCCAAAAGGCGCATGCCGCGCGCCGAGGTGTCGAGCGTCCCCTTCTCAACTTGCTCAAAGAGATTCACATCCAGCGCGGCAAAAAGGACGGCGCTCCCATAGAAGGCGCTCGCCAAATCGACGATATCCTGAATCGCCTTTACTTTCTTCTTCTCTTTCATTTCGTTTCTCCTCCTCTCGGTGGACGCGGCGGCGGAGTGCGACGCGGACCGAACCCGCCGAAGTTGCCGCCTGTCGCGTCAATGATGTCCGTAAGTGTTTCTACAAAAGTATCCGCATCATCTTCGGCGCACCCCATCTCCTCGGCAACCGTCCGAAAGAGTGTATCGCGTTCTGTCGCGTTGAGTTCACCTATTTCTAAGGCAATATTCATCATCTCCTCGAAGTTCTTGCGCCGCTCCTCTTCGCTCACATTCTCCCGCTCCAAGGGATTCAACTTTTCATTGAGTTCCTCCTGCCGTGCAATCAATTCCTGAAGGCGTTCGTGCGTCGCTGTCGCCTCCTCACTGAACTTCGAAACATCTATGGATGCCAAGAAATTGAGGTTGTCTTTCACTTTAGCGCGGCGCTCCGCTCTCGCCTTCGCCATATTGTTCGTCATCTGGATATAATCCTTCGGACGCTCCCGTTTCATCCGTGCAAAAAAGTCCTCGTGGCGCGAGCTAGGCTTCGCATCTTTCACTGCGTCATGAGTGACGACAGGGGCTTCCTCCATTTTCTCCTGAGGGGCAACCGCCTCGGAGCGCGGCACTTCGCGCTTGGGCAGGATGTCCTTCTTTTTGGGCGCGGCAGTTGTCGGCTCAATGGACGCTGCCTTCGACGCACTTTCCCGTGGGGCAAGCCCAAAGCCAAGCGCAATTCCAACGAAGAATGCCCCAACAGACACACAGAAGTTCATTTTCATAGTCCACCTCCTTCAGAATAAGCCACCTCGCACTTGCGTCCGTGGGTGCCCTTCACTTCTCCACGACAGAAGAAGAAAAGTTCACGCGGATCGTAGCCAGGTTTGTTGTGAATATCGACATGTGTAGCGAAGTCGGGTGCCTCACGCTCATCAGTCCACCACTTGTATTCGCACCACGAACCTTGTTTCGCGAGAAGAATGCGCTTATTAGGAATAGCCTCGGGTCCTGGCAGGGTGTAGTCACCTGTCGCGAGGAGCACCTTCTCAGCTTCCGCCGCCTTCTCACCCTCTAATACACAAAACTCGTGGTCGCACATCGCGAAGGCGGACGATTGATAGAAGTCGGGATACGCCATTCCTTTTATGGTGCGTGTCTTAAAGAGCCCTGCACGGCGAAGGACGACATTCGGACGCACCGCAGGTTCCGTCACAGGGGTAATATTGTAGTCGCCAATGACGCGCATCGAGCATCCGCGTTGCATACAAAGGCGCGAGAGGGACTCAATCTGCCGCGAAAACTCACGAAATGCCGCGCGGTCTTGTGCACTGCCAGGTCCATACTTCTGGGCGGCATAGTCCAGGGTCGGCAAATAGAGGTACGCTTCTTCGACATCTTGCACACTCGTCATAGTTTCAAACCACGCAATGCAGTTGCGTCCGACTTTCGCGGAAGCGAGCGGCCCCCAATAACGATAGAGCGGAAAGTTCCCTGCCACGCGGCTAATGACCTTCGCCATCTCAGTCGGGCGTGTATAGCAACTCATAATCATTCCGCCACCGTGCTTATGGATGGGCGCGGGCGAAACAATGACACTCGCCTCTTCGCCCAACGACTGCTGAAGGAAGAAGAGTCCGACGGAGCATTCCCCGTTCTCACGCTCCCAAACACGCTTCCCTTTCACAAGGCGGGCACTCTGTTCCCAGAAGAGGGGCTTGCGCAGGTCATCCATCCACTTTCCGTTGCTGACCATCCCGTGTTCGGCGGGAGAAAGCCCCGTGCGCAAACTCGCCTGAGCAACACAAGTGACGGCAGGGAAGACACTTTCTTTGGGCGTGAAGGTGAGATCCGCAATTTTCTCCGTCTTATTACGGGTGAGCACTTCCCACCCAAGCCCAGCAGCAATGACTGTTAACTTTCTCATAAGTTCTCCTCACGGTAGGGGGCGCAGTCCCTTGCGCCCCGTAATAATATCTTCATGAGGCCTCCACACGCGGCAGTGCCCGCTTCATAAACCGAAGGACGAGAAGCAAAATCGCCCCAGTAATAAGGAAGGCTTGAAGCGGACGCACTGGACAAAATAGCGTCGCCCCGACAAGCACGGCGAGTTGCAGGTAGATGAGCGACCCAATCAAGACCCCAACGCGGCGTTGCTTCGCGGGATCGGCGTGCTCACCTTCTGAATACTTGGTAACAGCCGTAATAAAGAGCGTCCAAATAAGTGCCGCGCCAAGGACGGGTACGGACCCCAAAGTGACCGCCCCAAAAACTGCCGCGCCCAAAAGCACATTGAGTCCGCGACAAAGTCCCATCAAAACCGCGATCTTCAGGCGGTTATAGGCAATAATCGCGGCGAGAAGCGCACAAGCGAGGAGTCCCCACGCGAACGGAAGCCCTCCCGCGACAGCACAAATGAGGGCTCCAAGCCAGCATCCACCCCGCGCCAAGCGTGCCGCCGTGAGCGAGATTTCGCCGCGCGGAATCGGACGGTCAGTGTCCGTCGCCGCGCCGACAATGTCGTTGTCGGCAAGGCCGTAAAGATAGAGACAGCACGAAGCCAAGACGGATGCCACAAGTGCCGACGGCGAGAAGTGCCCTATTGAGTTCTTGCACGCGGCAATTGCAAGTGCCGCGCCGACAAGAACATCCCCCGGTAGCGTCGGCAAGTTCACGATACGGAAAAACTGAAGCCAAGGGAGAAGGCGACTTTTGCGCGGAACTTTTGCCGCGTCTAGAACCTCCCGCGCCGCTTGCAGGGCGCGTCCGCGATGAGAAATCGCGTTTTTCTCGTCTTCCGTCAAGTCGGCATATGTCTTCTCGTAGCCCTCAGGAATGAAGAGTGGATCGTACCCGAAGCCTCCGTTGCCCGAGGGAGTCTCGGCGATGAAGCCGTGGCACTTACCGACGACGACATGCTCTTTGCCTGTGGGGTCAATGAGAGCAACCGCCGAAACAAATGCCGCGTGGCGATTAGATACGCCCGCGAGGTTTTTCATCAAGAGCGCATTATTTGCCGCCGTATCACAAGGCTCACCCGCATAGCGTGCACTATGCACGCCGGGGGCTCCGTTGAGAAAGTCTACACAGAGACCCGAATCGTCGGCTAAACACCACGAACCAAAGTGCCGCGCCGCAATGGCACGCACCTTGATGAGCGCATTCCCCTCGAAGGTCGCCGCCGTTTCCTCAGCGCCCTCGGGATTGTCAGCGACAATCTCGTAATCGGACATTATCTCGCCGATTTCACGGATTTTATGCTTATTATGTGTTGCCACATAAAGCTTAGGCCGTCTCATCTCAGGCATTAGCGCCCACCTTTCAAACTACTTCTACTCATTTCACCTAAGATTATAGCAAAAACAGCCTACTTTCTCAAGGGGGTGAGTTGCTGATTTTCTAGTTGTTCTAGATTGGCTAGAACTTCTAGAAAATCTAGCTCTAGCCTCTCTAACCCCTCTAGCCCCCTTAGCCGCTCACCCCCGCTCGCTCAAAATAAAAGAGGGCGCATATGCGCCCCCCCCAATCATAACAGAAAGGAAAGTTAATGATTTAAATCTGTTGACGCTTGCGACGCAGACCCAAGATGGCCGCGCCCACAAGAAGCATAAGCCCACTCGTCGGCTCAGGAATTGCCGTAAAGGCCAGACCCGAACCAATAGCGTTGATACTCGACCAATTAGCGTTGAAGTTAGCCGCATCTTGAAGAGCATTGCCGAAGTTGTCAGATGTAAAAGTTTCCGACCGAGCAAC
>CAVCJC010000003.1:18394-30022 GCA_963602475.1 Lachnospira hominis (ex Liu et al. 2021)
AGACGGGTTCACTTGCCAATAGAGAACCTGTGCCGAGACAACGGACGCGAAGGTCGCTGTCAGCAAAGCCGCTATAATTTTACTTTTCATTTCTTTCTCCTCTCAAAATTACTCAATTGTCACAGTTGGAGTCGCTGTACCTTTACTATTATACCAAAATCCTTCGCCAGGCGCAAGGGTAACTGCTCCCGAAGAAATCGCCGTATAGGTCGTCTTCGAAAAACCCTTTTCATTCTTCGTAACTGTCTTCGAGCACCATTTCGCGGTATCCCCGTCAGTAGGAACCCGATACTCATAGTGTTTAATAACGCCTGCAGTTTCGCTACTCAGATAGATGGTATCGCCTACCGTGCAATCGTTCCACGTGAGTGTGCTGAGGTCGAGGGTGCTGGTGGTGGGGTTGCCGAGGAGGGTATACTTGCCAGCCTCTGCCGTCAGCGTGACCGAGTCGGAAGCAACTTGTCCGTAGAGGTAGAAGCTGGTACTCCCCTCAATCGTCTCGCTTGAGCGGTTGAGCCAAACTGCCGCGCCACGCGCAAGGGCGGAATCATCCGCAGTCTCCGTTGTGCTGACACCACTGACCGAAACCGAAGTTGCCGCTTCCCATGCACCGCTAGCATTTATGACCCAGCCTTCCCAAGCCGAAGTCGTGCTATTCCACTGAAGAATGGAGTCGCCTTCCTTGAGATTGGTGGTCATAATGTAGTCCGTGACCTTGATATCACCCGAGCCAACTGCGACGAGGGGGACGGCTACAATCACGCTTTTCGCCGAACTCTCAACCTGAATACGGCAGAGCGTATTGTTCGCTTCGACAGCAGCTTGGAGGCTGACTGCGAGCACCGCTGTCGCGGCAAATAGTATACTTTTCATATTCATCGTCATATCCTCCTTACTTAGTTGCGCGGGTTACCTTGAAGAAGCGGCAATCCTTAGCGTCCTCGCCATCCACCACGAGGGTGATGCCGTCGGCAGAACCATTGATGCCCGAAACAAGGTCCTTCTTGGTGATCGTGGATGGTGTTTCACCGCCAGTGACCGTGTAGCGAAGCTCAGGGACGGTATTCGCGACGGTGATTTCCACCTTCGCGCCGACAACCTTGATGCCCGTAATCGTAGGCGCGGGAATATCGCTCAACGCGACTGTCGCAAGCGCTGTTGTCTGCGCCGCTCCTTCCGCCTTCGCGACGACTTCGCCCGACTGAATAGCGTCAACTGCCGTGTAGCTATTGACGAGGGGGAGCTTACCGTTCTCATCAATGCCGGTTACCGTAACTCCGTCCGCCGTTTTGACGCGGGTATCGAGCAAGTAAACTGCGAGGTTTGAGGTGGACGGTTCTTCTTTGAGGGTGAAGACCACCGTCTTGCAGTGTCCGTCTTTCGCGAGCGGTGCCGCGTAAAGGATTTTATCATTCTTGTCGACGGTTGAGCCGTCCGCGTTAATGCCCTCAAATTTTCCGTCGTTGGAGACGGAAACGAGTGCATAGATTTCGCCGTCGACCACGGTTGTGCCATCCGCGTACTTGTCTGGTCCGACGGACGAGAATTGCACGAAGCTCGGGGTCGCCCACGCACCGAACGCGAGGGCGGAAGCCGCAATCATAACTGAAAGTTTATTCATTTTCTAGCGTCCTTTCTTTGAAATTACTCAGCCTTAACAGCCTTAGCCTTGAGCTGGAACTTGATGACCTTGCCTGAGACCCCAGTGAGATCGACTGTCGCTGTGGTCACACCACTATCCGTTGTCGTCTTTATCTTAGAGGAGTCCATCGTGGAAGGAGTGCCGTTGTCCGCAGTAATCACAACCTCATAGGCATCTGCCTTGCCCGGCACCGTGAAAGCAGCCGTGTTAGCGTCCTTAACCGTCATTGAGGTCACTTCGAACTTCTTGCCATCGTCAATATCAAGACCCGCCTCATACTTCTGGGCGTAAGTCATACCAGACGAGTCGGAGCACTCGGTCTCCATGACTTTCTCCACCTCTCCATCAATGCCGTTCTTGTAGAGCCAGTTAAGCTTGACAGGGACATTATCATCGCCGACCTTCGCCACATCACTCGTCGCCTCAGCAGGGAAGGGCGTAATGTCAGCAGCCGAATCTGTGCTCGGCGTGAGGACAACATCATCAAGCGAGGTCAAGCCTTCAACGGTGATATTGCTGACCTGCGTCGCCGCCGTAGGAGTACCCACGAAGGCAACTGTGTCGATGACATCGCCGTCAATCGTCACGGTGCACTTGGAGTCGTCATAATCCATTACCATCATCAGGCGCACCCAGGTATTGGTCTCATACGACTTGCCCGTCGCTACCCATGCCGCTGTGTCACCACCCTTATAGATGTAGATAGGAGCCTTGGTGCTACCTTCTTCAGTAATCGCACCTGTCGCGATGGCAACCTGAATGTCGCTGGTGGTGTCGGGGGCATCAGGAACATCGTCCGCCGCCATAACCTTGACCATCATATCCACCTGCGCGGTCTTATAGGTCGCCGACGATTCTGTCGTATAGGTGCGAACTGCCTGACCCGAGACGGAGAGAAACTTGGTATGGTCTTTATCTGTAAGAGGAAGTCCAACCGCCTTTGTATACTCATAGGTTTCGGCAGCAACAGTTCCGTTGCCCGTCCAACCCTCGGGCGTTGCACCCGCCTCTGTGCTCTCGAAGTCATCGCTCACCGCTGCGGATACAGCAGTAAACGCGAGTGCGGCGCACGCGCTTATCAAGCATTTATCAAGTAGTCTAGCCATCTTACTTTCTCCTCTTATCCGTTGAAGATGATAATAGTATAGCATATTTTGCCTTCCCCCGCAAGGGGGAAAATGCAAAAAAGTGAAAAAAGTTTGTTTTGCCCATTTTAGCCTCTTTTGCTGAGCCATTCGCCGAAGCCGCCGTTGCAAGCAGAAAATGGCGAAAGTTTCGTCACGAAAGTTTCGCCATCGGCGCGGCGCTTAGGCGCGCCTGCTCTTAAAGAAGGCTTTTAGGAGGGCGATGTGGTTGCGCAAAGTGTCGCGGAACGGACGAAAGTGGCTCGCGGCGTTTCCGTCGAAATACACCTTCTTTATAGGAACTTCGACGACTTTATCCCTAAAGTGCCGTGCTTCAAGGAGCATAACCTGCTCGTAATCGTACCGCTCACCTGGCAATTCCCGCACGCGCGGCACAAGGGGCGCGGGCACTCCACGTAGCCCCGTTTGGGTATCACTCACGCTAAAACCGAGTAAAAGGCGGAAAAATAGTCGCGACCAGCCATTCCCGAGCCGACTTAAGAGCGGAGTCGCCCCTTCCCTCTCGCGACACCCAAGCACCAACCCCTCGCGGCAAGTCTTGAGCGCGGCGGCGACACGCAAAATGTCCTCGGGCGCGTGCTGTCCGTCCGCGTCGGCTGTAACCGCGTCCTCCCCCAGCTTCAGCGCGGCAAATGCCGTCTTGAGCGCGGCACCCTTGCCGCGATTTTGGGGGTGAACGAGCACTTCGCTCACCAAGTGCCGCGCCTCTTCTATATATTCGCGTCCCTCAATCGAACCATCATCAACGAGAATGACCCGCTCAAAGTGTGGAGCGACCGCCCGTAGGAGCGCGGGAAGGCGTTCGTTCGGATTATAGGCGGGTATTATGAGTGCGCAAGCCATTCAGAGTGGCTTAAGGATAATAAAAGACTCCACGTTGCCGTAGTGCAGAACCTCTGGAACCCAGTATTCCAAATGGGGGATGAAGCACCCCTAGTATCGAAATGTCGGTCAAAGAAATTTCTGCTGTATTCGCGAGCAACCCAGAGCCCACGTCGTTTAGTTCGCGCGCACCTCCACGCCGGACAATGCCGCGAGCGCATCAACGATGCGCTGGAACACTTGCCCAACTTCAGAGTCCGTTAGCGTCTTTTCATTCGAACGGAACTCGAGCGCGTAGGCAAGCGACCGCTTGCCATCCTTGAGCGCCTTACCCTTAAAGATATCGAAAAGCTCAATCTTCACGAGTTCGCGTCCACCATTCTTGCGGATCACTGTCGCGATCTGTTCGTGCGTGACCGTGGGGTCGGCGACAAGCGCGACATCGCGGCGGATGAGCGGGAATTGTGGCACAGGGCTGAGCTTGCCCACCGCATTCGTATTCTTAAGAAGCGGCTTAAGCTCCATCTCGCAAAGTGCCATTTGAGTCGTCAAACGATACGGATGACGCAACTTCGCCGAAAGAACGCCCATCACGCCAATCGGGCGATTATTAAGCTTCACCTGAAGTGCCGCGCCCTTCGCGAAGGCGGGGTGATCGGTAGCGACAAACTCAAGGTGCCCCGCGTGAAGGCGCGTGATGAGTTCCACGACAACCCCCTTCATCCAAAGGAGTGCCTCTTCTTCCGAAACCGCCGCGCGTTCACGCAAGGCCTCGCGTCCGACAGGACCAAAGAAGCCGAGTGCCAAGCGTTCCGCTTCCGACGGCTTACCTTCCTTATTAGAGAATACCTTGCCAATCTCAAAGAGAAGTGCCTTATCCAGCTGATGTGCCGCGTTACGTCCGAGAGAACCCACCATCTGAGGCAAGAGCGAATCGCGCATTACCCCATACTCAACCGAGACAGGATCCGGAATCACCAAGCGCTCTGCCGCGTTGCGGGCATCAAAGTCGTCCATTTCTTTGCGAGAAAGGAACGAATAGTGCATCGCTTCCGCGAACCCGAGCGCGATACAGCACTCACGAATACGCGCTTTCGCCTCAAAACTCGCCTGCGAGAGATACGAGATGCTGGGGGCGGAAGGCATTGTATCGGGGATGTTATCAAGTCCATATTCACGGGCAATTTCCTCGACGAGGTCCGCCTCAAGCGAAAGGTCGTAGCGCCACGAAGGGATGCCAAAGGCGACGGACTTCTTATCGGCGTAGGGGGCCGCGTCACGTGCGGTCAACCCGAGCGCGACGAGAATCTGCACCATCTTCTCATTCGGGATGTCGATACCAATCAAACGGCGCGCACGGTCAAAGTCGAGCGTGACATCGGGGTTGAGCGGCTTTTCACGATTATCAACATCAATAATGCCGCGCGCAATCTTCGCGCCACCATACTTCTGAAGAAGGTGGGCCACGCGGCGGCTCGCGAAGTCCGCGAGATCCTTGTCTACGCCACGAATATAGCGATACGAAGCCTCGGAAGCAAGCCCCAACTTCGTCGCTGTGAACTTAGTGGAGGTCGTCTCAAAGAGGGCGCTCTCAATAAGAAGGGAGTCGGTACTCGCCGCGACACCACTTTCCTCGCCGCCCATAATACCCGCGACGGCATTCGGACGAACCTTATCACAAATAACGAGCATCGACGGGTCAAGCTTGCGCTCCACACCATCGAGGGTCTTCATCACTTCGCCCTCACGCGCATCCCGCACAACAATTGTGCGCTCGGCGAGCTTCGTGTAGTCGAATGCGTGCAGGGGTTGCCCCACCTCGAGCATTACGTAGTTCGTCACATCGACGCAAAGCCCCAGCGAACGCATGCCGCAAAGCTCAAGACGCTTCGCCATAACCTCGGGCGAGGGACCATCCTTAACTTCCGTCACCACCCGCGCCGTATAGCGCGGACACTTCACCGGGTCTTCAACAATGACCTTAACTTCATCATTAACATCAAGGTCGCTTTCGACGAAGTCCACAGTGGGCAACTTAAGAGGACGATTATAAAGCGCGGCATATTCACGCGCAATGCCGACGACGGAAAGCGCGTCAGGACGGTTCCAAGTCACCTCAACTTCAAAGACCGTCTCAGGCTTTTCGCCTGGAACAGCGTCCCTCACGAGCGTCCCAGCCGGTGTCTCAGGCGGGAACTCAATAATGCCCGACGCACCCGCGCCAATCATAAGTTCCTTCTCTGAACAGCACATGCCGAAGGACTCCACGCCGCGCAGCTTGCCCTTCTTAATCTTGAAGCCGCCGTCAGGAATGACGGACCCAATCTTCGCGAAGGCGGTCTTGATGCCCTTACGCATATTTGGGGCTCCGCAAACGACCTGCCAAGTCTCCTTGCCGTCCGTCACCTTGCAGACATGAAGGTGGTCGGAATCAGGGTGCATCTCGCATTCGGTCACTTCGACGACAACGAAAGTGTCGGCGAGCGGCACGCCGCCGACCGTCTCGATGGACTCCACCTGCAACCCCGCCCGCGTCAGACGCTCGGCGAGGTCTTTAGGGTCGATGTCGTCAACCTTAACAAACTCATTCAGCCAACTGAGTGGAAACTTCATCTTTAGCCTCTTCCTTCTTCTCTTCTACTACTTGCGCTTCCGCCTTGGGAGCCTCATCTTTCTTGCGCCACTGAGGTCCGTACTTCGGGAACTTCTCCACCGCCGAGTAGGCTCCGTTCACATAAGCGACGATGTGCCCCGTCGAAACGAGCCAATCGAGGTGCTTGGCGGACTCCGCGTCAGGCGCAATTTCGCCGCGCATTGAGCAGGGATGTTCCGCGACAAAGTTCGCGACACGGGCGAGTTCCGCGATGGCGTGCGCCGTATCGAAAGGTTTATAAGTCGTGCTCGTGACGAACTCCGTCCCGCGCGGCTCATTCGCCCTAAAGAAGTTGAGCTTGCGGTGGTGCAAAGCGCCGCGCAAAGCAAAGCACATCTCACGCGGACTGCGCCGTTCATCCTCGAGCGCAAAAGTAACCGCCCGCGCCAGTGCCCGAATCGGACTCTTCAGCGCCTTATCGGCCGTAATCATCAGAAGCTTCGGAGTATCCATCATCGGCGCGAGGAAGGTCTGGCGGAATGCTGCCTCGGCTTGCTCACGCGTCAATTGCGGAGCACCCTCTTCCGCACCCTTGGCGACATAAACCGTCTTCTTTGTCGCGCTCTGCCGCCACGCTTCAATGGCTTCGGGGTCGCGCACCATCTCGAGACGACTGCGGTACTCATCTTCCGTCATATTCGGGTAGCGCGTACGAATCATCTCTTTGACAAGTCCGTTAAAGGCGTGGATATTGGGCGGACCCAAAACAACACCCGAGAGCCCGCACTTCGCGACGCACGCGAAGTTGCCCTTCGGCGGCTCACATTCAACTTCGCGCGTCTCATAGTAGTCGCCCAGATGCGTTGCGAGAATGTGCGCGGCGAGTTCCTCTTCGCTGAGCGCGGCAAATCCGCACGCCTTGCACTGATGGAACAAGCGCGGCGCGGGCGCCCCTTCTTTCGGAGGCTTCGTCGCAATGCGCAGCAAGATGGACTCGGGATTATCCAAGAAGAAGTAGGCGAGATCCTTAAACTTATACGCCCTCGGGTCTTGCTGGAGCTTACGGATGACCGTGCCGAGTGCACGCGTCTCAGGCAACACCTTAATCTCGACATCGAGTCGGGGCTCCTGAGGACGCGCCGCCTCACGCGGCTCGAACTTGCCGCCGCGCTCATTGCGTCCGAAAGGCTTGCGCGGACCGAACGGCTTTTTGCCGTCCCTCGGTGCACGCCGTCCCTCGCGCGGAGGCTGCTCTGTAGAGACCTCTTCACGCGGCGGGCGCATCTTGCCAACCGTGACTCCCGCGTCCTTTTTCGCCCAGTCAGGCGTAAAATCAAACGCGCCAAGATCTATCTTTACTTCTTCGTCTGTGCTCATACGACTTTAATTATAGCATATTTTTCCCGAAATAGGGGAAAATTTCATCCGTTTACATAAGGATTTGTCTCACGCTCGTGGACGATTGTGGTGTACGGACCGTGCCCCGGCACGACCTGAATATCGTCCGAAAGCCCCACCAACTTCTGGAGCGAGACCTTCAGCGCGGCGAAATCTCCGCCTGGGAAATCGGTGCGTCCGCACGAGCCGGCGAAGAGCGTGTCGCCCGAGAGAAGGAGTTTCATCTCCTCAAATAAGTAGCAAACACCGCCAGGCGTGTGCCCGGGGGTCTCAATGACTTTCACTCCCGCGAGTTCGCGGCAATCACGGATATTCTTCGGCACAGGCGCGAGCGGATACTCGGGCGGCATTTGGTTGCGTGGGTCACCGAGCGCGGGCACATCGGCGGGATGCAGGTAGACAGGGAGCTCAGGATACGCCCGCTGCAAGTCGGCAATCGCCCCAATGTGATCAAAGTGCGCGTGGGTGAGCAGAATCGCACTCGGGGTCGCGCCTAATTCGCGCGCGGCGACGAGGATGCGCTCGGCTTCCGCGCCCGGATCCACAATCCATAGCGAATTGTCGGGACGCGTCAGGAGCGTGCAATTGACCTCGAAAGGTCCGACAGCTAGTATCTTCATTTTCATATGTTAAGCCTCCTTAAACGCCGCGCGGGGGCGAACCCGCCGCAAGAAGCGAATATGTAAAGCCAAGGGGAAAATCGAGACGAAGTTCGCGACAACATCCGAAATCGGCATGCAGAGCCAAATCGCGAGCGGTTTATCGTCCATAAAGTACGGCAAGAACCAAATGACTGGCAAGAGGCAGAAGCCCTGACGCAGAAGCGAAAGCAAAACTGCCGCGCGCGGACGCCCTATCGACTGGAAGTAGGTCGTCGAGACCACATTTATGAAGATACACCAAATCATCGAGTTCGAGACTTGCAAATCATGTGCCGCGAGCTTAATGAGTTCGGGGTGGTCGCTCGAAATGAACATATGCGCGAGCCAAGTTGGGAATGGCGGCACGACTTGGATGATGAAAGCAATGACCGTCAGCACCGCCGAAGCCTTCAAGCCAAGCGAAAGCGTCTCGGCGACGCGTCCGTAGTTGCGAGCTCCCCAATTATAGCCAATAATCGGTTGAAGTCCCTGCTGAGTGCCCAGTAGTGGCATCATTATAAGGATAAGGCACGCTTGAAAGACCCCGAGGGACGCTATCTGCGCCGTGCGCGACGCCTCGTCAGGCATCCATTTCGTGAAGGCGATTTGCAATGAAACCGTGATTATCGCGCCCAGAATCTGCTGGAAGAACGGAGAAAACCCTATGCCAAACGGACGCCACAAGAGTCCCTTATGAAAGCCTATCCGCCCCCAGCGCAAACGGACGGCGGTTTGTCCCTTCAAATAGTAACGGAACGCCCACAGACACGCGCAAAACATTGAGATATCCGTGGCCCACGCGGCACCCGCGACACCCATATTACAGCCAAAGATGAGAATGGGGTCGAGAATGAGGTTCGTGCCAAAACCCACAACCATACAGAGCATGGAGCGGAATGCCCCACCTTCGGCGCGTTGCATGGCGGAAAGTCCGAACGACAAATGCGAGAAGATATAGGCGGGGAGGACAATATGCAAATATTGCTTCGCGGCGGCAAAAGCGCCCGGCGTAACCCGCGAAGCCCCGCACCACCCGAGGATGGTATCAAGATTGAAGCAAACAAGTGGGATTAGTATTAAGAAAAGGAGAAGTTTGAAAGCGATGAGTTGCCCGAGCAACTTCTCACACGCGACGCGGTCATTCGCCCCAAGTTTAATTGAGAGAATCGACGAGTGCCCCGCGCCAATAAGAACGCCAAAGGCACTAAAGAGCATCGTAAGCGGCATGGCGAGCGTAATGCCCGCCATTGCGTCCACCCCACACCCCTGCCCAATGAAAATACGGTCGACGACGGCATAGAAGGCATTGAGACTCATCGCGACAAGCGCGGGCCACGAATACTTAACTAGTAATCGTCCGAGAGACCCGCTACTAAGTTCTTCGAGTCTCTTTCGTGTTTGCAGGAGCGCGGACATTTAGAATACGATAGCCGTCTTGGGAAGTGCCGCGCGGATGCGTGCCATTTCTTCCGAAGAAAGGTTGAGGCTTCCGAGTTGGAGTGCCTTCAGGGTGCGCCAGGCCGAGAGGTCGGCGGGGAGCTTCTGGATCTTCGTGCGGTTGAGCGAGAGGAACAAGAGTCCCTCCTTTTGCGCGAGCCAGGTGGGGATTTCCGTAATCGGGTTGCCCGAAAGCTCGATATCCGTCAGACTCGGTAGCTCTTTGAGCGTCTCTGGAACCGCCGTCAGCCGATTGCCCGCGAGATAGATGCGCCGCAGATTCTTGAGCGCGGCAAGATCAGGTAGCGCGGCAAGTCGATTATAGTTGAGCCGCAGCCACTTGAGATTCGTGAGCGCGGCAACTGGCGCGACATTCGTGAGGGCATTGCGGTCGAGATTCAGATAGACGACTTTCGCCGCGTCGAGGCTTTCCTTTGAGAGGTCGCCAAGCCCTTTTTCCTGCAAATAGACATGAGCCCCCTCGGGAACAGCCTGTTCCTCAGGGGTTGGCTCATTAAAGCACCCCGCAAACGCCGCGATCGCGGCGATTGCGAGGACTTTTCTGATAGGAAATAGTGTCATTACTTCGCCGCCGCTGCTGCAGCAATGATGCCCGCGAAAGAGTCCGCCTTGAGCGCGGCACCACCGATGAGACCGCCATCGATATCCTTCTTCGCGAGGAGTTCCGCCGCGTTGCCAGGCTTCATCGAGCCGCCGTACTGGATGCGGACCGTTTCCGCCGTGTCAGCACCGACGAGCTTCGCGAGGGTCGCGCGGATGAGTGCGTGGACTTCCTGCGCCTGGTCGGGGGTCGCCGTCTTGCCCGTGCCAATCGCCCAAACAGGCTCATAAGCAATGACGAGCTTCGCACAATCCGCCGCCGTAATATCCTTAAGACCGACATTCATCTGGCGCTCAATGACTTCATTGAGCTTGCCCGCTTCGCGCTCTTCGAGTGTTTCGCCGACGCAGACAATCGCCGTGAGACCCGCCGCAATGGCCGCGCGCGTACGCTTGTTCACGGTCTCATCCGTCTCGCCGAAATACTGACGACGCTCGGAGTGACCAATAATCACATACTTCGCGCCGACATCGAGCAACATGCCCGTCGAGATTTCGCCCGTGAACGCGCCGCTCGCTTCCCAATGCACATTTTCCGCGCCGACTTCAACAGCCGTGCCCGCCGCCGCCGCGACAGCCGCCGGAAGATCCACAGCGGGGGTGCAGCAGACGATATCGACATTTGCCATATCTTTCGTCGCTTCCGCAATGCCCTTCACAAGTGCCGCAGTTTCGGACGGCTTGATGTTCATTTTCCAATTGCCTGCGATGATTTTCTTTCTCATTTTTATTCGTTTCCTTTGAATTGATTCGGCTTTCGCCGAGACTTTAAATCTTTTCTTTGCCTTTCTTGGTGGGCTTGTAAGCGCGGTGCTTCACGCCCGCCTGCCGAAAGAGTTTCTTGACGGAATCTAAGAACGCATAGTCTCCGCCATAAACGACTTCTTTTATGCCCGCGTTAATGAGGAGTTTCGCACAGGTGAGGCAGGGCGAAATCGTCACATACGCCGTCGCACCATTTAGGGCGTGCCCATAAAGCGCGGCTTGACAAATCGCGTTTTGCTCGGCGTGGACGCAGAGGCACTCTTCCAAATGCGAGCCACTCTGAGTCGTGCCCGCACAACGCGGACACCCCCCCGCAAAGCAATTCTTCACGCCGTGGGGCGTGCCATTGTAGCCCGTCGAGAGGATGTGGTTATCCTTCACAATAATTGCCGCGACATGCCGACGCCGACAATTACTGCGTGTCGCTACAACCGCAGCAATTCCCATAAAATACTCATCCCACGACGGACGAGGATCTTTTACTGTCGCCAAAGTTTTACTCCTTGCTCGCATATTTTGCCCTCTATTATACCATTTTTCGCGCCAACCGAACAGTATCCTTTT
>CAVCJC010000004.1:0-29122 GCA_963602475.1 Lachnospira hominis (ex Liu et al. 2021)
TCAGGGCGGGTTAGCACGGTTGCCACCCGCCGTGCCGCATGTTGTCAGGCACAAAACCAAACCAGCAAAGTCGAAGTCGAAGTCGAAAACGGCGGCGATGTTAGAAAATGCGTTTGCGGGAGAGGATGACGAAGAGGGTGCCGATGGCGAGGGTGAGAGTGCCTGAAATCGCCATGACAATCGCGAAGGCGTGAGGCTCGCCCTGGAACGGCAAGCCGATGTTCATTCCGTAAAGCGAAGCAATCAAGGTCGGCGCGGCGAGCATAATGGTGGCGGCCGTTAGATACTTCATCACATTGTTCAAGTTGTTATTGATGAGCGAGGCGAAAGTATCGAGCGTTCCGTTCAAGATGTTCGCATGAATCGTCGCCGTCTCCAGCGCCTGCTGATATTCGACCATCGCGTCCTCGAGCTGGTCGCGATCATCGTCCGTCAACTGCAACTGCCGCGCGGTATTGGCACGCGCCAAGGCGATGGTATCCGCCTTCAGAGCCGTTGTAAAGTAGACGAACGTCTTCTCGATCGTCAGAAGGCGCAACAAGAGTTCATTCGAAATGGACTTATGGAGCTCTTCTTCCAAGTCATTCGTGCGCTGGTGAATATCGTAGAGGTAGCGCAAGAAGAGGACACCGCCGTGCCAGAGAAGGCGAAACGCGAAGCGGTAGCGGTCGGACGGCGGGCACACGCGGCGGATTTGGTCCAGAAACGCCGTTGTGACGGGCGTACGGGCACTACAGACCGTGATGACGGACTGTCCGAAGAGGATGATGCCTAGTGGCACGGTGCGGTAAGGGACGATGGAATCATCTTCCGTCGGACACGGCACATGCACGATGAGCATCGAGGCTTCGTCCTCGTAGTCGAAACGCGGCCGTTCATCAGCGTCAAGGGGGTCCGTCAGGAAGTCGCGCGGCACTTGTGAGAACGACAGGACGCGCTCAAGTTCCGTCGTCGTGGGTTCCACGAGGTTAATCCAGCATGAGGGGGCGAAGTCAAGGGTTTCCTTGAGTCCGCCATTTTCCCATCTATAAATTGTCATCATGCTCGAACCTCCTCACCTAGAGCCTTAGGCAAACTGGGACAAGAAACGGACATCATTCTCGTAGAGCCAGCGAATATCTGGGATGCCGTACTTAATCATTGCGATACGCTCGACACCAAAGCCGAAGGCGTAGCCCGAGACCGTCTCGGGGTCGTAACCGACATACTTAAAGACGCGCGGATCAACCATACCCGCACCCGCGACCTCAATCCATCCGGACTGCTTGCAGACATTGCAGCCCTTGCCCTTGCAGACATGGCACGAGAAGTCCACTTCGACGGAAGGCTCGGTGAACGGGAAAAAGTGAGGGCGAAACCGCACCGTCACGCTCTCGCCCATCATCGCGCGGGCGAAATAAGCGAGCACGCTCTTGAGGTCCGCGAGCGACACGGGCTTTGTATCGACATAGAGCCCTTCAATCTGATGGAAGTTCGCGCTGTGGGTGGCGTCCGTCGTATCGCGGCGGTAGGTGCGGCCCGGGCAAATGACGCGCACAGGCGGCTTATTCGCCATCATCGTACGAATCTGCACGGGCGACGTCTGAGTGCGCAAAAGGCAATCTTCGCCAAACCAGAAGGTGTCGCTACGGTCCATCGACGGATGGTGCGCGGGGGTATTGAGCGCAGTGAAGTTATTGAAGCGGTTCTCAAGCTCGGGGCCGTCCGCCACCGTGAAGCCGAGGCGACCGAAAATCGTCGCCGTCTCCTCAATGACGCGCGAAAGCGGATGTTTCACGCCCAGATTCCACCAGCGCCCTGGCAGCGTCAGGTCGACATCCGCCGCGACATCCGCCGCGGAACCCGTCGCTTTTGCCGCGAGGGCTTGTTCGACTTGGGCGCGCCACGCCTGCACCGCCTTACCAAACGCGGGACGCTCCTCCTTGGGAACATCCTTCATCGCCTTAATCAGCGCGGGGATAAGGCCATTGCGCCCGACATATTTCACGCGCAAGGCTTCCGTCGCCGTCGCGTCATTCGCGGCGGCAATTTCCTTCAGGCTCTCTGCCTGTGCTACTTCTAGCTCTGCAATCGTCATACAGTACCTCTTCTCTGTTTCGCCTATTATACCATAATTTGGCGCACTCTGTCACAAAAACCTTCCAGTAATGGATTTTTTTGTGGCGCGAATGACCTCGGGGGGGCCTTCCGCCACGAGTTCGCCACCGCCTGTTCCGCCATTGGGACCGAGGTCAATGATCCAGTCCGCACAGCGCATAACATCCGTATTATGCTCAATAACGACAATGGTATTGCCTTGATCACGCAAGCGTAAAAGGAGTTTCATAAGCTTAGCGACATCGTCAAAATGAAGACCTGTCGTTGGCTCATCCAAAAGATAAAGGGTGCGACCTGTGGCGCGGCGCGAAAGTTCCGTCGCGAGCTTAATGCGCTGCGCCTCGCCGCCCGAGAGCGTGGTGGCGCTCTGTCCGAGCGCGATGTAGCCGAGCCCCACATCGACGAGCGTCCCGAGTTTTCGCGCGAGGCTCGGTACTTTCGCGAAGAACTCCGCCGCCTCGGCGACTGTCATTGCGAGAATGTCGGCGATATTCTTGCCGCCATAGGTGACCTCCAGTGTCTCGGCATTGAAGCGCCGCCCGCCACACTGTTCGCAAGTGACATACGCGTCGGGCAAAAAACTCATCTCGAGCTTACGGACCCCATCGCCGCTACACGCCTCACAGCGTCCGCCCTTCACATTGAACGAGAAGCGTCCCGCTGTATAGCCACGGGCGCGGGCGGACTCCGTTTGCGCGAAAAGTTCGCGAATCTCGGAGAAGAACCCCACATAAGTCGCGGGATTCGAGCGCGGGGTGCGTCCAATTGGCGACTGGTCAATCTCAATGACCTTATCAAAGTTTTCCGTGCCCGTCAGGCGACGGAACGCTCCCGGCGTCGCCTTCGCGCCATAGAACTTCTGGAGGAGTGCGCGCTTAAGGGTCTCATCAATGAGCGTCGACTTACCCGAACCCGAGACACCCGTCACGACCGTGAAGGAGCCAACGGGAATGCGGGCTGTGATATTCTTAAGATTATGTTCCGTACAACCCGTAATCGTCAAAAACTTCGGATGCTTCGGGAGCTTTGGCGCAAGGTCACGCGGCACAATCTGCCGCCGCCCCGTCAGGTAGTCCGCCGTCAAACTCTTCGCCTTGAGAAGTCCCGCGTACTTACCCGCGTACATCAACTTACCGCCCTCGCGTCCCGCGCCAGGACCAAGGTCGATAATGCAGTCCGCCGCCTTCATCATTTCCGCGTCATGTTCGACGACGACGACGGTATTGCCGCGATCGCGCAGACTCTTTAGCGTCGCGATGAGGCGTTCGTTATCGCGTGGATGAAGTCCGATAGTCGGCTCATCAAGGACATAGAGAACGCCCGTAAGCCCTGAGCCAATTTGGGTGGCGAGACGGATGCGCTGCATTTCGCCGCCCGAGAGCGTCGCGGCGGCGCGGTCAAGGGTTAGGTAGTCCAGCCCCACATCGAGAAGGAACTTCAAACGCCGCGTAATTTCCGTCAAGATTTCCACGATAGGCTTCGGGAACTTCGGATTCTCCGCCGCGACGCGCGTGAAGTGTTCACTCGCGACATCCACGGTCATCGCGAGCACTTCCACAATCGTCTTACCCGCGACAGTAGCCGCTCGCGATTCGGGGCGCAAGCGTGAGCCGTGGCAATCGGGGCAGGTACGGAAACTCTGGTACGCCTCATATTTGGCGCGTGTCTCATCATCCTCGGCTTCCTCAAGGCGCTTCGCGAGTGTCGCAAGCACGCCTTCGAACGGACGGTCCTCGCGGCGCCATGGGAGCACAAGGTCATCCTTAAAGCCGTGCATCAAGTCGTGACGGAACTTTGTGGGCAACTTCTCGTAGGGAGTCGAGAGCTTCACCTTGTACTGCTTCGCGATTTGCTCGAGAAGCGCGTTGTAGTACATAATCGCGTTATGTCCCGCGCGGCGCCAGGGGTGAATGCACTCACAAAGGGGCAGGGTCTTATCGGGCACCACGAGATTCTCATCGAAGTAATAGAGCCGCCCCAGACCTCCGCATGTCGGGCACGCCCCGAAGGGCGAGTTAAAAGAGAACGAGCGCGGCTTAAGCTCCGCGAAAGAAATGCCGCAGTGCGTGCAGGCGTTCAGCTCTGAGTAGGTAGTCGTCTCGCCGCCGACACGCTCCACCTCAAGGAGTCCCTTGCCCTCGCGCAAGGCGAGTTCTACGGAGTCCGTCAAGCGCGTGCGGTCACAGGGTAGCACGAGGCGGTCAATGACGATTTCAATCGTGTGATTGCACTTCTTGTCGAGGGAGGGCAATTCGTCCGTATTATAAATCGTACCATCAACACGCACGCGGGCAAAACCATTTCGCCGCGCCGCCGCGAAGACTTCCTCGTGGCGTCCCTTTTGTCCGCGAACGGCGGGGGCATAGATGATGATTTTGCCCTCGGGCGAGGCGAGGAGAGAGTCCACAATTTGTTCCGCCGACTGGCGGTGCACCTCGCGTCCACACTTCGGACAGTGCGGCACGGCGATTGAGCCATAGAGGAGGCGCAAGTAGTCATGAATCTCGGTGACCGTCGCGACAATGGAGCGCGGATTCCCCGAGGTCGTGTGCTGCTCGATGGAAATGGCTGGGGAGAGTCCGTCAATCTTCTCGACATCCGGCTTGCGCAGGCGGTCGAGGAATTGGCGGGCGTAGGCGGAAAGGGACTCCACATAGCGGCGTTGTCCCTCGGCATAGAGCGTATCAAAGGCGAGGGACGACTTACCGCTCCCCGACAGGCCCGTCACGACCGTTAGGGAATCGCGCGGAATCGTCACATCAACGCCGCGTAAATTGTGCTCCCGCGCGCCTTTGATGACAATATCACCCGCCATGGGAAGCCTCTTTAGCGTTGCAAGTTTCTTAAGTCAAGCGCGAGCAAGAACTCGGGGTTGGACTTCGTCTTCTTGAGCGAATTGAGGACGCTCTTCATCGCGTTCTCGGGGCCGACTTCGGCGAGCACGCGGCGGATTCCCCACGCCTTCTCGCGTTCCATTTCCTCGAGGAGCAAGTCCTCGCGGCGCGTACCCGACTTGACAATGTCGATTGCCGGGAAGATACGCTTGTCGGCGAGTGCGCGGTCAAGGACGAGTTCCATATTGCCCGTACCCTTAAACTCTTCGAAGATGACCTCATCCATACGCGAGCCCGTATCAATGAGGGCGGTCGAGATAATCGTGAGCGAGCCCCCCTTCTCGATATTACGCGCGGCACCAAAGAAGCGCTTCGGACGATGCAAGGCGAGCGCGTCCACGCCGCCCGAGAGCACCTTGCCCGAATGAGGCTGAACGGTGTTGTAGGCGCGGGCAAGACGCGTGATGGAGTCGAGCAGAATGACGACATCGCGTCCGTTCTCAACCTGGCGTTTGGACATCTCAATGACCATCTCCGCCACATTCACGTGGTGCTGAGGCTCTTCATCGAAGGTAGAAGAAAGCACCATCGCCTTCGTGTTGCGCTGCATATCCGTCACTTCCTCAGGGCGTTCATCGATGAGAAGGACGATGAGGATAGCTTCCGGATGATTCTTCGTAATGGCGTTCGCCATCTTCTGAAGAAGGACGGTCTTACCGACGCGCGGCGGGGCGACAATAATGCCGCGCTGACCAAAGCCAATCGGGGCGAACATATCAACGACACGCGTCGAGAACTCGGTAGGTTCCGTCTCAAGGACAATCCGCCGCGTCGGGAAGGTAGGGGTCAAGTTCTCGAAGTGCACCACACGCGCGGCGACACTCGGTTCCTTACCATTCACCGTCGCCACATTGCCGAGGCAGAAGAAGCGGTCGCGGTCGCGCGGATCGCGGATGGGCCCCTCAATCACATCGCCTGTGCGCAGGGCGTGACGGCGAATCTGCTGCTGGGTCACGAAAACATCCTCTGGGAAGGCGAGGAAGTTATTCTTCGCGGAACGCAAGAAGCCGTGCCCCTCGCGCATCGTTTCCAAGCAGCCCGAAGCAATGACGGCACCGCCGCGTGCCAAGTACGCACGAATCGCGGCGAAAATGAGCTCGTGCTTGCGGTAAGAGCCGAGTTCCTCGGGGTCCGCGCCTGGCATCATCCGTTCGACCACCATCTGCGCGGGCCACGTCTGGATATCCGCGAGGTGATATTCGGGCAACTCGGGGTTGCGGCGCGGATTGACGGGAGCATCCGCCGCCATATCCTCTTCCTGAGGCGGCAGAGGCGCATTCAAAAGCGGGTTCACCGACTCGGAGCCATTCGCGCCGCGGATGGGCGAGTTGTTGCCCTTCTTCGCGTAAGGCTTCCAGCCCGCGCCATTGGCGGGACGCGTCTTCGCGCCGGGGCGCGAATAAGGTTTCTTGCGCGGCATAGCCTGCTCAATACGATTCGGCACAGGCGTAGGAATCGCCAGCTCCGCCGGTTCCGCAGGCGCGGGTTTCGCTTCCGCTCGCGTTGGTTTCGCGAATACATCTAGTTCGTCACTCATCTAATTCTCTCTTTCAGCCACGCGGCGAACCGCGCAGCTTCTTGTTCAAGTTCTTGCGCCGTCCCGTCGTTCGGGATGACGTATTGGGATTTCCGAGCCTTTTCCGCGACATCCATTTGTGCTGAAAGTCGCGCCTCGGCTTCCGCGCGGGTGTAACCACGCGTCACCATCATCCGCTCGATTTGTTTCTCTCTCGCGGAGATGACACAACATATTATATCATATTCTGGGTCCCATTTGCACTCAAAAAGTAAAGGAATTATCGCGAGGCGCGGCGTGCCTCTCGGGGCGGACGCGAAAAACGCGTCAATCCGCGCTTTCACGAGGGGATGAATACGCGCTTCAAGTGCGCGGCGGGCAGCGGGGTCTTTGAAGACGAGTGGCGCGAGGCGGCGGCGCTCGTCGGCGGGGATAAGCTCGTGGACAATGTCATCCGCGTCGAGTGTCTCAATACCGTTAGCCCTTAGATAGGACGAAAGGAGGGATTTGCCGCAGGCAATCCCTCCCGTAAGACATACTTTCATTGTCGCTTACTTCTCAGCCGACGGAGCCGGCTTCACATTCGCGTTCTTCTCTTCAATCGCGCCGAGCGAGACTTCGCGTCCGTGGACATCCACGAGGCGGGTTGTCACGAAGATGAGCAAGTTGCGCTTGCTCGTCTGCTCCGCGTGGCTACGGAAGAACCGTCCGATGAACGGGATATCCCCGAGGAACGGCACCTTATCGTCCATCGCCTTACGCGCTTCGGTAATCAAGCCGCCCATCACGATTGTCGCGCCTGGATAGACCGACACCGTCGAGTCAATCGAGCGGACATGGAAGAACGGCTGTTCCATCGGCGCATCATAGTAGGTGATGTTGTCCGAACCCGATGAAGTCAAATTGTTAAGGGCGGAAATCGCCGAATCCGTCGCTTTGGTAGCAAAATCTTTCTTAGTTGCATCGTCGAGATTAAGGCCCAAACCAGTAAGAACACTATTAAGACCCTCAAAGATTGAACCAATACCTTCGAAGCTCGTGAGCGAACTTGAGTTGCCCGTGAACGGAATGCGCATACCGTAATTCTTCCAGGTCGGCTCATCGACAACCTGCGTATTAAGCTTGAGGTCGATGAGGTTGCCATCATCCGTCAGCGTCGGCGTGACATCGAGAATGACGCCCACTTCACGCATCGTGAAGCTCTGTGGCTCGACAACGGCAAGAATCGCGCTCTGAGACGAACCCGAGGAGCCCGAAGAACCCGAGGAACTGGACTGCAACTGCACATCGTAGTCAGTCGGGTAAATGTATTCCGTCACAACCTTAATAACAGCTTCTTCGCCTGGGCGCGTCAGCACCTTCGGCGCGGAAAGAAGATCCGTATCGCTCCGCTGAGAGAGCATATGCAAGATCATCGAAAGGTCAGCGCTACCGAGGAACGCATTCACCTTCATAAAGCGATCATTCGTCGACTTACTCTCGCCTGAGATATGGTTACTATCTGTCGAAAGATAGCGATTGCCATTCGAAAAGTCCGAGCTGTCGCCACCGAAGGAGCTGATGCCCATATTTCGCTTCCCTGAGCCACGATTCCAACTCGCACCAGAAGTTGTAGAGGAACTACTCGAACTAGTAGAAGTTCCATCCGTTCCTGTCGTACCGCCGCCGCTTGGAGTTACACCGCCATCAGAACTAGTTTGCGCACTAGTTGAGCCCGTTCCCGTGCTAAAGGTACCTGGATTGATACCCAGTGCCTTGCCGAGGTGGCGATTGAGACCGAGGGCATAGTCGCTATTGAGAATCCATTCAAAGCCGAGGGAGTTCAAATCTTCCTGACAAACTTCGACGAAACGCGCCTCAATTTCGATGAGCTTCGGGTCGGCATTCATTTCGGTGAGTGCCTGCTCGAGTTCCGCCAAGTTTTCATATGTATTCTTGACGCGCAGCTTACCAATCGTCTTGATGTACATAATGGAGGAGCCTTCGGGCCACTGCACGCCGAGGAGGGAGAAGAATTCCTTCCAGTCCCTCTCTTGGTTTTCCTCGCCTTCGGAGTCACTACTGCGCGAACCACCGCCGAAGCCCGAGGACTTCATTTCCTTCATATCGCTCGAGGCGCTCGTCATACGATCCATAAAGGACGAAAGGACAGGGTAAGAGCGCGTGACCATCTCGTCCGTCGACGCATTCTTATGCATAACGATGACGATTGAGCCTTGCACCTTAAACTTGTATCCGACGAGTTCACAGACCTGCTTGAGCGCGTCATAGAAGGAGATGTTGCTCACGGCAATCATCGGGATGACGGGCACACCCGCCTGACCCGCAGTTGGAGATGCCTCTTCATCGGAGCCAAAGCCCGAGCTTTCTTCCGCTGAAGTATCCGTCGCCGCCGCCTGCAACGCGTTCGGGGTCTTCAGGACGAAGTTAAAGCCGCGCTGTTCGACGGGAATATCGGGGCGGTCATAGTCCTTAGAAGCGGTACGGAAGAACTCCACCGCGTCGATAATCGTTGCTGGTGGTTTAAAGGAAATGGACGGAAGCCGCATCTCTTTCATCCGTTTAATAATGGACTGCTCCATCGACCGCTCGGGGTCACCCGCCGTAGAGGACTTCAGCGTCTGGGCGGAAGCTTCCTCGATTTCGCGCGCGTCGACGGCGTAAACAGGACGCCACGCTTCGTCCACATCGGCAATCATACCTTCACGTGTTGCCGCGCGTTCCTGCATCAGGATAGTATGACGCTTCTTCTGAATGGCGTTACGGACGCGAATGGCTTCCTGGTTGTAGGGATCTGCCACCAGCACAAGTTCGCATTCATCAAGCGCCTTTTTAAGTTCGCGTGTCGCGAGATATTGCCGCGCCCGCTTGAGGTGACGGAGCGTCTTCGTACGCGCATCTTTGTAGTCCGTCTCATTACGACGGTGGCTAATATCCGAGATATCGACGATTTCCTTAGTGGGGTCGCCTTCCTTCATCCAGCGCTCATACTGACGGCGGGCTCGCGGATGGCGCAGTTCAATGGCTTTAGCCATCAACTTAAGAGCGCGATCGCGACGTCCGATCTTATCTTCTTGGAAGGCGGCGCGGTATAAGCACTCCGCGACACCCTGCTCGCATTCGCGGCGCATTTCGGCGGAAGCCTGACTATCGTTCAGGAGGTTAGACGCGTTACCATAGTGCCGTCCCGCGGTACGATAATCTTCGTCGTCCATCGCTTGCCGAGCTTCTTCGATTTCACGCTGGGCTTGAGCATTGTAGGCTTCGCGGCGCAGTTTTTCCGTGGCGCGAATATTGGCTAAGAGTTCCGCGTCAGGATCAACAGGCGCCTTCGAGGTGGCCTTAGGAGTCGGCTTCGGGGTCACATTAGCCGTGGACGCGGCAGGAGCCGCCTCATCGTCCGCCGCTTCTTCAGCCGCGAGTTCGTCTAAGAGGTTAAGCGCGCCAGCGACCTTTGCGGTATCGGCGGCGGGCTCGGATTGAGCGACCTCTTCCTTTGTTTCGGCGGCAGGAGCCTCGGGGGCCTCTTCCTCGGCGGGCTCGGCGGGCTCAGCTTGGGCGACCTCGGTCTTTGCCTCGGCGGCGGGTGCCACTGGAGCTTCTTCTTCGGCGGCAGGCTCGTCTTGAGCGACCTCAGCCTTCTCTTCGGCGGCGGGTGCCGCTGGAGCCTCGGGGGTCTCGGCAACTTCTTCTGAAGCTGCTGGGGTTTCGGGAGCCGCTTCTTCGACCGCCGCCTCTGCGGGCTTCGCGGGGGTTGGGGTTTCGACCTTATCGGACTCAAGATCGTTCAACAAATCGTCCAGATCGTCTTGAGCGATAGCTACGCTACCAAACGCGCAGAGCGCGATTAGCGTCGTCAGCATTACCTGATTTTCAAACTTTGCCATATCTTTACCTCTTAGCCACTTTAAACTACATTATAGCGAATCTACGCCGACTAATCAAGTGTTTCTTTTAGAACACGCACATCGCCCGTTTGCACGGTCTCAATGCCCACTTGAATAGTTGCGCCCAACTTTTCTATCGTCTTGACACGATAAAGCATACCATGCAAGTCGATTTCGCTTCCGCGAATAGCCGTAAACTCTTTACCACCATCACGCGAAAAGACGAGTTTGACCTGTGTTTCAACGGGTGTCTGCCGCACATCCTTGACAAGCGTAATCTTCTTGCCATCCGCGACACGCTCGACCTGAGCTTCCGAGACATCCTTCTCCCGCGAGACATTACTGCCCTTAATCGGGATCTTCTTCACCTTATGGTCATACCTCTTAAGGACATACCCCGTCTTGCCGATTGGCTCACCGACGAGCACGGAATAAACGCCGCGGTCATACTCTTTAGTGCGGGACGGATCCTTGAAGTCAAGCTTTATGCCCGCTGGAATCTCACGCGCACTCACGAAGTAGAAAGGCATGAAGGTCTGCTTGAGCGGCGGCTCAATCTTCAAGAAGTCGAGATAATCGGGGTGTGAAGAAGAATCGGTGGGATCCGTCTTTGCCTCGAACTCCTCGAGGTTTGTGAAACCATCCTCATCCTTATCCTTGCCCGCGTCGGAAGGATCCTTCGGGTCGAGTCCGTACTTAATCTCCCACTCATCGGGCATACCGTCACCGTCCGAATCAAGCAAAGGCTTTTCTTCCTTCGGCTGGACGACACCGCAGTAGGGGCACTTCTCGAGTCCGAACGGAATCGGGCGCGCACAAGCGACGCGCTTATCGGTGGGGTCACCCTGCTGACAAAAGACGCGAGTTTCGGACGCGAGGTAACTGCCGTGGTCGGGGGAAGGCTCGATGATGCGTCCCGGCTCGCGATAAGTTTTCGCTGTCGCGATATAGGGGGCTTCGTCCACCACTTTCACACCCGACTTCTTCGCGTTCAGCTTGGGGGCACTATTGATATCATCTTCCGCCGCGCCACTTGTCAGCGCAAAGATAACGCCTGACGCGATTAGCGCGAGAATGCCCAGCCCCGCGACTAGCCAATCCCAGCGGGCGGCGAGACCTCCGCGTGTATTTGACATATTCATTTCGTGCCCTCCTCTTTCTTCTCGGACTTCTTCTCGACCTGCTGTGAACCAAAGTCCACCGTTGCCACGCGCAGCGTTACGGCAAACGGACTCACCGTCGCGGGGTCGATAACGAGTCCCTTCTTCGCCACTTCTTCCGCATTAGCTTCAACGAGTTCCGTCGCGGCAGATGCGCGGCGACGACGACTACGGCGGTTTTCATTCGCTTGAGCCTTATTCGATTCGCCAATGCGTGTCGCGATTTCGTCCTCGGCACGCGCAAAAGTGAGCGACTCGACGAGTGTAAAGCGCGGGTCGACAGCGCACGCATTCAGGACGCGAATCAGCGCGGGGGCGTCCGCACGCAGCTTAAACTCATATTCGCGTTGCGTGATTTTCGCCTTTTCGTCGGACTCCTTGGCCTTCGCCTTGGCGGGACGCTGTCCGCGCCGTGCCGTCGGCTCTTCTTTCGGAGCTACTGGAGCGAGGGACGCGACTTCCACGACTTCCTTCACGCCATTTGCGGCGAAAAGCTTTATGAAAGTGACGATGTCCGCCCAGCGCATTTGGAGTTCGGGCAATTCGGCCGCCGTGGGCATCTTACCGCCCGTAATGAAGTCGGTATAGCCGAAGCCAAAGTTCTCCTTGACGATTTTACCCGCCACGCCACCCGGGAGTGCCGAGAGCTCACGCGCGTCATCAATCATCTTACTCTTGAAGGAAGCGTCCGTTTGGGCGGGGTCACTCGCGCGGTCACCCACCGCGACTGCCGCGCGGGTCGTTGTGAGCCAATTCACGAGCACCGCCTTATTCGTCTCGACTTGTTTAAGCGAGGCGAGCGTCGGCGCGACTTTCGCTGTACGCAATTGCGAGAGCTTCATTTCGTCGAGACCGAGTTCTTCGGTTAGTTCCGACTTCGTGGAGAAGGCGTTAAACATAAGTCCGCCCACGACGAGAACGCCGAGAAGCGCGAGACCTCCGATGGAGGCGAGTATTATTTTAGTCTTTTTCATTTAAACGACATCTCCACAACGAATTGATCCAGAACATCACCCTTGCCGAGCACCGTCATATCCGCGACCTTAACGGACTCGGGTTTGACGATGGACGAAGCCTTTATTTGCGCCACCACAATTTCGGGGGCAGTACGCTTTTGTCCCTCATTGCGCGCGGCATACCGCGCCACAAACTTTTCCGTGCGATCTCGCCAACTCCGGATGGTGACGCGGGTCGAAGTGGCACCATCTTCCCACTTATCAATCCAAAGTTCTTCGCCCAGCGATTGGCGCACGGCATTTAAGCGCTCCACCATCGCCGCGCGACGCGTGATGAGGGCACTCAGGTCATCCGCCTCCTTCTGGACGGCATCCGTTTCGCTTTGCGCCTTCTTTATGCGCTTATCCATCGCGCTCAGCTTCTGGACCTCTTGCGAAACCGCTTCCTGCCGTTCGGTAAGTGCCGCGTTCATCTTGTAGACGGTGAGAAGTCCGAGGACAAGAGCGCCCACCAGCGCGACGGCACCTGCCGCGACGAAGGGAACGCGCGCGGACTCCACTTGGCTCGCGATAAGCGAGGCGGGCATTAGGTTAATCTGAATCGCCGCGAGATGCGAATAATGAAGCGCGATACCTGATGTCACCGCGAGCGGAATCGCGTCCGTCTCAAGCGCATTCGCGTCCAGCGCGGGAGCGGTTGCCACCACATTAAAGGGGTTCAGATATTCCACTTCAATTTGGAGGGCTTCGCTAAAGAAAGCGTCCACCTGCGGAAGGAGCGCACCCGAACCCGCGAGATAGAGGCGAATGGGGGCGGAACCTCCCTGCTGACTACGATAGAAGTTAACGGAACGCGAGATTTCCGCCGTGAGGCGCGTCAGCACGGCGCGGCAAACCTTCGAGACGCGGTCGCGCGTCGGGTCGGGGTCTTCGACGACACCGCCCGCCGCGACATAACCATTCGCGCGTTTATATTCCTCGGCTTCTTCGAAGGAACAGCCGAGCGCATTCGCAATTTCCTTAGTGACGGACTGTCCCGCGAACGGAATCGAGCGCGTATAGAGCTTTTCGCCCTCGGCAATAAGGAAGGAGGTGGTCTTCGCACCGAGGTCGAGCAAAAGCACGCACGCGGAAGGGTCTTCCATATTAGCTTTGACGACATTCATCAAAGCGAAGGGTTCCGTATCCACCAAGACGGGGGTAAAGCCTGTCGAGGAAATTGCCGCTGCGATTGCCTCTATTTGTTCCGTCTTCGCCGCCGCAATCATCACGGCAGTATCGCCCACCGTTGTTTCACCTAGCACTTGATAGTCACAAATCATCTCATCCATTGGGAATGGGATGTTCTGTTCCATCTCAAAATGGACCATCTGGTTAAGCTTTTCCGCGCCCCCCGCCGCAGGGATTGTCGCGAAACGCTGAAAGACCATTTGGCCTGGCACCGCGAAGGCGACTTTGCCGGGACGAATCCCCTTCTCACGGACCACGCTCAATAGCGCGGGCGGGATTACCGTCGCGGCATTTTCCGCCTCAAGCGGCATGTCAAAGAGAGCCGTACCATACGCCGTGAGCGTGAGAGCGCCTTTCGCGTCCGCCGAATATTCCGCGAGCGTCAGACCTGACGTGCCAATATTCAGTGCTAAGTGTTTCTTCGCCATTACTGCACCACCATTTCGTAGTCGTTGGGGTTAACGAGTGCCCAAATTGTCTTGGAACGATCTTGCAGACCTTGGCGGCGCTCGATAATGGGTTCGCCCGCCTTATCCTGTGCATTCATAATCTCTTGATTGTTCCAGAAGGCTTCCTCGAGAGACTTCGGATGTGACTTAATGCCCTTAATCTCACTTTCGCAATCGCCCGCGAGGATGGTTCCATCCTTATTGGCAATCACAAGACCAATTGCCTTGGGCTCGCCGTAGCGCTCGAGATAAGAGGGATGCAAGCAGACGCTTGCCGCGTGGGTGCCCTTCGGAATATTCGCGTAGGTGACGGATGTCGAGAAGTACGAATAGGGGGCAATCTTATCCGTCTTATCCTTCTCGGTCGCACTCTTCGTTTCGAGGAGCACGTGCCATGTGAAAGTCAACTGATCCTGCCACTTCGAATAAGTCGTGTACTTCGATTCGAGGACAATCCACTTACGCGGCTTCGAATAGCACTGTCCGATGATGGAAGGTCCCTGAAGAATCGGCGCCATTAGCGTCGATTGACGCCCCGTCTTCGGGAATTGGTCAATCGTGATTTTCGCGTCCTTACCTGAAACTGTGGTTTCTTCCTCCGCATCTGCCGTGCGCGCATTGCGTCCCTTCGCATTGCGTTGTGGGGCCGCAAGGGTTGTCAGCGCCACAGAGAAGGCGGCAACTACCATAAGCATAGACTTAGCATTCATGACTTTATTCCTTTCATTAGAGGATTTTCATCTTAGGTAAATCTTGTATATCGACGAGTCCGACCACATGCCCCGCCGCGTCACACACGGGCAAGTCATCAATATGGCGACTCTCGAAAGTTTTGAGGAGCTCTGAGGCGTACGCTGCCGCTGCCGCACTTTGGGGATGTGGGGTCATATACTTCGAGACCCCCTCGCGCAAAACCTGCGCGGCATCCGCCCCCTCACGCGAAACGGCGCGGCGGAAGTCGCCATCCGTAAAGATACCGAGCAAAAGCCCCTCTGCATCCGCGACGACAGCCGAACCACTCTTCGCCCGCGTCATGGCGAGCAAAGCTTCCATAACCGTCGCTTCGGGGGAGACCTTCGCGAGGCGGTCGCCCGTACGCATAACATCCGCCGCTTTTAGGACAAGGGCGCGTCCAATGGCTCCCGCTGGATGATTCATCGCGTAGCTTGAGATATCAAATTGCATCGCGTCAATCATCACCATCGCGAGGGCGTCGCCCATCGCCATTGTCGCCGTCGTGGAGTTCGTGGGCGCCATACCAAACGGACACGCCTCTTTGCCACAAGGAACTTCGATATGAATATCACTCGCTCGCGCCAAAGTGGAATCAGGCTTGCCTGTGAGGGAAATGACCTTGAGTCCGTGACGGCGCACGGCGGGGACGAGCTTCAGAATCTCGTCCGACTCGCCTGAAAAAGAGAGCGCAATTAAGATATCGCGCGGCGCAACCATCCCGAGATCACCGTGCATCGCCTGGACGGGATTCAGCACGATAGAGCGCGTGCCTGTTGAGGCAAAAATCGCGCTCATTTTTTCCGCAATCGCGAGATTCTTGCCGACCCCCGTCACAACAACTATGCCCTCATTCTTTACGCACGCGAGCATCAAGTCTATCGCGTCCGTAAAACTCTTACCGAGCGATTGACGCACGCGCTTCAAGCCCTCGATTTCGATGTCGAAGACTTCCGTCGCGCGTTTAAGTTGTTGTTCGGGTGTCATAGCCAAATTAGTTACCTCACTTCTTAGAAACGGACTGCAAGAGCGTCACGCAGACAGTCCCCACGATATCTTCCGCACTGCATCCGCGCGACAAGTCATTCATTGCCTTGGCGAGACCCTGCAGATTCGGACCAATCGCCGTCGCCTCGCCGAGACGCTGAGCAATCTTGTAGCCGATATTTCCCGCCTGGAGGTCAGGGAAGATGAAGACATTCGCCGTACCCTGAATTTCGCCGTGGGGGTTCTTGAGTTCGCCGACGCTCGGGACAAGTGCCGCGTCAAACTGCATTTCGCCATCCATCTTAATGCCGCGCTCCGCGAATTGGGGGCGGGCGAGTTCGACGGCCTTCTGAACTTTCTCAACGAGCGAACCCGCCGCCGAGCCCTTGGTGGAATAGCTCAAGTAGGCGACACGCGGTTCGCAACCTGTCAAATTGCGATAAGTTTCGGCGGTCGCAAGCCCAATATCGACGAGCTGTTCAGCGGTCGGGTCAGGAATCACCGCGCAATCGCCAAACGCGAGCACGGCATCGCCCGAGGGCGTCGGCTTCTTCAGGTCGAGAAGGAAGCAGGAACTCGCCGTCTTCACACCCTTCTGCGTGCCCAAAGTATGAAACGCCGCGCGGAGCATATCGCCCGTGGAAGCAATCGAGCCCGCGACGAGTCCATCCACCCGCCCAAGACGCACCATCATACCACCAAAGTAAATGCGCTTAGACTTAAGGGTCTCTTCCGCCGTCGCGAGGTCAATGAGTTTCTGCTTTTCGACGGGCTTACGCGACTCTTTCGCATTCCACGCCTCGAAATAGGCTTGGGCGAGTTCCGCGTCCCCTTGGGTATAGTCAATCGTCTTAATGCCCTTATCGGCGAGGCGCAGACCTGCCGCGACTTCCGCCGCCGCGATTTCGGTAGGCGTACCGAGAACAATTGGTGTACAAATACGCCGACTCACGCAGGCACACGCCGCCGTAATGACGCGCGGATCCATTCCCTCGGGAAGAACAATCGTCCCGTTGAGTTTGGACGCTTTTTCAATTATCGCTTGTATTGCATTCATTTTATTGGACAATCCTCAAATTATTTCTTCTGGGTAAGCACACGGACGGTATCCCGCGCAATCATCAACTCTTCGTTGGTAGGGAGCACAATGACAGGGATTTTTGAGCCTTTCGCAGAAAGCACGCCGACTTCGCCGTGGATCTTCGCATTCGCTTTCTTATCGAGCTTAATACCGAGTGCCCCAAGACGCGAAATGATGCGTTCACGAACTTCCGTCGAGTTTTCGCCGATGCCGCCCGTCATAATAATCGCGTCCGCGCCACCGATAATGGTATTATACGCGCCAATATAAAGAGCGGTGCGATACGCCATCATTTCGAGCGCGAGTTCACAGCGTTCGTCGCCCGCGTCCGCACGGCTACAAATATCGCGGCAGTCACCGCCCACGACACCCGAAACCGCCTGAAGTCCCGACTTCTTATTGAGAAGGTTATCCGTCGCCTCAATGGAAAGATGGTCATCCTTCATAATAGTCAGAACTGCCGCCGCGTCAATATCGCCGCAGCGCGTCCCCATAACAAGACCCGCGAGCGGGGTGAGACCCATTGTCGTATCCACGACTTCGCCATTCTTAATGGCAGCGAGGGAGCTTCCATTGCCCAAGTGGCACGTAACGAGATTCAGCTTCGCGAGGGGCTTCTTCAAGTAGGTTGCCGCCGCTTGGGTGACGAACTTATGGCTCGTACCATGGAAACCATACTTACGAATACCCATCTTCTTGTAGTACTTAGGGTCAATCGCATAACGCGCCGCGCATTCAGGCATTGTCTGATGAAAGGCGGTATCAAAGACCGCGACATTCGGAACGCCTTTAAAGATTTGCTCGCACGCGGCAATGCCGCCCAAGTTCGCGGGCATGTGAAGCGGACCGAACTTAACGAGCTTCTTCATCTGCGCGAGATTCGCCTTGTTCGCGAGGACGGAATCTTTAAAGACTTCCGCCCCATGCAACACGCGGTGTCCGATCGCGTCAATATCCTTCGGATGCCCCAAATCGGCAACCACCTTCTCAAGCGCGGCGGCGTGGTTCTTAGGACCACCCGCGCCAATACGCTCCACGAGCCCCTTCGCAAGCCGCGTTTCGCTCTTCATATCAAAGAGTTGATATTTGAGCGAACTCGACCCCGAGTTTACTACGAGTACTTTACGAATTTCTTTATTCTTCATCCGTTAGAATTCCTTAATGAGGTCGTGCACTTACTGCGCGACCGTTACCTTATAGAAGCCGCTTGTCAAATCAAGGTCATCAATCTCGACCTCAATCGATTGTTGGACATTGCCAAGATCGATTGTTGCCTCCTTAGCAAGAGTCCACTCCGCGGCGGACAGCTCCGCCTTCTTCCAGATTTGCAAGGTTGCCGTCTTGGCACTATCCAGCACATAGATGGAAGAGGCTGCCGAGCTATTTACGACGGCATCGAGGTCCGTACTCACATCGAGAACGACCTTACCACCCGTTGCATCAATTGTGATGCCCGTGATGGCAATATCGCCTTCGACCGTGCTCGAAGCATTATCAAGAGCCGACGCCGCTTCCGCTGGGTTCGAGGTCAGATTCAACGCCATCGCGGCAATAAGCGGCGAGCGGAACGACATCAACATGCGTGTCGCAAGTCCACTCGTCATCGTTGTCGCTTGATAAGTCTCAATTTCATCAGCAAGGCTCTTCTTCATCGCGAAGCCTGCAGCAGACTGATCGAGGTCTTTCGCGCCGTATGTCGCGAGTGTACCCGCATACTCCATTTCCCAGGCATCAGGCAAGTTGTCATTATCCGTATCGCAATCATCGATAAAGACAGGCACAATTTCGGAGACACCCGCCGCAGGACCAACCTGCACGGACTTAATCGCATAGAGCGAGGCCCCGACGCGGTCGCGGTCACAAGCAAAGCCCCACGATTCCCAGTCCGCCTTCTCACCATCACATTCGGTGTCGATGAAGGCACGGATATAGTAGGTACCCGCTTCAAGACCTGCCAACTTCGCATTGGCCACTTTGATCTTCTCTGTAGAAGCAACGTCCGTATAGTTCGTCACATAACCCTCAGAGGCTGGCATACCGCTAAAGTCAGGTGTTTCGAACGCTTGGACACGAATCGGCCGATTCGTTGCCGAGGTTGAACCATACGAGGCAGGACCGAAGTACCGCACGGCGACATTAACCGTACCGTAATCAAGCGTGTTTTCATACACATTCATACGGAACGAGGTTTCATCAGAACGGTTGGCTTTCCACTTAGAATAGTTAGGATTGAACTTCGCGTTATACACTTGGACGGACCATGTGTAGTTCGCATTATTCTCAAACACGGTCTTGCCATCTGCCAAAAGGCTACCTGCATAAATCGGTGGTTGCCAACTATAACTATAACCCGAAGAAGCTGTTATGTCTTTTTCACGCGCAGGCATCCGCTGATAACCCGAGTTATAAACCACAGAACCGTCTGCATCCTTAATTATCAAATCAAATGCCGTGTAGGTATCATAACCGCCCGCGATTTCCCATTTGAATGTTGGGCGTGGGGACAAGATGACACCATTACTCATTGCAAGCGGCTTTGCCTTCAAATAATGAGTGTCACTATCAAATTTGCGTGCCACCAAGACAGAGACCACATTATTTGACTGTGCCTTCTTCAGACTTGTCGTTGCGTTCCCAGTAATTGGAGCAATATCTCCATTGCCAAGAACTATACGATACAACACATTAGTTAGAGCTTGATTACTCGCGTAGGCTTTTGCATCCTCCGCCAAATAATCCCAGTCCAGATCCAATGTGTCCTTCAAGAAGTCTGCTTCCGTTAGATATTTCTCACTATTCACTGGAATCAACTTATCCAGAATTACACGGTCACATTTTGCATAATAAACACCGTCGATGAATGTACGGACAACACGAACATGTTCCACTTCTCCTCCAGAAGCCTTTCCGTCCGCCATGCCCATAGTTGAACCTGCAACATTAGAACTTTCGTCACCAAAGATTACATCGCGATCGTTTGCACCGAGTCCCGAGCTACCCGAGGAGCTCGACGAAGAGGAGGACGAGGACGAGGAGTTGTCCATCACCTTAATACGCGCGAAGACAGGGTGTGTATCGGTAAGGCAGATATCAACCTTGCCATAGTTCCAATTCACATCCACATCATACGCGGCGCCATAGGGTTCACCCGCCGTATACGCTCCGTCGCCATCAAGGTCACAGAAAGCGATGAAGGTCGCCTTACCTTCCCTGAGGTGTCCCTTTGAGTGGCTCGTCGTCGAAGTCGGGTCAGCATCATTCAGATAATAGGTGAATGTCTCGCCACCCATAATCGGCGCGGCACTCCAAGATGCCTGCACATAGCTATTCGAGAGGACATAAACCGAGCGATATGTCACACCTGATGTACTACTTGAAGACGAACCAGAGGTATTAATAAAATCCCTTAAGCGGATGTCTCCTTCATAGAGAATATAGGGGCTTATTGCGGAGAAGTCAATCGAAACCGCGCCTGTACGGTAGTTAATCGAACCCACAATATTATCTGTGGAGCTAAACTTATCAATGAGGTCGCCCATATCACTACCATCGAGACGCGCACGGTCGACGACACTTTCCATCCAAATGGCCGTATCGCGTCCGTCTTCAGGAACATATTTAATACCCGACTCCCAATTTATCAAGTACCAATTCAGATCCTTTACGCTAAAGCGCAAGGTGCCCTTGGCAATGTTGCCAGGCGAGAGGTGATAAGTTTGTTGTGATTGCGGGTTAACGCCGATATACTTCGTCACCGTATTCGTCGTATCCGCGCCCTGAATTGTCCAAATCGCGTCCGGTTCGTCTACGAGTTCCGTCTTGCCCGCTGTATTCTTCCACGCTTTGATGACGAAGGGCTGTCCCGCGAGATTTTGCCGCGCCTTACCCGCGTAAGTGACGTCGAGCTTAATCGTGGGCACGGGGTAGTCCGCGATAACGGCGTTATCGAGTCCGACACTCGAGACTTTATCTGGAGCCGTACCCGCCTGGAACTCGGCGAAGTTCGACCAGCCGTCATTGTCCGAGTCCTGAAGCGCGTCATAGGCATAGCGGCTCGCGGCAGTATTCGCGTACTCGTCTTCCCAAGTATCACGAATGCGGTCGTGGTCCGCGAAGATTTCGCCGACATACATCTTGCCGAGCTTGAAGAAGTAGTCACTTACACCTTCGTTCACGCTGTAGGGGTCCGTCGGGTCAAAGATTTCGCCGAGGTTGAATACTTCGGAGAGCAAGTACTCAACATAGTTCGAGAGACCGTCGTTATCATCGTCGTCATTGGCGCCGCCCGTGAGACCATAATATTCTTTCCACCAATCGACGAGTCCGTCACCATCGGCATCCGCCTTCTGGACATAGTCGCTATTATTCACACCGTCGGGTTGCATGCCCCGCGCGAGGTCGCGCAAATACGCCTGCCAAGCGGGGATAGTCACGGTGCGTCCGTTGAGTTCATACTCAATAAGCTCATCCCATGCAACATCGCCGCCGTGGAGTGCTTCCCACCAGTCGGGGAGACCGTCCGCGTCAGAATCGACGCCTGTATCTGCCCAGACCGAGGAAGCCCCGAGTCCATCCCAGAGCGAGGTACTCGCCCGCGCATAAGCTCCACCGAGCGGGACCAGTTCCGTCGCGCCCGTGAAGGAGCTACGCATCATATACATATAGCGACGGAGCAAATCTTCCGATGTAGAAGAGTCAATATCCGCGCGTTGCCTAAAGAGGTCGAGCTTCAGCATACGGAAGGTGCGATCATAGCCGTAAACGGACGCAAAGCCATACGGGTTCGCCGAGTTGGCAATGCCATATTCCGCACTACCCTTCTCGGTAGAATGTATGCTATAGCCGCCGAGATAGTCCGAATAGATGAAGCTATCCATAACGCTACCATCGAGCACAGGCAACTGCTCCACTGTATTCGGGATGATAGGTGCCACGCGGCGATCGGTATAAACCGTATTCGCGGCGACCGTATCTTTCCACCAACCGATCTCGGATGAGAAGGTGTCGGGCGTATTCACGAGCATCCGCGACAACGCCGCGTCAAAGCCGACAGGAGCCTGAGAGACATCCACCGCATTGACTGCGGAAGGCAGTGTACCGAAGTTGTAATGGAACACAAGTTCCGCCGCGAGCAAAGCCTTTCCGCCGCTTCCGTTGCGGTTCGAGTCCGCGCTCGCGCTCATCAAGTGAGTATAGACATTAAGGCGATTGGCCGCGACATCATCGAAGGTGAAGCGCGAGCGGTAGGCGGACGCAATTTCGTTCGCGGTGCGGGCTCCATCCCACACACGCACCTCGTCCACATAACCGTTGAAGAACTCGCGCATAGCCGTTACGGGGGTATACTGCGCGGAGAGCTTCGTCGAGGAGGAAGGTGTCACACCCGCCGCCTGCATCGCGGCACTCAGGTCCGCGTACGACTTAGGACGCGCACCGATGAAGAGGGCGCCTGGATACGCGCCATATGTGACGCGGGTAATCGAGTTAGAGCCCACCACATCCTGCGAAACGGAATAGATACCATTCGCTGGAATCATCTTGATGCCGATAGGCTCACGCGCCTCACCGTTCACATAGAGGGTAAGAACGCTACCCGAGCAAGTGAGCGCGACATGCGTCCATTCGCCCGCCGTGACCTTGGGGCCCTTAACAATCTGGCAGCTCGCCGAGTTCTCAAAGCCCGACTCGACCGCGTCAGAGTTATCAAAGAGTCCGTAGAGTTCGCCATCCTTCGTAATACCAATACGGAAGTTCGCGCGAATTGCCGCGTCATCCTTGCCGACTGTCGCGGCAGGATAGCACGCCGAGCGGTCAATAATGACCTGGTCTTCTGTGCCGATACTTTCCGCCATAAACCACGCCTCAACCGTGAATTGATGGAAGAGGTCCGCCGAGTCAACGGCGCGCTTATGATGTTCGCGCGACATTGCGAAGGCGTCCGTACCATTCAAATACAACGCCTGACGGCGGGAAGGATCCGTGAACTTAAGCGGATCAGAAACGGGGGCGATTGTCTTAATGACTTCATTCGCGTCGCCCTTCCAGTCGTGGTCGGTATCGAAGCCTTCATTTTCTTCAAAGCCCGTGATATAATCAGACTTTGCACCGATTAAGGTATTATTATAGTAGTTCCCCACAAGGCTATCGGACGGCACCGTCATCATATCCTCCCAGAACTCAGGAGATGTAACAGGCTCGGTCAACAAGTAGTACTGCGACACATAGCTATTCGGCGAGGAAGAGTCCGTAAACCACGCGGGGGTCGGGTCGGTGTGGTAGTTAATAGGGGTTGCCTGACCCGCCAGCACCTTTTCTTCGTCATTGCGCAAGCCGTCACCGTCGGGGTCCGCCTCAGGCGTACCCATCATCCACGGATAGCGAATAGGGTCGAAGTGCTCATTTGTGGGGGTAATAGCCGCGATACCATCCGCCGTTGTCCACGCATTGTAAGATGCCGTTACAGGGGACAACAATTGGAGGCCTCCATAGTAACAATAAATAATGTCATGCGAGAGCGATGTGGCAGAACCCAAAATTGGGTTAAGACCATGGAAGAGTTCATAGTAGTCATCCATGCCGTCGCCATCCGTATCTGGATTGCGCGGATCAGTTGAGAAGTAGCCCGAGGCACCCGCACGCGGCAAAAGTAGGCTCGAAATTGAGGCATCCCACTTATTTTCGGGCGAGGCGAAATAACCGAGATTGCGCCATGTCCCTTCCGTCCAGCCCATACCATCCGTCGTGGTATTCGCGAGGTCATCAATAAATGCCTCGTCATAACCGTTCGCAATAGCTTTAGCCTTCAGTTCAGCGGAGGTTTGATACATTGGGACAAAGCCCTTGAACTCGCGTGTCCCATTAATGAGCATGTAGCCCATAAGAGGTGTTGTGGTATCGTCATAGCGGAAGTGCCGCATTTGCTGGACGAGGTACTCCTGCCAGTTGGAAAGTCCGTCGTGGTCAAAGTCAAGGTCACGAATAGCACCACCATCTTCCGCACTCAGTGCACGGTCGCCCGCCCAAGTTGCGTCCATACCTGCCGCGATATAGACGGAGTTGGAGGCGCTTGTCGTTGTGTTGGTAGTACCCACAAGCCCATCCGCACGCAATGTCGCGACGCTTGGGCTGAGCTTACCCTCCGTTATGCCACTGAAGGTCAGCGTACTCTTATCAAGTGGCAGACCCGCGAATTGCATTTCCCACGGATCCGGCAAACCGTCACCATCCGTATCCAGTGCACAGGGGTTCATTCCGCCGCCACGGATGCAAGTTGAGCCATCATCCACAGGGTCGCCGTAGACGAAGGTATGCGTGGCCTTATAAGTCGCCCCCTCGTAGGGGAAGACACCCTCCCAGCTGCCACCTTCAGAGCCATCATCTATTGTGTCGCCGTCCGTATCCGCATTATTCGGGTCGGTTGGGAAGAACTTGTTGTACCAGCCCGACTTAATGCCCGGATGATTAGCGTAAATTGTATCGCAAACTACGACTTGCTTTTCTCCATCCGCAGTTTCGACAACATTCGAATACGCATTGCACGAATCTGTGCCCGCATACTCCTGGACGATATCGAGTCCGTCGCCATCCGTATCCACCGCGACAAACGCGCCTTTAAGCTTGCAGGGATTCCAGCCCACATAAAGCGACCAGCCATCGGGAAGCCCGTCCTCATTCGTATCCGCGCCGTGCCCCGAGAGCAAGGTCTTTTCACTGCCCGCTTCCGCAAGGCGCTCTATTGATTCCGTCGACTCCACGGTGTCGCCATCCAAAGTCGGCTTCGTCGTCCAATATTGGAAGTTCTTGAAGATGTCTTTTTCATCAAAAGGCTCGCTTTCGCCGTTCTCGAACACCACATTTAGGGCAAGACGATACTTCATAACAAGATATTCGTCGTAGTCCGTGAACGGAACAGTATTCACCGCGCGACCAGCTTCATTACCTTCCCACCGTTCCGTGACATAATCTTTACCCGACATACGAGCCCAGCCCGTGCGCGGGTCAAACCCGAGAGCATCATAGACCTGCTTATGGACGAGGACAAACTCTTGATCTGTAACAAAAGTCGTTCCTGCAGGAGCCGTTATTGCTGTCGTCCAGCCTCCGTCAGACTTATCGCACATAGGTGCGCCCCAATGCCAATCGCCATCCGCCGCCATAGGTTCAATAGGTGTTTCATCCTTGCAACCATAGTAGCAGGGATTGCCATCTACTTCCAAGGGCTTCACCGCGAGAACGCGCTTGAAGCTCTTATCTTCCAAGAGTGCGCCTGTGCTCGAATCAATATCATTTTCAGAAAGTTCGCTATCGATATCGAAGTACCAAACGCCTGATGAAGCATCTTGCCAAGCTGGCAGTCCCTTTGTGCTGAAAAGCGCCATAAAGTCGCCATCGCTATTTTCTGTGCGAGTATCCAGAAGTGGGTCTGTACCCATCAGCACTTCCCACGCGTCGGACATATGGTCGCCATCCGTATCCCAGTGGCACGGATTCGTCCCGAGGGCGAGTTCTTCGAGGTCCGTCAAGCCATCGCCATCGAAGTCGACGATTTCGGACGATGCCTTTGTAGTCGGGTCAAAGCGTTCAAGAACTTCCGAAGGCTCAATCTTCGTTCCCTCAACAATGTTGTTGATGTTGAAGCGCTCGAAGACATAGGTCTGCCCATCGCGCGGCGCACCAAAGCGTTCCGCTCGCGCATCACTCAGTGCGAGGCTATTCGCCGTTGCGTATTCGTAGGCGGGAGCCCAGACCTTCGCCTGATACCAGAAGAAGTATTCCCAAGAATCGGGGAAGTTATCCTTATCGGTATCTTCAAGCTTGAGGCTCATTCCATCTGGATTTTCGCTCGACACGGGTTCGGGAGTCCAGAAGGAGAGATCAAAGCCATCCGTTTCAGCCCACTCGCGCGCATTCGCTTCTGCGAACGCCGCCTTATATGCATATTCCTCCGCTTCGCTAAAGTCCGCTTCGGCCTCCGCGAACCGCGTCTTATTCAAGCCCGGATGTACACCACGCAACTTCATAAAGAGCGTGAAGTCGGTCGCCTGACCGGTTGTGGCACCTGGCGCATAATCGTTCTTAGTCTCATCTTGCATCGCGTAGGCACGCGGCAAATAACCGAGAACTTCGTCGCCGAGCGCCTCCAAGTCGCTGTCGGCAGTAACGAGTCCATCCGTACCCCAAATGCCCTGCCCCGTCGCATAGACATCTGGAATACCGTCTTGGTTGATATCGCCGAGGTTATCCTTTGCCCGATATTCCCGCGAGAAGACAGCTTCATATATCGTCTCAACATAGCCCGTTTCATCGTCCGTCATCTTTGTCGGGAGTGTAATAGAGACGGTTGAGATGCTCTTCGTCTCGGGCGCAATCATGGACGAAGAAGCCTGTGAATTATTATTGCCGCCTCCCGTCGAATCTACTTGAATCGGAATCCAACGATAGAAGAACGAGTCATATGTCGCGTTCGCATAAGTATAACGATCCGTCGACTCGGGCATACCACCCGTTGAACTAATGGCACAGTCCCTACCACTATTGAGCGTGCCGTTATCAACATTGCCCACCTTATAGCCAAACGCGTAGGCGCTCCACGAAGTAGCCGAACCACAGTTCCATTGCAGATGGAAGTTATCCGCCGCGACAAGCGTAGCGCCCGCATAGACATGACCTTCGCCGCGCCCCTTCGCATTGGCGTACTTGATAGAGTCCGTATTACTCGAGGTTGCCCCCGCGGGACCGCCCGCAATAAGCGTCAAGAACTTAGATGGCGTAATCGTATACTTATACTCCATTGTTTCATAACCGCCATCCTTATCTTCGATTGTGATGGTAACCGTGCGGTCGCCCTGCTCAGTACCAAAGTCAGGGATGAACTTTTCCGTTGTTGCGCTCGTTATGTACTTCTCTGTTGCATTATCGCAGCCAACGATTGTAACCTTAATACCTGGCGTTGTCCAAGTTGTCGTTGTCGTATTGAAGTCTGCCTCAACATCACTTCTGACCGTCCAAGTAATCGGATAGCTTGTGGCGGGGCCGCCCGCGACTTCCCACGCGTTCGTATTCGCATCGGGAACAAATATGCAAACGGGGCTCACATTCTCGATATAGACGCGCTGTGTCGTTGCCGCCTTATAGTACTCATTTGCCGCCGTTCCGCTGGTGGGGAGTACCGTAGTCGAGACAACTTCAGCATTAATCGTGAAGCCTTCTGAAAGCGAAACGGAAGTACCATCCATCTCACTAATAACAAGTTGCGCTATCGCTGTGCCCGTCAAGCTTACGCGAAGCGTTGTCGTGCCCGTTCCGTCATCATAATTATACGAATTCTCAACAATGTCATTGCCCGCAGAGTCAATCTTCAGTACGCCAGGATTATCCCGACCCGCCGTGCGCGGCGCAATCGTGACTTCAACTTCGAGCGGATCGGTCTGCTGTTCGTCCCAATAACTCAAGCCAACCTCAATCGTTCCGTTTCTCTGTGTTTCGGAATAAGTCTCTTCAGAAGTTTTAATGACTACATTCGGATTATCAAGGACGGTGACATTGACTGAGTAGGATGTCGTCGACCACTTCGACATATCTTTATCTTTAACTTCCGCCTTAATCGTCCAGGTGCCCGCCTGATTAAATTGGAAGGAGAACACATTCGCATCATTGTTCGGGTCGCCCGTTATAATCTTGGGATTATCCGAGGATGTATAAACTATTCCATTGCGGCTTACTGTCCAGCGCGTCTGGAAAGGATTAGTGTCATTTGTGAGGTCGTATTGGCCAGGGTCATCAACAATCGCCTTGAAGGTGCGCGTCTGCCCCTTCGGGATATTATTCGGGAAAGTATAGCCGTCTTCCGTTGCGGGCACATTGTTCATTTCAAGACCCGCAATAGTCGGCTCAGCATTATAGATTCTCAAATTAGAATAGGTTGAATTATAAAGCGAAACTACCGTGCCATCATCCTCATCTCCCGCCCAGTTCGGATCGGTTGACAAAACAACACTGAAACCAATGGAAAAACCAGGGCTGGCATAGCCATCGAGGAATTGCAAATCAGCCGTCGTGCTCGTTGTCGTCATTGGGATACCATAGGGGTTATCCATTCCCACTACGAAATTACCCGTAAGTCCCGCAAACTTACCAACATCAACGCCCGTAGCATTCGGCTTTAAGAAAGCATAAAGTTGATCGCCCTCATACTCGGCGCTCATTGTAATAGTAAATGTTGCCACTTCGCCTTCAGTATAACTCGACTTGTCGGCTGTAAGTGTAACCGTTCGCGCCGCCTCAATATTGGCCGTAAACGCGTAGGTTTTTCCACTATTTTGCCCACTAATTGGTGACACAACATAAATATAAGCGGTTAGATTCTCACCCGCCGTCGGGAATCGCAATTGAGGCTTTTCGGTGGTTACCACACCATCTTCGAGTTTATACAGAAGGTCATTCTGCCCAACACCATAGGTTCCAGTAAGTTGTGTAAATGAACTTCCTGTTGCACCCGGATAACGCACAAAGATCTTGTAGCCTGTGGTTTTATCCGCCATATCAGCATAGGCATCCGACACCGTAATCTCGACATCCGTATCTTGCCGCGCAATTGCGTTAAACGGACTATCCACCGAGATAACGGGGGTGCTCGTTACGAGAACCTTCGCGGCGTTCTTGCTTGTAAAGTAGGTATCCGCTGCAGATTCACCAACCGTAGGCGTAAAGTTAATACCGACCGTGCTCGAAGTAGTGTGGCTATCCGCACGCAAGAAGTAGACATAAACAGGTGTGGTCGCGGTAGAACCCGCCGAGAGCGTCACATCTATCGTGGCTGGAAGAGTGTCAATCGCCGAAACCGTATTTTGCGTGGAGAAACGGACATATTTCGCAACATCTTCCGTAGCCCCAATGACATCGGGCGTAATCGTAATTGTGGTATCCGCGTCGCTGTAAGCCTGAGAAGCCTCAACCGTAAGCGAAGCCTTTGCGGTCGTCCAATTAGAGTCCGCTGTCACACTCGTCGCGCTCGACTTCACCGTCAGCGTAGGCGGCAACGCCTCACCAACCGTAACAGGAACGGTCAAATAATCAACAATTGCCGCGCCCGTCGAACTCGAAATTGTATAATACGGCGTAGAACTTAGAATAA
>CAVCJC010000005.1:0-28074 GCA_963602475.1 Lachnospira hominis (ex Liu et al. 2021)
CAGAGGAATTGTTAATCTTTTTATAACGGCGGGCAAGGGACTGCCCGCCCTACCAATCCGTGAAAATCCGTGTAAATCCGTGGTGATAACAAAAGCCCACTGGTGGGCGGGATGTCTTGAGTTTGGGAGCAAAATATGGTATACTGTATACCAATGATTGCTGATAGATTCAAACGGATTCAGTTGGGAGCGGCGTTGCTGCTCTTCGTCGCCTTGCTTTGGGGCTTTCAGGATATGCTCCTGAATCACGCGCCGAATGTGTTCCGTGCGAAAGAGGAGGATATGACTTTCGCGTGGTTTGTTCCGCTTTATTCGCTCTATGTACTCTGGAAAGAGCGCGGCGAAACGATTGCCGCGTGCAAGGCGGGCTCGCCCAGTCTCTGGGGGATTCTGCTCGCCATCCCTTGTCTCGCGCTCGGATTCTTCGGGGCACGCGGCTTACAGGTGCGCTTTGAAATCCTCGCCTTTATCGGACTTGTCATCGCCATTCCCTGGACGGTCTACGGAGCTAACGCGGCAAAAAGGTTTGTCTTCCCGGCACTCTTCCTTTGCTTTTGCATTCCGCTCGCGACCTTCCTCGATATTGTCACGGTGCACCTGAGGCTTTTCGCGACATCCGTCGCCTATAACCTCATGCACGGGTTTGGCGTCGACATTGTCCGTCGCGGCACAATGCTTGCGGCGGGGGACGGTTCATTCCAGATTGATGTTGCCGACCCCTGCGGAGGTCTCCGTTCGCTCTTCGCCATTATGGCGCTGACGGCGGGGTACGCCTACTTCGTGCAACGGACGTGGATTCGGCGCGGCATTCTTTTCCTCTGCTCGATTCCGCTCGCCATATTCGGCAATGTGGTACGGATATTTTCCATTTGCCTCGTCGCTCACCTCACGACTGGTGAGTTCGCGACGGGCTACTACCACGACTTCTCGTGGCTTCCCGTTTATGCAGTGCCGCTTTTGATGATTCCGCTCTGTAGCCAATTGATTGCCCGCGTCGGAACCAAGAAGAGCGCGGCAAAAGGGGAGGCGACCGAAACTGGCGCGAAAAGTGCCGCGCCGAAAGGTGGCAAATATGGTCTAAAGTTGGCGACCCTCATTCTCGCGGCACTTGTGTTTATCCCGATGCTCCTTTGGCAGGCATATACGCCGCGCCCGAAGTTGATGTCCGCCCCCAAGGTCGAGGCCCCTGTTTTGCCGGGCTTCACCAGTACGGAAATTGCCGTCAGTGAGCAAGAAATAGATGTCCTACCTAAGGATACCCAGTTCGTAAAGCGGCTCTATACCTCGGAACTCGGGGAACAATTCGCCGTCTCGTGGGTAATTGGCGGCTCCAGCAAGAGCTCGATCCACCGTCCGGAACTCTGTCTGCCCGCGCAGGGCTTCCAGATGATGTCCCCTCATAATATAGAGGTAGACGGATGTGCCTGGCGGGAGATTTACCTCGCGACCCACGGGGAAATCGCGCGGCGTTTTGCCTATACCTTCTATAATCAGGCGGGATACCAAACCGCGTCACATGTTGCGCGTATTTGGCGTGACATTTGGGATCGGTCGATTTTGAATCGCATTGACCGTTGGGTGATGATCACGGTCTTTTCGGACTGCCAAAATGAAGCTCGCTGGCAGGAGTTCCTTTCTAACCTTATGAAAGGGGCGGCGCGGTGACGGAACTCCTCACCAAATCGCTTCCGTTTGTAGGTGCCTTCCTTGGGGCACTCGTTTTGACGCTTATTTTGACTCCGATTGTAAGGGAAATGAATCGCCGCTTGGGGATGGTCGACAAGCCCGACCCGCGGCGAATCAATAAAGTGCCAATTCCGCGCGGCGGCGGACTCGCCCTCGTCTTGGGTGTCTTTGTCTCGTATTCACTCTTTATTGCCTTCACGGGACGCCCTGCCTTGCAGGCGGATGAGGTGGTTTCGAACGCTCTTTATTGGAAACTCGTCACTTTGGGAGGATTTCTCGCACTTATCGGCTATGCGGACGATAAGTTCTCGCTTCCGCCCAAACTCAAGCTCCTCGGACAGCTCCTCGTCGCCGTCTTGGCGTGGGGCTGGGCGGACCTCGGGTTTCATCGCCTTTGGCCGAGCTTGCCCGCGTGGATTGATTGTGCCTTCACGGTATTTTGGATTACAGGGGCAATTAACGCCTTTAACTTAATTGATGGCTTGGATGGTCTCGCCTCCGGAATTGCACTCATCGCCACCCTCGGCATGGCGGCGGCGACGGCTCTCACGCACAATCCGCAATGCGTACTTTTCCATCTCGCCTTCGCGGGCGGACTCCTCGGGTTTTTGAGGTATAATTACAATCCCGCGAGCATCTTTCTTGGGGACTGCGGGTCTATGTTCGTGGGGTTCATCGTCTCGATTTTGCCGCTCATTTCTCAGACGGCGGACTCCTTTCTTGTCTCGGTCGGGGTGCCGCTCCTCGCGATGGGGGTCCCTGTCTTCGATACCTCGCTCGCGATTGTGCGGCGAATTATCCGTGGCATCATCAACCGCCGCGATGATACGAATGTTGGCAATGGCAAGATGATGACGGCGGATGCGGACCACCTGCACCACCGAATCCTGCGCTCCGTCAACTCGAATCAGCGCAAGGCGGCTTGGATAATTTATAGTATTGCGCTTTTCCTCGTCATTATTGGGCTTTTAAATCTCCTCTATTCGGCGCATCGTGCCGTCATTTGGGTGGTCGCCGTCGCCATTATTGGTAGCCTCATCTTTAAGGAGATGTCCCAAATTGAGCTTTATGACGCGGGACGACTCCTCAATGAAGTTGCCCATAATCCGCGCCCCTCGCGGCGTTCTAGATGGACCCGTTTCGCGACACCATTCTATATTTTGGGCGATGTCGCCGTTATTTTTGTAAGTTATCTCATTTGTTGCACTGCTTTTAATGTTCCGCTTACTCGCGACCTCTTCTATTATTGCCTGCCCACACGAATGCTCTGCATCCTTTTGACGATGGCAGTCTTTGGCATTTATCGCATAGTCTGGGCGCGGGCAATTATATTTAATTATCTCATCCTTTTCGTGACTTCCTTGCTTGGGACAGCCCTTGGGATGAGTCTGCTCGCCTATATGGATAAGCTCCAGAACAACTTTATAACGGCTAATTTCTTCTTCTTCCTACTTGTTTTTGCTGGTTTTATGCTGATGCGCTTTATGCGGGGACTGGCGCGGGACTTCTTCTACGCGATTGACTATGCCCATATGAAGGCGCAACGTTGCGCCGACCGCGTGCTTGTTTATGGCTCGGGACTGCGCTATCGGTCATTCCGCCGCGAACTTGTGCGGCATTATGAGAGCAATAATCGCATGATTGTCGGCTTTTTGGATGATAACATCTACTTACGCGGCAAACGCATCGGTTCGACTAAGGTCTATGGCACAATAAATGAAGCGCCCCGCGTCATTGAGAAGCTGAAGGTGGATGTTGTCGTTATAACCTGCAAAATCACCCCTGAGTGGGAGAAGGTTGTTAAAGAGATTTTGGAACCAACGGGGGTGCGCGTCTTGCGCTTTGACTTCGTTGAAAATGAACTATTGAAAGGTAAAAAGCAATGAGCGACTTTACAAAAGATGAGGTACTCGCCTACCACAAAGGCGGCAAGGTCAGCGTGCGTCTGCCGCGTGCGTTAAAGACAAAGGAAGATCTCTGCCTCGCCTATACGCCTGGCGTAGCGTTGGCTGTCAAGGAAATTGCCGCGAAACCTGAGGCCATTTATAACGTCACGGCCAAGCCCAACTTGGTCGCCGTCGTTTCGGATGGTACGGCAATTCTTGGCCTCGGAGACCTCGGGGCTGCTGCGTCCATTCCGGTAATGGAAGGAAAAGCCGTCCTTTTCAAGAGTTTTGGCGATGTAGACGCGTGGCCCGTGCCAGTTGCCCACTGTCGGCAGGGCGGCGAAGACACGGGCAAGACGGACCCCGAGCGCGTGATTGCCGCCGTGAAGGCGATTGCCCCTCAATATGGCGGCATTAACCTCGAGGACATTGCCGCGCCTGCTTGCTTCGAGATTGAGAGCCGCCTTGACGCGGAGCTCGACATCCCTGTCTTCCACGATGACCAGTGGGGCACGGCGGTCATTTCTCTCGCGGGAGTGATGAACTATGCTCAACTTAAGGGCAAGAAGCTCGAGGAACTGAAAGTCGTCATGAACGGAGCTGGCGCGGCAGGAATCCGTATTTGCGAAATGTGCAAGGCGGCAGGCGTGAAGGACGTCACGATGTGCGACTCGAAGGGCGTTATTTCCACTGACCGCACCGATTTGAATGCCTTTAAGAAGGTGCACGCCGTCCCGCCGGGGCCGAAAACCCTGAAGGAAGCGATTGTTGGGGCGGATATCTTCATTGGCGTCTCCGCGGCAAATGTGCTGACGGGCGAGGATGTGAAGAAAATGGCGGACTTCCCCGCGATTTTCGCCATGGCGAACCCCGACCCTGAGATTCGTCCTGAGGAAGTGGCGAAGGCTTTTGGCGGTAAGCCCTATGTTATGGTGACGGGTCGCAGTGACTATCCGAACCAAATTAACAATGTCCTTGGTTTCCCCTACCTCTTTAGGGGCGCTCTCGATGTGCAGGCGACGACCATAAATAAGGAAATGAAGGTAGCCGCCGCTCTCGCCCTCGCGAAACTCGCGCAAGAGCCGGTGACGGACGATGTTAAGGCGTTGTATCCGGGTGAAAATCTCGTCTTTGGCAAGGATTACATTATCCCGAAGCCTTTCGACCGCCGCCTTTTTGTCGCGGTTTCCTTCGCGGTCGCCGAGGCCGCCGTCAAGTCGGGTGTCGCGCGCAAGACGGTGGATCTCGCCGCGTATAAGGCGGAACTCGAAGAGCGCAATGCCGCGCGCGGCTAATAAATAAGTTTGCTAAACGCATGAAGAAGTACTGCTTTTTAGCGCTTTTCGCTTATGTCGTCCTGGTGGGTGCCGCCATTTGGATGGGCGGACTTAACCAGGATGAGGGGTGGTATCTTTATGCCGCGCGACTTATTAATGAGGGCGAAGTCCCTTATCGTGATTTCTTTTTCACTCAGGCGCCCTTAATGCCCCTTGTTTATTGTTCATTTTATTGTTTAGGCATTAAGGGCGTTCTGGGTGCTCGTATTTTTACGGCGGGACTCGGACTCCTCGGCATCCTTTGCGCGATTCGCCTTGTTAGGGAGATGGTTCCTGCCGAAAAACGCGGCATTTCTAGCCTAATTGTTGCGTTTTTGCTCGGTTCGAATCTCTATCACCTCTATTATACGGCGATTCCGAAGACTTATGCCTTGGCGGGGCTATTCATTTTGATTGGCTACCTCTTCCTTGCCCTCTCATTTGGCAAAAAGGGTCTCAAGAAGGGTTGCCTCCTCTTTTTCGCGGGTCTCGCCCTCGCTTTCGCGGCAGGTACGCGCATTAGCCTCGGGGCACTGCTCCCGATTGTGGGGATAGGGCTACTCGTGGGATTCCGTAAAAACGGATGGGGCTTTCTTTGGTTTGGGCTCGGCGGAGCCTTGGGGCTTGCCCTTGTCTACGGGCCTTTCCTCCTTAACCCAGTTGCCCGCGAGGGACTCCTCGCCGCCCAAGCCTATCATACGGCACGCGGCGGTTTTGACCCAGTTTTCACGGTGGGGAGCTTGAGTCGGCTGGTGCGGTGGTACTTGCCCGTATTCGTACTTGGCGGCGCGGCACTTCTTGTGAATGGGACGAAGGGTGAAGCCCAAAGCACTTGCCCGATGCTCGGCTACTGTCTCGCGGGGGCTCTCGGGGTCTTCCTCGTGCAAATTGCCGCGCCGTTTCCGTATGAGGACTATCAAGTGCCCATAATGCCGCTCTTTGTTGTGTTTATTGCTGGTTTCATCGGACGCCTCCCGAAAAATGAGTCCCTCGATAATCTCTGGGTGCTCCTTGCCCTCGGACTCACTTGGGCAAGTTCGTTTGGCTCGCCCCTCCTCCAGCAATGGACCACTAACGGACAAGACCGCTTCTGGACTCTGAAGAAGGCGAAGACGGAACTCGCCCAATTGCGTGAGGCGGCGGCGGAAATTGAGCGACTGGACCCGAACGGAAAAGACATCCTTACTCAAGACCTCTATCTCGCCGTGGAATGTGGACGCAAAGTGCCGCGCGGACTCGAGATGGGTCCCTTTAGTATGCTTACGGATGACCAATGGCGGTCGCTCCTAGATTCCGCCCCGTGCAAAATCGCGGCACTTTCGGGCTATTCCTTCGCCATTATGCCGCCCAAATGCGATGAGCGACCGTGGGAACAGCAGGCGGAGTTCTGTCGTATTCTGCGTGAAAAGTATGATTTAGCGGGTGAAATGCAAGACTTTGGACAGAATGCGACGACCCTCCTCATCCTTGAGCGGAAGGAGGTCGAGTGAAGTCCGCTGCCGAGATTCGTGAGCAGATTTTGCGCACCGTCTCCCAGACGGGGGGACATCTCGCGTCCTCTTTGGGGGCGGTTGAGATTTGTATGGCGCTCGCCGAGGTGTTTGATCCGAAAAAAGACAAGGTCGTTTTTGATGTCGGGCACCAAGCTTATGCGTGGAAGATTCTAACGGACCGCGCAGAGAAGTTTGGGACGCTGCGGCAACTCGATGGGCTTTCGGGCTTCCCGAATCCGCTTGAGTCCCCCTATGACGCGGCAATTGCGGGGCATGCGGGGGTAGCCCTTTCGGTGGCGGAAGGTTATGCCGCAGCGCGTGATCGGCGCGGCAGCGACGAACACATCATCGCCGTCATAGGCGATTCTTCCATAGTCAACGGAACTAGTTTTGAGGCACTCAATAATTGCGCCACCGCGACAAATAAGGTTATAATCATCTTAAATGACAACGAAATGAGCATTTCTAAGCCGGCGGGGAGCTTTGCCTGCTTCTTGGGACGGCTCATTACGAATGTGCGTTATAACCGCGTCAAAGCCGCCGCCGAAAAGGCGGGACACGCCCTGAAGCTCACTTTCCTTCGCGGACTCTATCATTTGCTGGAAAGCCGCATAAAGTCCCTCTTTTTGGCAAATTCCTACTTCGAAAACTTCGGCATCCGTTATATTGGCCCTGTTGACGGACACGACCTCGCGGCACTTAAGGACTCCTTGACGGTGGCGAAGGAAGATAAGCGCAGTGTAATCATCCATGTTGTCACCAAGAAGGGCAAGGGTTTTGCGCCCGCCGAGCGGAATCCGACCGCATGGCATGGGGTGGGGGCATTCGATTTGGAGAAGGCGGTTTTGCCTGAGGCTAAGCGCGATACTTGGAGCGATGTCTTTGGAATGGCAGTCGCTGAAGTTGCCCGAAAAGATCGCCGCGTAGTCACTCTCACGGCAGGGATGATGACGGGGACGGGTCTTAGTGACTTCGCGAAAGAGTTTCCCGACCGCTTTTTTGATGTGGGCATTGCTGAGGGACATATGGTTGCCTTCGCGGCGGGTCTCGCGGCGGGCGGTATGCGTCCCGTGGTCGCGATTTACTCGACTTTCTTACAGCGGGCGGTCGACCAAGTTATGCACGATGTGGCAATTGCGGGGCTCCCCGTCATTTTCTGCGTGGATCGGGCAGGAATTGTGGGGGCGGACGGTGTCACCCATCAAGGTCTCTACGACTTCCCTATGCTTCGGGCTTTGCCAGGGCTGACGATTGTCGAGCCAACGGACTCCGATGACTTGAAAGTTCTTCTCAAAGAAGCCCTCGATCGCAATTCCCCGACCGTGATTCGCTATCCGCGTGGAAAAGCCGCGCGGCACATTGAACCCCTTGCCCCCACCAAACCGCCGCGCGCGGCACTTTGGGTCACGGCGGACTGGCTAGAAAAAGCAAACGCGATTTCCGCCGCGCTCGGGGATGTCGAGGTTGTGCCGGCGCGGCAGATGAAGCCGTTTGATAAAGAATTGCTCGCCAAGGAGCGTGCGAGGGGACTTAAAATCGTGAGTCTGGAAAATAGTTGCCTCCAAGGAGGCCTCGGCGAGATGATTGGCGCGGATGTGCGCTTTGGTTGGCCTGATGAGTATATTCCGCAGGGTAAACCCGCCGAATTGGAGGCACGCTACGGACTCGATGCGGCGTCCGTTATTAAGGCTTTACAGCAAGGAAGTTAACAAAAATGGCGAAAATTCATGGTATTCCTGGTGAATGGGCACGCGTGAAGGGCACGGTTCTCGGCCTCTGGCCCGCCTTTATGTCCGTCGCTCTCCTCGGCTTCGCGATTTCCGTCGCCGTATTTGCGTCCCTCGTCGTTGGGTTCATTCTGCTAGTCCTTGGGCTTGGGGTGCTCGGCTATAGCCTCCTCAAGGGACTCCAACGGATTGAGCGCTATTTCATTGGAGCCCGCGGCGAAGAGCATGTCTCGGGGCTGTTGCATAAACTTGCCGACTCCTACCATGTCTATAATGACTTTAAAGCGGGCAGTTTGCGTGTAGATCATGTAGTTATAGGTCCCTCGGGAGTCTACGCGATTGAAACCAAGTGTTGGCGCGGCAAGGTAACCGTGGAAGAAAATCACATCCTTCTTAACGGAGAGCTTCCCGACCGTTCCCCGACGGCGCAAGCCGCGCGGGAAGCCCAATGCGTGAAGAAGGAACTCGCGAAACTCGGCTATGACGGACCCGTCACGCCTGTTTTGGCATTTGCGAGTGATACATTTGCCGCGCATGTTGCGGAAGTCGAGGGTGTCGTCGTTATGAATGCGTCCGAGATGGATGCTTGTTTTAAAACCCAGCAGGTCGTTCTGCAGCCTGCGGAACTTGAACGCCTAACGGGGCTCTTGGAGAATCTAAAATGAAGAAAGTTCACCTTTTCGCTATTTTTGGACTACTTATCGCGGCACTTTGTGTCTTCGCGGAGACAAATGATGGGGCAACGCTCAAGCCGAAGAAATACTACGGCAAGATTGCTCAGCGCATGGCGGCGATGATTCCGCAGTACCACGTGCTCCAGAGGCCCCTCAACGATGAGATTTCGCAGAAGGCGTGGACGAATCTGATTTCGTTCTATGACTTTGACCATTCCGTCTTTCTGAAGAGCGATTTGGACGCGCTTTCGGTCCATGAAAAGACGCTGGATGACGAGATTCGTGCGGGCGATGTCTCCTTTGGCTATGAGGTTCATCGCCTTTTCTGTGAGCGGCTCAAGGAACGCATTGATTTCGCGACAAATCTTCTCGCGACGGCGGACTTTAAGTTTGACGATACGAATGAAGTCTACGAGATTAAGCGCGAGAATGCGCCTTGGCCCGCGACACTTGAGGAAGCCCAAGAGCGGTGGCGGCTTAAGATGAAGAATGAGATGCTCGTTCAGCAAATCGCGAAGGAACTTGACGCGGAAGAAAAGACCAATGCGCTTGCAGTAGCCGCTACCAATGAAGTCGCCATAGCCGAGGATGCGGAAAAGAAGGATGTCGCGGCAGTTGAGGGCGAAGAAAAGAAGGCAGATGAGGCGGATGACGCGGAAGATACGGAAGTAACCGACCCGCGTAAAAATCTGACGACCCGCTACCGCCAATACTACATTGCGCTGACGGAACCCGAGGAAGAAACGGTGCTTCAGAATTATCTTTCCGCTATTACCCACGCCTACGATCCGCACTCGGACTACATGTCGCCACTTTCTAAAGAAGACTTCGATATGGATATGAATCTCACGCTGTGCGGTGTGGGAGCCGTCCTTTCGATGGATAATGGAGCCCTCAAGATTATGGAAGTTATGCCCGGTGGCCCTATGGCGAGGGATGGGCGCATCAAAGAGGGTGACAAGATTGTCGGTGTTGAGAATGAACCCGGCAAGATGGAAAATATCCTCTGGAAGCCGATGAATAAGACAATCCGTAAGATTCGCGGCAAGAAGGGCACGAAAGTCACGCTGGAGGTGATTCCGCGTAAGGATACATCGGGAGCGACGAAAAAGCGCATTGAGCTTATCCGTGACGAGATTAAGCTCGATGATGCCGCCGCGACAGGGCATGTGGAGCGCGTCGCTCTTAATGGCTTTACGAATAAGGTCGGCTATGTTTATTTGCCAGGCTTCTATGGCACGATGGATAAGAATCCGGGCGACAAAGGGTTCCGTAGCTGTGCGGAAGATGTCGAAAAGTACCTCGGCGAGTTCAATGCCTCGGGAGTTGAGGGACTCGTCCTCGATTTGCGTGGCGATGGTGGCGGCAGTCTCAAAGAAGCGGTGCTCCTTTCTTCGCTTTTCGTCTCCTCGGGTCCCGTCGTGCTTATTCGCGATAATCGCCTTGTCCAGCCTTTGGCGATTCCGCCAGGTAGCCCCGTCGCATTTGATGGACCTATGGTGGTGCTCATTGACCGCGCCAGTGCCTCGGCGAGCGAAATTGTCGCGGCACATTTGCGGGATACGGGGCGCGCCATTGTGCTCGGGGATGTGCGTACCCACGGTAAGGGCACGGTTCAGACGGTGATGGGGATGGGGCCAGAGAAATATGGCTCTTTGAAGGTGACAACCGCGCGGTTTTACCGCATAAATGGTGAATCTACCCAAGTGAAGGGCGTGGAAGCTGATATTCACCTCCCCTCCATCCTCGATTCCCTCGATATTGGCGAAGATAAGCTCCCGAATGCTTTGCCATTCACGAAGATTCTGCCGATGGACTACCGTGCGGCGTGGAACTTGCCCGAGTATCTGCCCATCCTTGCCACCAATTCTGCCGCGCGGCTCGCTAAAAATGAGAAGTATACGCGGCACTTGGAGCATGTGAAAGGCACGATGGCGGCGATGGATCGCACTTTTGTCTCGCTTGATTATGCGACGCGCAAGGCACAAATGGCGGCGGATCGCGCGATGCAAGAAGAGGACGAGAAAGAAAATGAGGATGAGGAATCTTCCTCTTATCGTCGCCGCAAGGCTAAGAAGGGGGTACGGAACAATGATGTCGTCCTTGATGAGGCGTACAACATCCTCGCGGACCTCATCCGTCAGACCAAAGGCGCGAAAATGCCGCGCAAGGCTTCCAATTACCTCGACTCTATTTTCTCGTTTTGATGAAGAAATCGATTCATTTCGTTAAGATGCATGGGGCGGGGAATGACTTTATCCTCGTCGATAACCGCCTCGGCGACTTTCCCCTAACGACTCGCAGCGAAATTGCCGCGTTCGCAAAGCGTCCCTCAGGAATCGGTTGTGAGGGGGTTATCCTCGTTGAGAAGTCCGAAACCGCCGATTTTCGGATGCGGTTCTATAATCCCGATGGCTCTGAAGCCGAGATGTGCGGGAATGGAGCGCGCTGTGTCGCGGCATTTGCCCTCGAGATTGGCGCGGCAAAAGAGCCGAAAATGCGCTTTGAGACAGCGGCGGGCGAGGTCGCGGCGCAAGTCCTAAGCCCCCACGAGGTGCGTATTGGTATGCCGCCGCCTCACGGACTCAAGGGCAACTTCATTGTCGCGGGCGTGCCCCACCAAATTGTCGAAGAGACGGACCTTGCCGCTGTAGATGTTGACGCGGAAGGGCGGCGAATCCGTAATTCTGCCGCGTTTGCTCCGAACGGAACTAATGTCGACTTTGTTTGCTGGGAAGATTCCCATAAGGTAAAACTCCGCACATACGAGCGCGGCGTGGAAGCGGAGTCTTTCGCGTGTGGAACAGGCGCGGTCGCGACGGCCCTTGTCGGGGTCGCGAACGGACGCGGCACTTTCCCGGTCGAAGTACGCACTTTTCGGGGCGAGAAGCTTATTGTGGACGGCGAACGGTGTGCGGACGGCTCATTCGTGAATGTGACTTTGACGGGGCCTGTCCAGCGTGTATTTGAGGGAAATTGGGAGCTCGCGTGAAGAAGAATCCCCTCCAAATCAACATCGAATATGCGCTTTTACGCGGTGCCTGTGCCCTCGTGAATGCGCTACCGTACCAGGTTGCGATGGGGCTTGCGAAGGGCGTCGGGGTGGTTGCGTTTGATATCCTTCGCTTTAAGCGCAAGCGCACCCTCGGACGCATCCGTGGCGTTTTCCCTGAGAAGACCGAGAAAGAGTGCCGCGCCATTGCCCGAAAAAGCCTTATAAACGTCCTTCAAATCGTCATTGAGATGATTCGCGCCCCCCACTTGAATCAGAGGTGGATGGATAAGTATGTCATCTCAGGGAGATTTTATAAGGAAAAGCTTGAGACATTCCTTACTAACGGACGCGGCGCGGTGGTGATGGTTCCGCATTCAGGCAACTGGTATATGGCGGCGTGGTCAATGGCGAAGTATGGCATTCGGCTTTGTGCCATTGCCGCGAAACAGCGCAATCCGAAGATTGATGCTTGGATGAAGCGTCAATATGGTGACTTCGATGTGGTCGAACGCGGCAGAGCGAAGACGCTTGTCGATATAAAGGAAGCGATTCTAAACGGACGCGTTTTCGCGATTTTGCCTGACTTGCGCGTGCCCCAGCCCGATGTGTCCGTGGACTTCTTGGGCGGCAAGGCGAATGTTTCGCATGCGGGAGCGATGTTCGCGGTTGCCTGTGAAGTTCCGCTCATTGTGGCGGCCATGCGGCGAAAGGGCGGCAAGCACGAGTTTGTGCATCTCGGGACGCTTTATCCAAACAAAAACGCGGCAGATAAGCGTGCGGAATCCTCCCGCCTCACCCGCGAAGCCTTTAAGTTGCTGGATAGAGAAGTGCAATCCCACCCCGAACACTGGTTCTGGTACAATAAACGCTGGATCCTCCAACCTCTATAAGCGTTTTTAAACCACGGATTTCCACGGATTTTAGCCGTTGAGATCGGGAGAATCGAGAGATTTTGGTAGGGCGCAAGGGACTCCGCCCCCTACCTCCAGCCCCGAAAGGGTTATCTAAAACTCTGAGCTTCAAAAGCTTGGGCAAGTTGTCGCGGAGCCTTAAGTCGAACAAGCTCATCTTCAAGTTTCGCTTGTACTGGGGCGAGAAATATGGTATCATATTGGACATATGATGAAGCAGAATAAGATGAGTCTAAAGAGGAGCACGGTCGCGTGAAGTTCTCTATCCATACTTACGGATGTCAGATGAACGTCCGTGAGTCCGAAGCCGTTGAGGCGCTTCTTATTGCCGCGGGGCATACCAAAGCCGCGAGCGAAGAGGAAGCGGAACTCGTTATTGTCAATAGTTGCACGGTCCGTCAGAAGGCGGAAGAGAAGGCGATTGGCAAGGCGGGCAATCTCATTGCCGCGAAGAAAATTACAGGGCTTATGGGATGCGCCGTAAAGCGTCTTGATAAGGAAGTCTTTAAGAAGTTGCCTAAACTCGACTTTGCCGTCGGTCCGCGTGCCTTTGGGCTTATCCCAAAGATTGTCGCCGAAAAGAAGTTCCCTATTCTTGAATTGGGCGATGACTTAATTCCAGGCGGACTTGACGCGCACACTGAGGCGAAGGGCTTCCAAGCCTTTGTGACCATCCTCGTCGGATGCGACAATCGTTGTAGCTACTGCATTGTCCCTGATGTGCGTGGACACGAATATTCGCGTCCTGCCCGCGAAGTTGTGGCGGAAATCCGTGCGCTTGCCGCGCGTGGCATTAAGGAAGTGTGCCTCCTCGGGCAAAGCGTCCTTCGCTATGGCGTGCGCAATCCCGCGTGGGACGCGACGGACGCTCCAAGCCCTGGCGGTTATACGGAGGCGTTCCCGCGTCTACTTGAGGCGGTCGCCTCGATTCCGGGGATTGAGCGAGTAAGGTTCACCTCCGCTCATCCGAAGGGATGCACGGATGAGCTTGTGCGGGTTTATAAGGAGTTTTCGCAAATCTGCCGCCACTTGCATTTGCCAGTGCAGTCGGGGTCCGACCGCATATTGACGGAAATGGGGCGGCACTATACGCGCTCGGAGTATCTCGCGGCGGTTAAGAAGCTGAGGGACTTCGATCCCGAGTTCGCGGTGACGACGGATGTTATCGTCGGCTATCCCGGCGAGACGGAAGAAGACTTTGAAGCGACGCGCTCGCTGATGGATGAGGCGGGCTTTGACAATTCCTTCATCTTCAAGTATTCGCCGCGCCCCGGTACGCGTTCCGCGAAGCTCGCGGATGATGTGCCGACCGAGGAAAAGGAGCGCCGCGACCAAGTGCTTCTCGCGGACCAGGAACGGCGTGGCGAGGCGCGCAATGCCGCGCTGGTGGGCTCGGTAAGGGAAGTTCTGGCTGAGGGCCCCAGTAAGCGCAATGCCGCGCGGTGGAGTGGACGCGATAGTGGCAATCGCATTGTTGTGTGGGATTTAGAGCCTGAAAGGGCAGTTCCTAAGGCAGGAGAGTCCGTAAAAGTGCTCATAACTGCCGCGCACCCCCAAACCTTGATTGGCAAGGTTTTTGATAAAAGTTAACTTTTTGGAGTGCGTCTTCGTCCAAAATATGGTATACTAGAGCAAATGACGGTATTTTGGGGCTTAGTTCTAGGTTTGCCGCTCCTTGCCTTTGGAGTGGTCGCGAGCCTTCGACCTGACACTGCGCGACGCGGTGCCGAGTGGTTCTTCGTGTCGCGTCCGTGCGCGATTGCCCTCACCATTTTCGCGAGTTTCTGGACGGGCTATGAGTGCGACATAATGGGCATTGATGTCTTTGACGCGGTCCTGAAGCGCTTCCCAGGCGAGGTTTGGATTCTCGCGGCAGTTCTCGCGTGGCTCGTTATTGTATGGATGCCCAAGAACTTGCCGATGCGGGCGCTGACGGGCATCTTGATGCTCATTCCTGCTGAGCTATTCAAAGTGACGCGGTTCTATTTGCCGTCTAGCGGTCTCGCGCTCGTTCATCTTTTTGTGGTTACCGCTTATCTAGGCGCAGTCGTTGGTATGTACGGGATGTTTTATCCGTGGCGACTAGAGAAGGGGCTTCAGATTTTGTTGCGTACCAATACTCGTTCACGCGTCCTCGGGGTGGTTCTCGCGGCGTGGGGCGCGGCACTTTGTGTAGTGGGGTGCGTACTTTAAAGGAAAGTAGACTATTCCCGAATGAAAGATATCATCACAATTATTCTAACAGTTGGCGGAGGCCTGGGTATCTTTCTCCTCGGGATGAAGCATCTCTCCGAGGGACTGCAGGCGACGGCGGGCGGGGGACTGCGCAAGTTTATGTTCCACGCGACGAGTCATCGCTTGGTTGGGGTTGGTACTGGCATTATCTCGACGATAATCGTGCAATCCTCCTCCATTATAACGGTTATGCTCGTCGGGTTCGTCTCCACGGCATTCCTGACGCTCCCGCAAGCGATTAATGTCATTATTGGCGCGAACATCGGTACGACGGCGACCGTCTGGATTATCGCCTATGCGCCTGACCCGCAGCTCCTCGGCTTTGTGGGGCTCGCCATTGGTGGGGCGCTCTACTTCTTCTTTCGTGGCGAGAAAGTCCATAATATCGGGCTTACAATTATTGGACTCGGGCTCGTCTTCCTCGGACTCTACTTTATGTCGAAGGGCGTCGCCCCCATCCGTGAGAACCCCGAAATTAGCGCGGTATTCGCGAAGATGGACGCTTCCAATTTGGCGGGCGCGGCACTTGTGGCGCTCGTCGCCCTGTTGCTGACGGCGGTCATCCAGTCCTCCGCCGCGACAATTATGATTGCCATGGCGCTTGCCCAGCAGCAACTCATTACTTATGAAGTCGCCATAGCCGTCCTTTTCGGTGCGAATATTGGCACGACCGCCACGGCGTGGATTGCCGCGATTGGTGGTACGGCGGACGGCAAGCGCACGGCACTCGCCCACACGCTCTCGAATGTGATTGGTTCCATCGTCTTTTTGCCGCTCTTCCCATTCTTTGTGAAGGCGGGGCAAGCGCTCTTCCCGAACTGGAATGAAGTGGGGACAATGATTGTCTCGGGACGCGAAGCGCAGATACTTCCGCATATTATGGCGCCTATCGCGGTGACGGATACCATCTTTGCCGTCTGCCGCGGCATTCTCATCTTCCCCTTTGTGAAACCTTTCGCACGGCTCGTGGAGCGGCTCATCCGTCAACCCGAGAACGAAAAGCCGCACCTCTCAATCTTGAAAGTCGGGGCCAAGGTCTCGCCAATTATTGCGTGCGACCAGGCTTTGCAGGAAGTGCAATTTATGCGCGACAGCAATCTGCGGCTTCTCGATTGTGCGCGCAAGGTGATTGCGGGAGAGTCCGATGAAGATGAAGAGAACCACATTCTTCATCGTGAGAGCATCCTTGATAATGTCCAGCGCGAAGTCACGGAGTTTTTGGGCAACATTATGACCAAGCGCCTCGCCGTCGATGTGGCGGAGCGGGCGCGGCGGCTTTTGCGTCTCACGGACGAGTTGGAGAGCGTCTCAGATGAAACGGCAGTCATTTTGCGTGTCGTTAAACGCCTGCGTAAGTATAAGCAGGAAATTTCCCCTGTCTCACGCGGCGTTTTGCTAGATGCCGCGTCGAGGGTAGAAGCGTTCGCGCAAGAAGTGACCCCATGGATTCGATCGCCGCGTCCTGTTATTGATATAGAGGCGACGCAGCAGAAGTCGCGAGAACTGCACGAGTTTTTGAGAGATTGCCGTCGCGTCCAGCTTGGGCGTGTCGGTCCTGATGACCCCGATTCGCCATTGCGCGTTTTGGGCGAACTTGATATTATTAATGCCTACGAGCGTGTGAGGTCCTACTACCTCAATATTGCGGAAACGCTCGCGGGCGGTAAGCGATAAAGCACAATTCAAAGGAAAGGTAACACAACTAATGGCACATAACGGACATCACTTCCCACGGGCACGCTGGTCAGGTCAGCTCGCGTTCGTTCTCGCGGCGGCGGCCTCGGCAATTGGTCTCGGCAACCTTTGGCGCTTCCCCTATCTCGCGGCACAATATGGCGGCGGTACATTCATCGTCATTTACCTGATTCTTACGATGACGCTCGGCTTTACCCTTATGGTCACCGAGATTTCTATCGGACGCATGACCGCGCAGAGTCCCTTGACCGCCTATGGACGAATCCATCATCGCTGGGGCTTCCTCGGTTATCTCGCCGTGTTTATTCCGGCAGTGATATGTCCGTATTACTGTGTCATTACAGGCTGGGTCGTCAAATACTTCATTACCTATGTAAAGATGGCGATTACAGGCGTGAATGTAATGGGAGAGAACGCGATTAACTCGGGTACATTCTTTACCTCCTTTATTAGTTCTACGGACCCTCTTTGGTATGGGGCAATCGTGATTATTGCTTGCTCGGGAGTCATTCTTCTCGGGGTTAAGAACGGCATTGAGCGCTCCAACCTTGTGATGATGCCGCTTCTTTTCATCTCGGCCATCGCGATTTGTGTCTATGTCGCCTGCCTGCCAGGTTCTGGCGCGGGGCTCGCCTACTACCTCATCCCGAATATGGACTGCCTTACGGATACGGCGGGGCACTTCTCCTTCGCGCTCCTTGGCAAGACCATCCTTGGCGCGATGGGACAGATGTTCTATTCGCTCTCTCTGGCGATGGGCATTATGATTACCTATGGCTCGTATATGAAGAAGCAGGATAACATCGAGCGCTCGGTGCGTAATATTGAAGTCGCGGATACATTCGTCGCCATTATCGCGGGCTTTATGATTATTCCTGTCGTTTATATGTTCGCGGTGAAGACGGGCGTTACGCCCGAGCTCATTGCGGAGCACGGTGGGGATGTGGAAGTTGCCACAAAGGCGGCAGTTAAGGCGGCGATGAACCAAGGTCCTGGTCTTATGTTCGTGACGCTCCCGAAGGTGTTCGCTTCCATTGGCGCGGGCGGTGCGTGGCTGGGCGCGACATTCTTCCTGCTCGTCATTTTCGCGGCGGCTACATCGGCGATTTCGCTTCTCGAGGCGTGCACCTCTTCGTTCTGCGACCTCTTCCACCTGCACCGCACTCAGTCAGGGCTTTTGGTGATGATTGGGACGCTTGTACTGAGTGTCTTTTCCGCCCTCAGCTACGGAGTCTTCGAGAATGTTAAGATTATGCGTTATCCGTTCCTCGACTTCTTCGACTTCATCACCAACTCCGTCCTTATGCCGATTGTCGCGGTATTGACCTGCCTCTTCATTGGTTGGGCTATGTCGCCGCGCCTCGTTATTGACCAATGCGAGCGCACGGGGCATGTCTTCGGAGCTAAGCGTTTCTATTCGCTTATGGTTCGCTATTTCGCGCCGCTGTTGCTCATCGCAATTCTGATTTCGGAAGTTTGCCGCGCCCTCGGCGTGAAGGGTTGGAGCATCTAACGCGCAAGTAAAAGAAAGTAAACTTTAAAGGAGTAAATAAACATGAAACAAATTGGAGTTGGCATTCTCGGGTTCGGCACGGTTGGTGCCGGCGTTGCCGATGGACTTCTCAAGCACCGCACGGTTATGGCCGAGCGTCTTGATGTCGATATTGTCCTCAAGAAAATTGCAGACCTCGATATTACGACCGATCGCGGCATTTCAGTTCCGAAGGAGGTCCTGACGACGGATGCCGCCGCGGTGACCACCGATCCTGAGGTGCAGATTGTTGTCGAGACAATTGGCGGTACGGGCATTGCCAAGACCCTCGTCTTGAAAGCTCTCGAGAATAAGAAGTGTGTCGTTACAGCGAATAAGAAGCTCCTCGCGGAATACGGACGCGAAATCTTCGATACTGCCGCCGCGAATGGTGTCGACATCTACTTCGGGGCTTCCGTCGGGGGCGGCATCCCAATCATTCGCGTCCTTCGCGAAGGCCTCGCGGGCAATGATATTGAGTCCATTGATGGCATTTTGAACGGAACTTGCAACTACATTTTAACCCGCATGGAAAATGAGGGCTTGCCGTTTGATGTGGTTCTCAAGGATGCGCAAAAGCTTGGCTATGCCGAGGCGAATCCGTCTCTTGATATTGACGGTTTTGACACCGCTCACAAGGCCTGCATTCTCGCGGCACTCGCTTATGGCTTCCAGCCCCGCCTCGATGAGGTCTCGGTTGAGGGCATCCGCACGCTCCAGGGCGAGGATGTCGCTTACGCGGCGGCGTTTGGCTACCGCATCAAGCTCTTGGCGCGTGTTGCGAAGTCGGGGAATGAGATTGAAGTTGGCGTTGCACCGACACTCGTCCCGATGTCCCATATGCTCGCCTCGGTCAATGATGCCTTTAATGCCGCGTGGGTGAAGGGCGATATGAGCGACTACACGATGTATTACGGACGCGGCGCGGGGCGTGCCCCGACGGCTTCCACGGTAGTCGGCGATATTGGCGATATTGCCCGCAATCTCGCGCACGGTGAGACGCGCTATTCACGTGCGGTGAAGACCTATGGCGAGGGCACGCTGAAGTTGCGTCCAGCGGGCGAGATTTCCTCGCGCTTCTATTTGCGTTTCGCGGTTGTCGATAAGGCGGGTGCCTTTGGCGAAATCGCGACAATCCTTGGGCGGCACGGCGTTTCGATTTCTGCCGCGTCCCAGAAGGATGAGAAGGGCATGCATGGTTTTGTGCCGGTTGTCGTTCTGACGCACGAAGCGAAAGCCGCCGAACTCGACGCGGCACTTGCGGAAATCAAGGCTTCGCGCGTCGTCGGTGATGACCCTGTCAAACTACGGATGATTTGATTAAAAAGAAGGTAAAGCAATGAAAGTTTGCAAATTCGGCGGTAGTTCCCTCGCGAACGCGTCGCAGTTGAATAAAGTCATTGATATCGTACTCGCGGACCCCGCGCGGCGGATTGTTGTCGTTTCCGCGCCAGGTAAGCGTCACACGGGTGATACGAAGGTGACGGACCTCCTCATCGCCCTCGCCAATGCCGCGCTCGCGGGTGAGAATACCGACCGCCAATATGGTGCGGTGGTTGAACGCTATGCCGAAATGGCGCAACAGCTTCATCTCGGCGAAGAGATTGTTCAAGCCATTGAGGACGACCTTCGTAAGCGTCTTGACCAAGTCAAGACCCTCAAGCCCGAGGAGTTTATGGACCTCCTCAAGGCGGCGGGTGAGGATAATAACGCGAAACTCATTGCCGTCGCCTTCAAGGCGCGCGGCGCAAATGCGCGTTATGCTTCGCCGCGTGAGACGGGCATGGTGCTAACGGGCAACTTTGGTGACGCGACACTCGACCCTGCGAGCTATGATACGCTTTCGCGTGCTTTCTCGAACTTCGAGGGCATCGTCATTTATCCGGGCTTCTTTGGCTATACGAAAGATGGCAAAGTCGCGACTTTCCCACGCGGCGGTAGTGATATCACGGGCTCTATTCTCGCGGCGGCGGTTTGCGCTGATGTCTACGAGAACTTTACGGACGTTGATTCCGTTTACCCCGTCGACCCGCGTATCGTCCCTGAAGTGACGGAAGGTATCCCGACGATGACCTACCGCGAAATGCGCGAACTCGCCTATGCGGGCTTCGGTGTTTTCGCGGATGAAGCGGTTATCCCTGCTGTTCGTGCGCGTATTCCGATCAATATCCGTAATACGAACCATCCGAATGAGCCTGGCACAATGATTCAGCAATCTCGCCGCGTTACCCCGGGTACGATTGTCGGCATTGCTTCGCAGGACGACTTCTGCAATATCACCGTTGAGAAGTACTTGATGAACCGCGAAGTTGGCTTTGGTCGCCGCCTTTTGCAGGTTCTTGAGGATGAAGGCATCTCCTATGAGCATATGCCCTCGGGCGTTGACTCGCAGTGCGTCGTCGTCAAGGGCAAGAACCTCCCCAAGGAAAAAGAGCATAAGGTGGTGCGTGCCATTCGTGAAGCGCTTAATCCTGACTTTGTCGCGGTCGAGCGCGGCATTACAATCGTTATGATTGTGGGCGAGGGTATGTGCTATACGCCCGGTATGTTCGCGAAAGCGTGTCTCGCCTTGGCTTCCGAGGGCATTTCGCTCTCGATGGTCAACCAAGGCGCGAGCGAAGTCAGCTTCATGATTGCGATTCGCGGACAGGACCGTGACAAGGCGGTTCGTGCCCTCTATCGTGCATTCTTTGGTGTGTAAAGTTTATGCGACTTCTCCAGCTAGTTCCAGCACTCGAGCAAGGCGGCGTTGAACGCGGCGTTGTCGAGCTGAATCGTGCCTTCGTGGCACGCGGCTGGGAGAATCATGTGGTTTCGGCGGGCGGACGCCTCGCGGACCAAATCGCGGCAGATGGTGGGGTGGTTCATACGCTTAATATAAAGAGTAAGAATCCCTTCACCTATTTTTCGCGCGTCAAAAAACTTCGTGCGCTCCTCGAAGAGGTTAAGCCCGATGTTGTCTGCGCACATTCACGCGTCCCCGCGTGGCTTTTCGTCGCCGCGAATCGTGAGCTGAACATCCCTTGGATTAGCTTTGCCCACGGCGCGAACTCCATTTCGCGCTATTCGCGCGTAATGACAAAGGGCGACCTCGTGGTTACCCCGAGCCAATATGTCGCGGACTATTTGGTTGAAGCCTATGGCACGCCCAAGGAGAAAATCCGTGTCATTCCTCGCGCCATTGAAGCCGCGCGTTTTGATCCTGAGAAGCTAGATGAGGCATTCGTCGCGGAAAAACGCCGCGAATGGGGCACTGACTCTGGCTATGTCGTTATGGCGCTCGGACGCATCACGCAACTTAAGGGCTACGATGTCCTGATTCGTTCGCTTTCGCTCTTGGATGACGATATTAAACTCATTATCGTGGGTGAGGCGGAAAAAAAGCGGCGCAAAGTCGAAACGGACCTCAAAAAGCTCGTTGTCGAATTGGAACTTACGGATCGCGTCGTTTTCGCGGGCAACCAAAGTAAAGTCGCCGAATGCCTTTCTCTCGCGGATGTAGTGGTTTCTTCTAATGTGAAGAAGCCCGAGGCGTTTGGTAGGTCTATGGCGGAAGCCCTCGCGATGGGACGCCCCGTCGTTGCACGTGCCTTTGGCGGAGCCCTCGATGTCGTCCGTGACGGCAAGGATGGTCTCCTTATTAAAGGCAATGAGGCTTCAAATTGGCCGTGGCTGTTCGCGGAAGCTATCCGTAAATCACGGATTATGGACTTCGAGGATATGCGCACGGATGCTCTCGACCGCTTCTCTTTTGATAAGATGGTCGCCGCGTCCGTCGCCGTTTATGAAGAACTCGTAAAAGGAAAATAACGATGATTAAAGTAGGTATTATTGGTTGTGGCTTTGTAGGCAGTGCCCTAAAAGTTTGGCTTGAGGAGAATAATAAGGATGTCACCATCCGCGTCAGTGATCCGCCCAAGGGCTACAATGACGATATGGCGGATATCGACATCGCCTTCGTCCAAATCCATATGCCTACGGAAGACGACGGAACTCAGGATTTGACGCTGATGAAGGAGATTATCCGTAAGCTCCCGAATGTGCCCGTCTTTGTGCGGACGACTATCCTGCCCGGCACAAGCGACCTTTTGTCACGCGAAACGGGGCATCAAGTCTGCTATATGCCTGAGTTCTTGACTCAGCGCACCTATATTGAGGACTTTAAACATCAGACGATGGTCTTTACGGGGGCAATTGAACTCTTGACGAAGATTTTCAAGGGCAAGAAGTTCACGGTAATGACTCCCTTAGAAGCAGAAATCACGAAGTACGCCCACAATGTCTTTGGCGCGTACAAGGTGACCTACTTCAACGCAGTGAAGGAATATTGCGAAAAGATGGGCGCGGACTGGACAAATGTCCATACAGGCGTCTTACTCTCGGGCTACATCAATGAAACCCACACAAATGTGCCAGGCCCTGACGGCAAGTGTGGCTATGGTGGCAAGTGCTTCCCGAAGGATGTGAACGCCTTCGCGAAACTCACTGAGGGACAGCCCCTCGGCAAGCTTCTCGCGCCTTTGCACGAACTCAATGTGCATTTTCGTGGTTTTGAAGAGCATATCTAAAGTATGACGCGGCGCACCAAACAAGTTTTGCGAGTCCTTCGCCGTCCCTTTGAATGGTTCGGCATTGGGCTGGGGCTTGTCTTTTTGCCTATTCTGCCGCGTCGGGCGATGCTCGCCTTGTGTGACTTCGCCTCCCACATTATGTACGCGTTCGACTCGCGCGGACGCACCCTCGCCCTCAAAAATCTGCGCATTGTGCGCGGCACTTCGAACCCTGAAGCGCCTATGACGCGGGCGGAAGAGTGTATTTTGCGTCGCAGTTATCGCAATATGTCCCGCTCGGTGGGCTATGCTTTTTGGACGTGCGTCAAGGCGAAACGCCGCGCCGCCGCCTCAGGCGAGATGTCCCCCGAGGGCAAGGTATTCCTCGCGGCCAACAAACCCGCCGTCACGGTTTCAGGACACCTCGGCTGCTGGGAGATTCTCTCGCAACTCGCCTTTCTTGAGGGTCACCCCATGATGTCCGTCGCTAAAGACATTGGCTCGCGTTCGATGACCCGCCTCCTGATGAAAGCGCGCGAATCGATTGGGCAGACCATAGTCCGTGCCGAAGGCGCGTTTCGTCCGTTGATGGCGGGGCTCCGCGCGGGCAGTTCCCTTGGGCTCCTCGTCGACCAAGTCGTCGACCCTAAGGATGGCGGCGTTTGGGTGCGCTTCTTTGGGCGTCCGTTCCCCGCGAGTGCCGCGCCCGCATTTTTTGCCGCGAAAGGGCACGCGCCTGTCGCGGTCGCCTGGTCGCGTCCGTTGAAAGATGGACGTTGGCGGTGTGATGTTGTTAAGATTTACAAACCCGAGGAGGCTCGCGACATTTGGGGCTTTACCCAAAGCTGTCTCAATGACCTTGAAGGGGTCATTCGGCGGCATCCCTCGTGCTGGGTGCTAAATTATCGCTATTTCCGTAAGTCTCCGACCCCAGAGGAGCTTGCGCAACTCGAGACGCGTGAACAGAAAGCGCGTCGCTAAATTATTGAAGGAAGTCTCTTAATGGCTACTAATTTTAAACTAACTGATCCCTTTGGCACGGCGCCACTTTATCCGCCGTTTACGCAGAGTGTCTCGCGCGGCATGCCGTGGCATAATTTGCCCATTACGCGTGAATACACGATTGGACAACTCCTCGACCAGTCCATCGCGCGTTGCGGCGAAAATGACGCGCTCGTTTATCCCGACCGCAACTTTCGCTTGACTTGGTACGAATTTGGCGAAGAAGTCGACAGTATCGCGCGCGGACTTATGACACTCGGCGTGAAGCGCGGCGAAAAGATTGCTCTTTGGGCAACGAATGTCCCCCATTGGGTGATTCTGATGATGGCGGCGGCGAAAATTGGCGCCATTCTCCTGCCACTCAATACGAACTACAAGAGCCACGAACTTGACTTCGCCCTTAAGCAGTCCGATGCCGAAAACCTCTTCATTATTGACGGATACCGCGATTGCAGTTATGTGAATATTGTCTACGAACTCCTCCCCGAATTGAAGACCTGCCCGCGCGGCAGTTTGAAGTCCGAGAAATATCCGCATATGAAGCGCGTGATGTTCTTGGGCGGACGCAAGCATCGCGGCATGTTCTCGCTTGATGAGATTAAGGATCTCGCGGAGGAGACTCCGTTTGAGGATTATCTCGCGCGGCAGAATGAAGTGGATGTCAACGACATTGTGAATATGCAGTATACGAGCGGCACGACGGGCTTCCCGAAGGGCGTCCAGCTCTCCCACCGCAATATCGCGAATGACGGATTCTGGATTGGCGCGTGCCAAAACTTCTCTGCCCGCGATAAGGCGTGCATTCCCGTGCCGCTTTTCCATTGTTTCGGATGCGTCCTCGGCGTAATGAGCTGCATTAACCACGGTGTGACGATGGTTTTCACCGAGAAGTTCGACCCCGTACAGGTTATGGAGTGCGTGGAAAAAGAAAAGTGCACGGCGGTCTATGGCGTGCCGACGATGTACATCGCGATTCTAGATCATCCGCAATTCAGCAAGTATGACTTCACCTCTCTGCGTACGGGCATTATGAGCGGTTCGGCGTGCCCCACGCACCGTATGCAGCAGGTCTTTGACCGTATGTATATGAAGGAAGTGACGAATCCCTATGGCCTTACCGAATCGGGTCCCGTGATGACGATGACGCGCTATTTTGAGCCGAGCATTGAGCGTAAGTGTTCCACGATTGGGCAGGCGCTACCAGGCATCGAAGTCGCGATTATTGACCCTGAGACAAAGGAGCTCTCACCCATTGGGCAGGACGGCGAGATTTGCTGTCGCGGCTTCAATACAATGACGGGCTATTACAAGATGCCTGAGCAAACTGCCGCGTGCATTGATAAAAACGGCTGGCTCCATTCGGGTGATATTGGGCGTATGGATGCTGAGGGCTACTATTACATCACGGGTCGCCTGAAAGACATCATCATTCGTGGCGGCGAAAACATTAGCCCGAAAGAAGTCGAGGACTTCATTGCCACAATGCCAGGCATTAAGGATATCGCGGTGGTGGGATGTCCCTCGAAGAAATACGGCGAACAGCCCGCCGCGTTCGTCATTCGTTCCGATGGCTCCACGATTACGGCGGATGATATCACGGCATTTTGCAAGGATAAGATTTCCTGGTTCAAGATTCCGAAGTACTTCCATTTCGTGGATGAGTTCCCAATGACTGCCTCGCAGAAGATTCAGAAGTTCAAGCTCCGCGAGATGGCGCACGACCTGTGGCCGCACGCCTAAGGAAGGGCTTTTCTATGCGCAAAGCCAAGGGATATGTCCTTATGAGTGGCGGACTCGACAGCCAACTCGCCGTGCGTGTTCTCGAGAATGCGGGCGCGGAAGTCGAGGCACTTACTTTCGAAACGCCATTCTTCTCTCCCGATGCCGCGCGAAAAGCCGCGTCCGCCCTTGGCGTGAAGCTGACGGTCGTTGACTTTACGGACGACGAGATTGCGCTTATCGAAAATCCACCCCACGGCTTTGGCGGCGCGATGAACCCCTGTATCGACTGCCACGCACGGATGATTCGCCGCGCGGGGGCACTTATGCAAGAGTCGGGCTACGACTTTGTGGCGACGGGCGAGGTGATGGGGCAGCGGCCGATGAGTCAAAATAAGCAGTCTCTCGGCATTGTCGCGCACGATTCGGGGTTGGAGGGTCGCCTTGTGCGTCCCCTGAGCGCGAAACTCTTGCCGCCCTCAATTCCTGAGACGGAAGGGCTTCTCGACCGCGAAAAGCTACTCGATATCTCGGGACGCTCCCGCGAACGGCAAATGGCGCTCGCCAAAGTGTTCGGCATTGTAAACTATCCGTCACCCGCAGGTGGCTGTAAGTTGACGGAAGAAGGTTTCTGCCGTAAACTTAAGGATTTAATGGACCACGAGGGACTTCATACGCGGCGGTTGCTGGAACTCTTGCGCGTGGGGCGGCACTATCGCTTGCCCGATGGTTCGGCGTTGATTGTCGGACGCGACGCCACTGAGAATGCGCTTTTGGAAGGGGAGTCCGCACGCGGCACTTTGCTTGATTGCGGCGACTTGAAAGGTCCGACTTCGCTCTTATTGGAGGGCGGCAAATCGGCTACGGATCGCGATCTCGCCCAACTCATCACGCTTTCATATGCGAAGGGCAATGAAGCTGAGCGCGTCAAATATAAAGGATACCACATATGCTAGAAACTATCGCTTCTCACCTCGATTCCATCGCGGCATTGGCTCCGACCTGGGGACTCGTCTTCATCTTTGTCTTTATGACAATCGAATCGAGCTTTATTCCATTCCCAAGCGAAGTGGTGATGATTCCAGCGGGATTCCTTGCCGCGCGCGGCGAAATGGGGCTCTCGCCTTATCTTGCGTTCACGGCCGCTATTGTCGTCGGCACGATTGGTTCAATCGCGGGAGCCTATGTGAACTATGTGCTCGCCCTCTATATCGGCAAGCCCTTTCTTGAGAAATACGGACGCTGGTTCTTCATTAAGCCGGAAGCCCTGAACCGTGCTTGCGAAGTCTTTAATCACTATGGCGCGGCAACGACTTTCGTTTGTCGTCTTGTGCCTGTTATCCGTCAGTTGATTTCGCTTCCCGCGGGGCTTGCACGCATGCCCCTCGGCTCTTTTACGCTCTTCACGACGCTGGGTGCTGGTATTTGGACGATTATTCTTACGGTTGCTGGTTTTGCTCTCGGGCGCACCGCAGGGGATATCTCGTATTTGGAACTCTGCACACGCGGCAAAGCGATGGTCTCGGCGAATGTTCCGTGGGTCATTGGCGGAGCGCTCGTGCTCGTCGGCGGCTATTGGTTCGTCTCTAAGCTCGTCATGGGCAACGGCAAGAAGTCGTGCTAACCGTCTGCGAGCTGTGTCCGCGTAAGTGCCGCGCCCCACGCTTCGCGGCAGAAGGACGCGTCGGATGGTGCGGCGCGGGTAATGCCCCACGAGTGTTCCGTTGGGGACCGCACTTTGGCGAGGAGCCGCCCATTACAGGCGAGCGCGGCAGTGGATGCGTCTTCTTTTCGCGCTGTACGCTTAAGTGCCTCTATTGCCAAAACTCGCCGTGGAGCTGGAATGGGAAGGGCATTGATAAGACAATCCCTGAGCTGACGGAAATCTTTCGCGATCTTGCCACAAAAGACCGCGTAGAGAATTGGAACCTCGTCTCACCTACGCCCTATTTGCCGTACATTCGGGAAGCCGTCCAGCCGCTTTTCGCGGCAGGTATTCGCTTGCCGTTCGTATGGAACTCCTCGGGCTATGAACGCGTGGAGACCCTCGAGGAATATGCCGCGTTTTGCGATTGGGCACTCTTTGATTTGCGCTATTCTCGCGAAGAAACGGCTCTTAAGGCATCCCAAGCGAAAGACTATGTCGCAACCGCCCGCCGCGCCATTGCCTGGGCGTGGAGTCGCAGTCCCAAAACGCGGCTTATTGTGCGGATTCTCGTCCTGCCAGGCCACGCTGATGAGGCGATTGAGAGCCTCGCATGGATTGCGACGGAACTCTCAAATGAAGTCCCAGTTTCTCTGATGGCGCAATATACCCCCGCCTATAAAGCCCTTGACGTGCCGCCCTTTAATCGCGCCATTACTCGCGAAGAGTATGAGAGTGTGACGGAAGCCGCCGCCGACTTTGGCTTTGAGAAAGGCTGGATTCAGGGCTATGAAGCGAGCGACCCCAAACTCGCCCTCCTCGGCGAAAATATGCCCCCCAACCACGGCACAGTAGGGTAAGATTAACAGGATTTACAGGATTTTGGGGTGAGTGTTTTTAACACAGAGTCACAGATGTTCGACTTCGACTTTGCTTATCCTGTGTTTATGCCTTACAACATGCGACACGGCGGGCGGCAACCGTGCTAACCCGCCCTGATGCGGGCGTC
>CAVCJC010000006.1:0-26855 GCA_963602475.1 Lachnospira hominis (ex Liu et al. 2021)
ACAAGAAAGGAGTAGTCGAAGTCGAGAGTCGAAGTCGAACAATGGTAGGGCAGTTACTTTGTGCTGGATTCGAAGGTGTGGTAGATTTTGTTGTGAATTGCGCGAAGTGCTGCGGGGTCAAACTTGAGGACTTTGCGGTCATAGGTGAGGAGTCCGTTGATTTCGACCTCGACATCCGTCGTTTGGGTATAAATCGCGGCACCGAGTCCCTTCGCGGCATAATCTTCGACACGCCCTAAGAGCTTCTCATAAGTCTTCAAAAGCCCTTCACGGGTCATTGTCTCCTCGAGTCCACCGTAGCCCCAGTTACCGCTACCATCCGTCATCGCCTTCCAGAGGTGTCCTTTAACGGGGTGTCCGAGTCCGCCGAACTCGCCAAAGACGACAATGCGGCGATCATTAACGGGGTACATCTGAATATCGCGTGCATAGTCGTGGCGGTCAATGGTGTCCCCCGCCTCGCAAACGCCGAGCGGACGATGCTTCTTCCATTCGCGCGTCCACGGCTCAGGACCGCCGCGATCGCCGCCCTCGAAGTCCACCCAGCCACTCGGACCACTCACAAGCCGCGACATATCATAGGACTTCGTCCAATCCAGCGTGGTGTGAGTCAGATATTCGCCCGGCTGAGTCCAGCCCTCGTTATACGGACACCACATCACGATGGAGGGGATTCCCTGCAAGAGGTCCATCATCTGCTTCAATTCGCGGCGCTGAAGTTCATAGCGTGGCACTGTTTTCACTTGGAATGGGGCGGTGTGGTCGAATCCGCCACTCGGCAAATCCTGAATCACCATAATACCCATCTTATCGCAGAGATAGTAGTAACGAAGCGGCTCAACCTTGATGTGCTTGCGCAGGGTGTTGTATCCGCAATCCTTGAGCGTCTTAATATCAAACGCCATCGCTTCTTCGGAAGGCGGCGTGAGAAGTCCCTCGGGCCACCAGCCTTGGTCGAGCGTGCCCATCAAAAAGACTGGTTCATTATTGAGGAAGAAGCGTAAAACGCCCTTCGCATCGCGGCGCTTTTCAATCTTGCGCATGCCGAAGTAGCCCGAAACCGCGTCACTTCCGCATTGTGCCGTGAAGTCATAGAGATTGGGGACCGCGGGAGACCAGAGACGGACAGGCTTCGGCAGAGCCAATGTCACCACGCCATTCACCGTCGTCGTCGAGACACCGTCCACCGTGACCTTGACCTCAGGGCGGTTAAACAAGGGGCTTGCCACATCAAACTTGAAAGTAACCGTGCCAATATCAATGTCGGTGACGACCTTGTAGCCCGCAATGTGTGTTTCAGGGACATTTTCCATCCATACCGTCTGCCAAATACCCGAGACACGCGTATAGAGGCATCCCTGTGGCTTAAAGCTCTGTTTGCCACGGGAGTTCACAAAGTCGTCCGTCGGATCCCACACGCAAAGCGTGAGCTGGTTAGCACCGTCTTTCACATAGTCCGTAATATCGAGCGTAAACGGAACTTGCCCGCCCTCGTGAGGGACGGAGGTCACCTCTCGGTGTCCGATAAAGACCTGGGTGCGGAAGTCGACACCTCCAAAGTGAAGTAAAATACGCTCACCCGCACGCTTTTCGCAATTTATTTCGCGTGTATACCAAAGAAACTCATCGGGCTGCATAAGCCGCCCAACACCCGAGAGGACGCTCTCAATGGCGAACGGAACGCGAATCTTGCCGTCCCATTGCGTAGGGCGTCCCGCCGTATTGGTGACGCTACTTATCGCATAGTCCCAGTCTCCGTTTAGGTTCACCCAATTCGGACGCACCATCTGCGGACGCGGATATTCCCTCCACGCATTCTCGCTTGTCACCTTCTCGCCCCACGGGGTCATAATCGGCGGCACGGGAGCCTTCAAGTTCGACTCCGCGAGCGCGGCAGTTCCCGCAATACTCAGTATCGCCGAAAGCGACACGAGCCCCTTCTTCAGATTTCGCATATTTAGCGCACTTCTCATAGTTATCTCCTCAATTCTAGTTAGATTCATTATACCAAATTGTCCTTTCGAAACCAAGCGCTATTTTCGTCAAATCAAGATGGCGCTCGCGTAGCGGTCATTCCCCGCGTAGTCCTTCTCAATCTTGATTTGCGAAAAGCCATAGCCTTGCATCAACGCTTGCACGGCTTCGCCTTGGTCATTGCCAATCTCAAAGAAGACTCCGCCACCCGATTTAAGGATGTTAAGCGCGTCACTTAGGTAGCGGTCATAGAAATCAAGCCCCGATTCGCCTCCGTCCAGTGCCAACATCGGTTCATAGCGACGAATGCGCGGGTCGAGCGTCGCGCAGACCTTATGAGCAATATACGGAGGATTCGAGACAAGCACATCCACAAGACCTGGTTCGTCAAAGTCATCTAGCCCGTCCATTACGACAAAATGGACGCGATCCGTAAGACCCGTAAGCGCGGCATTTTGTGTGGCAAGTTCAATCGCCTTGGGGCTAATATCCGTCCCAAGGAAAGTCCCTTTGCCTTTAAACTCCTTAGCGAGAGAAAGAATAATCGCGCCTGTGCCCGTGCCTACATCAATAACAAACGGAGTCTGCCGCGTTTCGAGAAACTTAAGGACGCGCGTGACGAGTTCCTCGGTTTCGGGACGCGGAATCAGTGCTCGCGCGTCACATTTAAGTGTTAGGGTGCGAAAGTCCCATTCGCCCAGAACATACTGAATCGGCTCTTCGGCGACAAGGCGACGAAGAGCGCGACGCAAGGCTTCCAAATGTGCGGGGGGAATGGGCTTTTCGAGATGTGCCGCGAGGAGTCCGCGCCCACAATTTAGGAGCCGCGCGATGAGTAATTCGCCCGCTACTTGTGGGTCAGGGACTTTATGGGCCTCTAAATAGCCCACAATTCGCGATAAAGCGTCCCTGTACCGTAGCGTTTCCATGTTAGGACTTAAATGGGTTCATTATTCGCGACAAACGAGCGCGTATGGGCGTGGCAAATGGCGAGTGCAAGCGCGTCCGCCGCGTCATTTTGAGGAGGCTCGGGCAAGTTCAAGAGCGTCTTAACCATGCGTTGAATCTGGAACTTTTCCGCCATACCATTACCGCAGACAGCCATTTTGACGCGGCGCGGTTCATATTCGTAGATGGGCAGGTTCGCTGTCGCGGCACTGACAATCACAGCGCCACGTGCCTCACCGAGGACAAGCATTGTATTCGCGTTTTTGCCATAGATGACCTTCTCGACACTAACGACATCAGGCTTCCACGCGGCAATTAGCGCGGCAATTTTGGTGTGAATAGCAATGAGACAAGCCGAAACAGGAAGTTTCGGCTTGTTTGGGATATTCCCATAGTCCAAAGCGCGCAACCTGTTACCGACCACTTCAAGTACGCCATAGCCGGTTGAGCGCAAGGAGGTATCGACCCCCAGAATTATCACGACAGAAGATCTGTGATGCCGTCATCCGAGTTACTCAACGAGTCGCCCGAAGACGAGAACCCCATCGTTTCGTCCGCGCCGAGCAAATCAATGCCGTCCGCCGAATTGTCGCCCGTATCATAGAGCGAGATATTCTTAGGCGCGATCTGCCCGTCAAGCTCGAACTCGTCCTCATCGTCATCGTGCTCGTTTTGAATAGAAGTCGGGATGCCGCTGAGTTCCGCCGAATGCTTACGCGCTTCTTCGCGAAGCTTATCCCACTCTTCATCTGGGATAGGTTCGCAGCAAGGCACGAGCTTGAGGTTGCGGTGGAGCGGGAAGCCTGTGCCGCCCGGGACGAGGTGACCAAGGATGACATTCTCCTTGAAGCCACGCAATTCGTCCACGCGACCCATTGTCGCCGCCTCAGTCAAGACACGCGTCGTATCCTGGAAGGATGCCGCCGAGATGAAGGAGTCCGTTTCGAGTGCCGCCTTAGTAATACCGAGGAGCGCGGGTTGCGCTTCCGCCGGACGGCGACCTTCTTCCATCATCTGTTCGTTGACCTTAAGGAAGGTCTGACGCGTAACCTGCTCGCCCCAGAGGAAGTCCGTATCACCGGGGTTGGTAATGCGAACCTTACGGAGCATCTGGCGGACGATGATTTCGATGTGCTTATCGTTAATTTCCACGCCCTGCAGACGATAGACCTGCTGAACTTCATTAACGAGGTACTTTTCGAGTTCCTGCGGACCCGAGACCTCAAGGATTTCCTGAGGAATGACGGGACCTTCAGTGAGCTGCTGACCCTTCTTGACCATATCGCCTTTAAAGACGACGATCTGCTTGCCCATCGGAATCAAGTGCTCTTCGACGAGACCCGTGATTTCATCGACGACCTTGACGCAGCGCTTGCCACGCACATTCTCGCCGAACTCAATACGACCCTCAATCTTCGCGATTTCCGCCGCGTCCTTAGGCTGACGCGCTTCAAAGAGTTCCGCGACACGCGGCAAACCACCCGTAATATCGCGTGTCTTCGCCGCTTCACGAGGCGTCTTCGCGAGCAACATACCCGGCTGAGCCTTCTGTCCGTCGCGCACCATGACGATAGCACCCGTAGGAATATCGTGGGAGTCGAGCATCGCGTTCGCCGTGCCATTCTCGTCCTTGCCACGAATTTCGATGCGCGGATGCAAGTTCGATTCACGCGTATCGAGGACGACGAGCGTCTTCGCGCCAGTCGTACGGTCCGTCTCGGTCTTCACGCTGACATCTTCTTCGAAGTCGACGAAGCGAATCTGACCTGCCGCCTCAGAAAGAACCGGCACGGAGTGCGGGTCCCAAGTCGCGACCTTCTCGCCCTTCTTGACAGCCTGACCATCCTCGAGGTGGAGCGTCGTACCCATTTGCAGGGGGTAAGTATCGAGCTTCTGACCCGTCGTAGACCAAATTTCGAGCGTTCCGTTCTTGTTAAGGACGACTTCATCACCGTCGGCGTTGCGCACCTTACGAATGTCGACGAACTTCGCCACACCATCGTTCTTAAGGACGATTTCAGGCACTTTCGCCGTCGCGCTCGCCGTACCACCGATGTGGAACGTACGCATCGTGAGCTGGGTACCAGGTTCACCAATGGACTGTGCCGCGATAATACCGACGGCCGTACCAATTTCAACCTGCTTGCCCGTCGAGAGGTCGCGGCCATAGCACTTCGCGCACATGCCGTGTTCGGAGTCGCAGGTAAGACCCGAGCGAATCCAGACCTTCTCAATGCCGCACGCGTCAATGCGTGCACAAGCCTCTTCGTCAATCTCGCCATTCGCACGCACGATTACCGTGCCCGTCTTCGGGTCAACGATATCGTAGAGCGCGGTACGCCCGAGCACGCGGTCACCAAGCGTGACCTTGACTTCGTCGCCTTCGACAATCGCTTCGACTTCAATACCGTTGACGGTGTTGCAGTCTTCCTGCGAAATGATGACATCCTGCGAGACATCGACGAGCTTACGCGTCAAATAACCCGCGTCAGCCGTCTTAAGAGCGGTATCCGCGAGACCCTTACGCGCACCGTGGGACGAAATGAAGTACTCAAGAACCGACAAGCCTTCGCGGAAGGACGCGGTAATTGGGCGTTCAATAATATCACCCGACGGGTTAGCCATAAGACCACGCATACCCGCGAGCTGACGAATCTGCAACTTCGAACCACGCGCCTTAGAATCGGCGAACATATACACAGGGTTGAGTTCCGTCGGATTCTTATTCTCGGGCGTGACATTGCGGTCAATCGTCTTATAGAGTTCGTCGCCGACCTTCTCAGTCGTGACGGTCCAAATATCGACAATCTTGTTGTGGCGTTCGCCTTCGGTAATGATACCCTGCTGGAACTGCTGCTGGACCTTCTCGGCTTCCTTACGCGCCTTCTCGATTTCAGAGTCCTTCATCGCCGGGCGAATCATATCCTTAAGACCCATCGACGCACCCGAGACCGTAGCGAAGTTATAGCCCAAAGTTTTGAGCTTATCAATCGCCGCGACAGTCACATCGTGACCCGCCACCTTATGGCAGTCGAGAATCAAGTCGCCAATCGTGGACTTCGAGCACTTATCATTCCAGAAGCCCATTTCCTCAGGCCAGACACCATTGAAAATGACGCGTCCCGCCGTGGTCTCAATCGTGCGCTTCTTGTTGTCGCCGTGAGGACGACCCGTTGTGCCAAAGTCAGGGTTGCGGTAACGAATGCGCGTATGATAGCTAATCGCGCCTTCGGCAATACCAAACTCAACTTCACCAATGTCGTTAAAGAGCGGCAAATGTTCCGTCGAGCAATCGGTCTTACCCGCAATCTTACCCGCGAGCTTATCGCGTTGGGAAGGAACCGTCAAGAAGTAGAGACCCAAGCAGACATCCTGCGTCGGGGTCATAACCGACTTACCAGACGCGGGTGAGAAGATGGAGGTCGAAGCGAGCATCATCAACTTAGACTCAATCTGAGCCTCAATTGAAAGCGGCACGTGAACAGCCATCTGGTCACCATCGAAGTCGGCGTTGAACGGCGTACAGACCATCGGGTGCAGGCGAATAGCCTTACCTTCGACGAGCACGGGTTCAAACGACTGAATTGAGAGACGGTGGAGCGTAGGCGCACGGTTCAAGAAGACCGTCTTATCCTTCGTCACCTCTTCAAGGACATCCCACACCTTCTCGTCCTGACGCTCAATCATCTTGCGCGCCGTACGCACTGTGTGGCACATACCGAGGTCTTTCAAGCGACGGATAATGAACGGCTCGAAGAGACGAAGCGCCATTTCCTTCGGAATACCGCACTGCGGGAACTTAAGTTCAGGACCAACGACAATAACCGAACGCCCTGAGTAGTCCACACGCTTACCGAGCAAGTTCTGACGGAAGCGTCCCGTCTTGCCCTTGAGAATCTCAGAAAGCGACTTAAGCGGACGATTACCAGGACCCGTGACGGGACGACCGTGACGACCGTTATCAAACACCGCATCAACGGCTTCCTGAAGCATGCGCTTTTCGTTGCGGATAATGACATCGGGTGTCTTGAGCGCCAAGAGGTTGCGCAAGCGGTTATTACGGTTAATAACGCGGCGATAGAGGTCGTTCAAGTCGGAAGTCGCGAACTTGCCACCTTCCAACGGGACGAGCGGACGCAGTTCCGGCGGGATGATGGGCAATACATCAAGAATCATCCATTCCGGATTGGACTTCGAGGTACGAAAGCCCTCAACGACTTTCATGCGCTTCGCAATTTTCTTGCGTGTCTGCTTAGAGCGCGTATTTTCCATTTCCTCCTCGAGGTCAACCATCATCTGGTCGAGGTCGAGGTTATGGAGGAGCTTACGAATCGCCGACGCGCCCATTTCGGCACGGAAGCTATCCGCATACTTCTCTTCGGCATCCAGCTTTTCCTGGTCCGTAATAATCTGACCCATCTTGAGAGGGGTATCACCTGGCTCAACGATGATCCAGTCCTGATAATAAATGACGCGTTCAAGTTCCGTCGTCGTCTTATCAAGGAGGAGACCAATACGCGAAGGCGAGCACTTGAAGAACCAAATGTGGCTCACCGGCACCGCCAGTTCAATGTGACCCATGCGCTGACGGCGCACCGAGGAAAGCGTGACCTCAACACCGCAGCGGTCGCAGATCATACCTTTATTCTTAATACGCTTGTACTTACCGCACGCGCACTCCCAGTCTTTCGTCGGTCCGAAGATCTTTTCGCAGAAAAGACCATCGCGTTCCGGACGATAGGTACGATAGTTAATCGTCTCAGGATTGCGCACTTCGCCGTGAGACCACTTACGGATGGTCTCAGGCGAGGCAAGTTGCACCTTAACGGCATCGTAGTAGGCGGACGCACGATAGTCGCCGCCGAAGATGTCAGTTGCTTTGAAGCTAGTCATTTTTCTAAATCTCCAAGAAAATAGTCTGAAAACTGTTAGAGAGTCAACGCACCCGAGAGCAGGTCGTCGCTTGCCACGCCCGCCGGCAATGTCGGGGACGAGCTCGAGTCCTTATTCTCATTCGTACGGCGCGTATCCGTCTCGCCGCCCAGCAACTGGGTATCGAGGCAAAGGCCACGCAGTTCGTGAATAAGTACCGAGAACGACTCAGGCATACCGCAGTCGAGGATGTTCGTGCCCTTGACGATCGACTCGTAGATACGCGTACGACCCTGGACATCATCCGACTTAACAGTGAGCAATTCCTGCAGAGCATAGGCGACGCCGTAGGCCTCAAGAGCCCAGACTTCCATTTCGCCCATACGCTGACCACCGAGTTGCGCCTTACCACCGAGAGGCTGCTGGGTAACGAGCGAGTAAGGCCCCGTCGCACGCGCATGCATCTTATCCGTCACCAAGTGGTGGAGCTTGAGCATGTAAATCACGCCGACGACGACCTTCTGCTGGAACGGTTCACCCGTCATACCATCATACAGCACCGTCTTACCCTCGGGGGTAATCCAAGAGCGGTCACCCTCTTCCTTCTCCTGAACGGCACGCGCCTGCTTCAAGAGGTCATCAATCTCGCTTTCGCGCACACCATCAAACACCGGTGTCGCGGCATGGAAGCCGAGGTAGCGGCACGCGAGCCCGAGGTAAGTCTCAAAGAGCTGCCCCAAGTTCATACGCGACGGCACGCCGAGCGGATTCAACACGATATCCACGGGACGCCCATCTGGCAAGAACGGCATATCGCAGCTCGGCAGAATGCGCGAGACGACACCCTTGTTACCGTGACGACCCGCCATCTTATCACCGACGGAAAGGTTCTTCTTGTCGACGAGGAAGACGCGCACATGCTTGACGACTTCGCCAGTACCCGCGAAATCATTGCCGAAAGCGTCCGCGATAGGATCATTCATCGCGGCATCTTCGACTTCCGCAAAGCGATCGAGGAACGGCTCGAGGATGCTCGAAATCTTATTCAGAGCCGCCTCATCCGTCGTATCCCAGTTCGCATGAGCCTGCGCGAGCATAGCGAGCTGCGCCTTCTTAATCTTCTTGCCTGCAGGAATGATGATATCACCCGTGGAGGTATCGACGACATCCGCGTCAATCTTCTCATTCAAGAAGGCACCCGCCAACTTCGCGGTCAAATCCTTCTCAATCTTAACGAGGTCCGCGTGCGCCTTGCGCTCAGATTGCCGCGCCGACTTCTCCGCCTCAGCCTTATCAGCCTCGAGCTCCTTGTCGTTCGTCGAAACCTGAACGCTCATAACGATACCCGTCGTTCCTGGCGGAACCTTCAAAGAGGTATCACGCACATCCGAGGCCTTCTCACCGAAGATGGCGCGCAAGAGGCGGTCTTCAGGCGAAAGCTCAGTCTCGCCCTTCGGCGTGACCTTACCCACGAGAATGTCGCCCGGCTTAACTTCCGCACCGACGCGCACAATGCCGTCCGTACCGAGGTTCTTAAGCATATCTTCGCCGACATTCGGGATATCGCGGGTAATTTCTTCAGGACCAAGCTTCGTATCGCGGGCATCGCACTCGAAAGTGACGATGTGGAGCGAGGTCAGCACATCCTCACGCACAATGCGCTCATTAATAAGGATAGCATCCTCGAAGTTATAGCCGCGCCAGCTCATAAACGCCACGAGCAAGTTCTTGCCGAGCGCGAGCTCGCCTTGGTCGGTCGCGGGACCATCCGCAATGCAGTCGCCAATCGCGACGGTTTGTCCGCGTTTAACAATCGGACGCTGATTGAAACAGCAACCCGAGTTGCAACGACGGAACTTCTGCAAATCGTAACGCCAAATGCCCTTCTCAGGAACGCTCGCCGTGGGCATCTTATTCGGCAACTTGCCATCGGGAGTCGTAATCACGAACTCCGCGCAGACATACGCGACAACGCCCTTAGCAAGCGCCGTCACAATGACGCGGGAATCCTTCGCGCTAATCTCCTCGAGACCCGTACCGACATACGGACGCTCCGAAGTCATCAGCGGCACGCCCTGGCGCATCATGTTCGCGCCCATCAACGCACGGTTCGCGTCATCGTGTTCGAGGAACGGAATCAACCCCGCCGCGATGGAAATAACCTGCATCGGCGCAACATCCATATATTGCACTTCATTGGCAGGCTTTTCGCAGAACTCCGTCATAAAGCGGCAGGTGACCTGCGGCTCAGCGAATGTGCGCTTGGGGGTCAGGGGTGCGTTAGCCTGAGCAATAACATACTGCTCTTCGGTATCCGCCGAGAGATATTCAATATCGTCCGTGACCTTGCCACCGATAACCTTACGATAAGGTGTCTCAATGAAGCCAAAGCGGTTGATACGCGCATAAATGCCGAGGGACGAAATAAGACCGATGTTCGGACCTTCAGGAGTCTCAATTGGGCAAATACGACCATAGTGGGACGGGTGCACGTCGCGCACTTCGAAGCCCGCGCGTTCACGCGAAAGACCGCCCGGGCCGAGTGCCGAGAGACGACGCTTGTGTGCGAGTGCCGAAAGCGGGTTCGTCTGGTCCATAAACTGCGAGAGCTGAGACCGCGCAAAGAAGTCCGTAATAACCGAGCTGAAGGTCTTCGAGTTGACGAGGCGTCCTGGGGTTAACGGACCCTGCGCGGCCGCACCCGCTGGATTCGACTCGTGGAGCGTCATACGCTCACGGATGATGCGCTCGGTGCGCGCCAAACCGAGGCGGCACTGATTCTCAACGAGTTCGCCCGTCGTACGCACGCGGCGGTTGCCGAGGTGGTCGATATCATCAACCGTATCCTTGCCCACATAAATGCTGAGGAGCAAACGGATGGCTTCAATCACATCCACGCCCGATTCATGGAGCGTGCGCAACTTATCGTCAACGAGCCCTTCCAAATGGAGCTTCTTGTTGATCTTGTGACGACCAACATAGCCGAGGTCGTAGTGAGCAAGCTCGAAGAACATGCGGCGAATCATCTGTTCCGCATTCGAAATCGAGGTCAGCGGATCGCCTGGGCGCATACGCTTGTAAATCTCACGCAACGCGTCATTCTTGTTGTGAATGCCCATCTTCGCGTCTTCGCGAAGAGTCTTAATGAGCGTGCCGTTATCGAAAGAGACATCGACAACTTCGACTTCCGAAATGCCCGCCGCGTTAATCTGCGAAAGGAGCGCCGAAGTGACGGGGTCATAAGTACGCGCCAAAACAGCCTGCGAGTTCGCGTCAATGACATCGTCTTTCATCACGAGCAGGCGAAGGTCGCGCTCGGAGTACTTGCCACCCGTCGGGAGCTTCTTGAAGTCATAGTAAAGACTCATAATCTGCTCGTCTTTACCTTCCTTCGGCATCAACGCACGCAGTAGGGTGGTCGCATAGAATTTACGACGACGGCGGCGCTGATCCATAAAGCACCACATAATGTCGTTCGTATCGAACATGATCTCGATCCAGTTGCCGCGATCAGGGATGATACGAACCGAGAGAAGAGGCTGACCATTCGCGTGAACCTGCCGCTCCGTCGAAATGCCAGGGCTACGGTGCAACTGCGAAACAATGACGCGCTCCGCCCCATTGACAACGAACGCCCCATCGGGGGTCATCATCGGGACTTCGCCCAAGAAGACATCTTCTTCACGCACATCCCCACCATCTTTCAGGCGGAATGTCACATGAAGCGGACGCGAATAAGTCTCGCCATCCATCAAAGACTGCAAATACGGCTTCTTTGGCGCGTCGAACTTGTAATTCACGAAATCAAGCTCGTAGCGTCCGTCATACGAAGTAACGGGGAAGATTTCGTTGAAGATTGCTTGCAAACCGCGATTGGCGCGCTTGGCGGGCTCTACATCTGCTTGCAAGAAGTCATTATACGATTGTGTTTGAATAGCAATCAGATCTGGTGGTGTTGGCACCATGCTCTGAAGCCGGCCGAATACCTTGCGTTCTGCACTCATTTATAGGCTTACCTTTTTCTCGATTTTGACTTGAAATTGTTGGTCATACGCTCCGATTGTGTCTGAAGTGTGGTAAGCGACCACTTTGTTAACTGTACACAATCTATGCATATTTCTGCATATTATACCAAATTTGACCCCGCGAGGTCAATACCCCTTTTTACCGAAGCCCGAGGCGGGTGTAGGCGAGGGGGGTGGCGACGCGTCCCTTGGGGGTGCGCTCAAGATAGCCTTCCATAATCAGGAAGGGTTCGTACGCCTCCTCGACAGTATCCGCTTCTTCTCCGACTGAGACAGCGATGGTGGAGAGTCCGACGGGGCCTCCGCCAAACTTGACGCAGATGGTCTCAAGGATGCGGCGATCCATATCGTCTAGTCCGTGAGGGTCAATCTCGAGGAGTCCCAGTGACGCGGTTGCGACAGCACCTGTAATAAAGTTATTCGCCTTAATTTGGGCATAATCTCTCACGCGGCGCAAGAGATTGTTGGCAATACGTGGTGTACCCCGACTACGACGGGCAATTTCGAGGGCACCTTCCGCGTCAATATCTACACCCAACTTTGCCGCGCTACGCGTCACAATTTCCGCGAGTTCAGGTGGCTGATAGTAATCAAGGCGATTGACGAGTCCAAAACGTGCCCGAAGTGGCGCGGCGATGAGTCCGATACGGGTTGTCGCCCCCACGAGGGTAAAGCGCGGCAATTCGAGGCGGACGCTTCGTGCGTTCGGCCCCTGGTCAATCATAATGTCAATTGCGAAGTCTTCCATGGCACTATAGAGGTATTCTTCGACGGTTTTCGCCATCCGATGGATTTCGTCGATGAAGACTATATCGCCAGGCTCGAGCGAGGTGAGAAGTCCCGCGAGGTCGCCAGGTTTTGTAATAACGGGACCTGAAGTCGTCTTAACATTCACGCCCATTGCCTCGCCCAAAATATAGGAGAGAGTCGTTTTGCCTAGTCCCGGCGGACCCGAAAAAAGCACATGGTCGAGGGATTCGCCGCGCTCTTTCGCCGCTTTCACAGCGAGCATAAGGCGATCACGGACCTTGTTTTGCCCAACAAAGCCTGAGAAATCAGACGGACGCAGCCGATTATCGAACGCGGCATTGCGTGTATTTAGTTCGTCACTCTGTCTTTGGATAGTCATTGATGGCTAATATTATACCCTATTTTCGCCGCTCAATCAATCCTTTCAAGGATGCGCGGCTTAACTTCCACGCTTTCTGAGGCGAAAGCGAAGGCTTTCAGGAGTTCGGACGCGGCACTTTCGAGTCCGTCAGGCCCCGCCGAAGTCTCCAGCGTCGCGAGGGGTGCACCTGTAGCAACGCGGTCACCGAGTTGCACGGCAAGCGTCACGCCCGCGCGGGGATCAATGCGGTCGCCCGCCTTCTCGCGTCCCGCCCCGAGCTTTAAAGCGACCCTCGCCACCTTCTCAGCATTTATCTCCACAACATAGCCCGAGCGCGGCGCTTGGATGCAGAATTTAGAAACAGGTTCGGCAAAACGATTCTCAAAAGCGGCTAAGTCGCCCCCCTGCGCGGCAACCATCGCGGCAAACTTCTGATACGCCGCACCGTCCGCCAAGTGCTCACGGCAAAGAGTCCGTGCCTCATCAAGCGAAATCTGCTTTGTGAGAGACACCATCAGCGCGGCAAATTCAATGCAGAGATCCGTGACGGAAGCGAGTCGTTCAGGCTGATTCTTTAGAATCTCAACAGCTTCCGCAACCTCATTAGCATTACCCACAGCGAAACCGAGGGGGCTATCCATATTCGTCAAGAGCGCGGCAGATTGCCGTCCCGCCGCCTTTGCCCCCTGCACAAGCGCGGACGCGAGTTCTTTCGCTTCCTCGGGGGTCTTCATAAAGGCACCAATGCCATATTTGACATCAAAAACGAGCGTACTCGCCCCTTCAGCGAGCTTCTTCGAAAGAATTGAGCCTACAATTAAAGGGATGGAAGCTACCGTACCCGTCACATCCCGAAGCGCATAAAGCTTCTTATCGGCAGGCGTAATTTCGTCCGTCTGCACCGTCATAGAAACCCCTACTTCCGCCACCACCTTCTGAAAGGCTTCCAGCGAAAGTGCCGCGTTATAGCCCGGGATTGTCTCAAGTTTATCGGCTGTGCCACCCGTGATACCAAGTCCGCGCCCCGTCAAAGATGGCACAGCAACCCCGCACGCGGCGGCGAGAGGCTGGATAACGAGGGAAAGTTTATCACCCACTCCGCCCGTAGAATGCTTGTCGGCAGTCGGGAAGTCCCAAGTTAGGCACTTACCCGAGTTTTTCATAGCTTCTGTTAAATCGGCTGTCTCGCGCGGGTTCATCCCCCGACAGCAAATTGCCATAGCGAGAGCACTCATTTGGTAATCGGGTATTTCGCCGCGCGTAAAACCCTCAATAAACTCGCGAATCTCAGCGGAACCAAGCGAGCGCCCTTCGCGCTTCTTGTCTAGAATCAACTTTGCAATCATTGCGGCTTCCTCCAATACGATAAATATTCAATATTGCCCATTTCCCTGCCTCGAACAGGCGACTCACAAAGGCCCTTAAGTTCGAGTTTCAGCGTCTCACGCGCAAAATCAACAATCTCATCCCGCGCGGCAAGACGCAACTTCTCATCTCTCACAAGCCCGCCTGGCGCATTGCCGCGTCCGACCTCGAATTGGGGCTTAATGAGCGCAACAACTTCTCCGCCCGAGGCAAGAACATCGACAATAGGCGGTAAAATGAGTTTAAGGGAGATAAATGAGACGTCCGTCACGGCTAACGAGGGCACTTCGGGTAAATCCGCCGCGCACATATTGCGTGCATTAAAGTTTTCCCGAACCCAAACGCGCGGGTCGACGCGCAGTTTATACGCGAGCTGATTCGTGCCCACATCCACCGCCATAACCTTACGCGCCCCATGTTGCAAAAGGCAGTCCGTAAAGCCGCCCGTGGAAGAGCCGACATCGAGGCAAATCTTTTCCGTCGCCGAGAGTCCGAGGCTCCCAAAGTTGACGAACGCACCTTCCATCTTTTCACCGCCCCGCGAGACAAAGCGCGGCGGAGCTTCTATTTCCACGAGGGTCGCCTCATCAATCTGCCGCGAAGCCTTTGTTTCGACTTGTCCTGCAACACGCACTTTGCCTTCCAAAACGAGGGCTTGGGCTCTCGTACGACTCTCGCAGAGTCCTTTCTCAACAAGGAGAAGATCGAGCCGTTTCTTCACTCGTCCTTCGTCCCTTTCGGCTTCTCAGGCGTAATCATCGTCACCTTGCGAACCGTCTCCTTCGGGAAACTCCGCGTCACACCGAGCGCGACCTCAATTTGCAAGGAATAATCGTCTTGCTCCATCAAAATGCCGCGATATGTGCCGCTATCCGTCTCAATTTCGATATCTGGAATGAAGATTCGCTTCATAATAATCTTAATCGGCATCACCTTAAGGGGTTCCGTCTTAATTATCCGCGAATATTCGGCGTACCCTTCCGCCTTAGCAAGAAGCGTATGGTCGCCTTCCTTCACATTCGAAATGGTGAGGAGGTCGCTAAGCGTCGCCGAGGGGTCTGTCTTTCGCGAAAGCCCACAGTAGCGTCCATCCAAATACACCTTTACTCCGCTGGGGAATGTGCGCACCTCGAGGCTGCCCATAATATTACGGAGGCGCAATTCTTCCGCCGCCGTCGCCCCATTGCCGACGACAATGGGCTTTTCAATCGTCCCATAGCCTTCCAATTCAGCACGGACCGTATAAGTTCCGGGCTTAAGCCCCGTAAGCGTGCAAGTTCCTTTGCCTTGCTGAATATCATCCACATAAATGCGCGCGGCTTCAGGCACGGCGGAAAGTCTCAGCGTGCCTGGCAAGCCCTTCATTTGAATGAATACATTCTGACTCTCGCCCGCATTCAGCGAAAGCTCGCGCGTCTCATCCGCATAGCCCTCTAGCGTAAAGGTCACCGTGGCGCGTCCCTTGGGAATGCGCTTCACAACAAGCGGTGTATTGCCGCGCGGAATACCATTCACCATAACTGCCGCGCCGATGGGGTCGCTCGTGAGTTGCAAGCTACCGCTATCGAGAATGAGTGTCTCTTTTTTGACGAGCGGGGTGCGTCCATCAAACTTCACATCAACCGCACGCGGCTGGAAGCCGGGCTTTTGCAAAAGAAGACGATATTTGCCACCCGCATCAAGAGAGGTAATCAGCCGCGGCGTAGTCCCGAGGGAGAGTCCATCCAACGAAATATCGCATCCCGTCGGCTCGGACTGCACAAGCAAAAGCCCCTTCAGCGGCACGAGTTCCGCATATTGCGAAGAATAAGTTTCCTCCTGAACCGTAAAGAACAACTCGGCAGGCTCGTGATTCGCGAGGAGCATAGTCGCGTGATGTTCGCCAGGCGTAATATCGAAGAGCCGCAAGGGTGTTTGCCCACGAACGACCCCGTCAATGAGGACTTTCGCGTCCTTGGGGGAGCTGCGAAAATCAACGCGCGAACCTGCCGCGTGAACATTCCAAAGCCCTGCCGCGAGAATCGCCGCGAGTAGAAGTCTAACCTTTCTCATTTCGCACCTCCCTTCTTCGCCGCGCGAAGGCGTCCATCAATCTCCACAAGCTTAGCATTCGCCTCTTTGTGGCGCGGGTCATCCTTATCGGGTATGAGATTGCAAAGAATCCGCAATTGCTTCTTCGCCTCATCCCAATCGGCTAAATTGAGCGCCTTATTCGCCAAGAAACGCTGTTCACGATAGCGTGTGTTGAGTTCCGTATCGGCTTCCTCGAGCTTCTTTTTAACGGACGCAAAATGCGGCGGCTTCGGGTCGACCGTCTCTAGATAGAAGAGGGACTCCTTATACGCCTTAATCGCGGCGGAAAGGTTGCCATATTCAACGCCGCGATCCGCCCATTTCGCATCGCCCGTCTCTTCGCTCGCAAGGCTCAACTCAACGAGTTTCTCGCGCGAATACTGAATCGCCCAAATGCCGAGCTCATTGCGTGCAAAAGTCTCGAGTGCCTCGCGAACGGCGGTAAAGGCTGGGGGTTCGGGGGTATTCTCAACAAGCACATCCTTCACGCCGCCGCCACGGACCACCCGCACACGGCTCGACTTCAGCTCATTCGCGTCCGTCACGGACATTCCGCTATAGACGGGGTCAAGGCTATTCCAGCCCTGCGTCTTAAAGATTGCGTCCACACGAGCAATGACCTCGGGGCTCAACCGCGCACTCTTATCAACATGACGATTCTCGCCTGGCACATTATCGCTTACTACACGCAAAACCGCGTCAGGCCCTATCGTCATCTGATAACGAAAGATAAATGCATTGTTAGCCTCGATATTCTCACAATAAAGCGAGAAGAAGCCGTTTTTCTCCGTTGCAAGCGTCCATTGGGGTGTCGCGGCAGATGTGGAAGGCTCCGCATTATCAACGGGCAACCAGAATAAAACTCCCGCCGCGCAAAGAACAAGAAGCCCGAGGATAACGAGCATAATACGCCGCGCTTTGGACTTTTTCGCGGGCGTATTCGCCGCGTGGAGTGCCGCCCCCGCAGGCGTAGACTCAAGCCCCAAATCAATCGCGGCACTTCCCGCTTCGGAAGCCGAGACAACCCTCAAGCGCGTCACACCAATTTCAATGACATCGCCTGCGTGCAAGACAAAAGGGTTCGTACCTATTGATTCACCGTTTACATAGGTGCCATTCGCGCTTGCGAGATCAAGAATGCGAAGATCGCCATCTGCAAAGTCAATGAGGCAGTGATTGCGAGAAAGTTCCTCATCCGCAATGGCTAAATCATTGGAGGAAGCGCGTCCAATGCGCAAACCTGTCTCTGGGATAGGCGTGCGGTGCCCCGCGCCCACACCCGCAATCTGAACAAGCTCATATTTTTTATCCATTGCGACTCCTTTCTTCTCATTGACCCCTACAAAAGCCCTTTCATAGCCTGCGCTAAGATTGGACCAAGCAAAATAATAAAGACGGCAGGGAAAATGCAAAGCATAAGCGGACCGAGCATCTTCGTCGGCGCTTCGTGCGCAAGTTTCTCCGCACGGTCAAAACGCCGTTCACGCATTTGTTCGGACTGTATGCGCAAAACGGACCCAATCGAAACGCCAAGCTCATCCGCCTGAATCAGCGCGAAGGCGACGGACTTCAGATTTGGCTCTTTAACGCGCTCCGCCATATTCCCGAGTGCCACACGGCGGGAGAGCCCGACCTGAACTTCTTTCGTCATCCGTAAAAGTTCCTCATTGAGGGGATCCATCTTTCGGGAGGCGCAATTGCGCTGCAGGGCACTCATAAAGTCCATCCCCGCTTCCACCGAAAGCGTAAGCAGGTCGAGAACGAACGGCAGAGCTTTCACAACCGCCTCGTGACGCTTACGAAGTGCCGCGCGCAACCAAAGGCGCGGCTGAAGCACAAAAAGGACGATTCCAATCAAACATAGCGGCAGGCGAGCTTCCGTCAAAAGCGAATCGGGCAAAATTGTCCCCAAGAGGCAGACAATAAAACACCACGCCACGCCTAGAACGAGCGGACACAGCACCTCGAGCGCGGCGAATTCGCGTCCTGAGAGGAGTCCCTCAAATCCCGCCGAGACGAGTTTGCTGTCGTATTCCTTAATAGCCTTCTCGAAACTCGGACGCGCCAAAAGCTTGTCAAAGTTGCCCACGAACGGCAAAAGCAACTTAAAAACGAAAGGCAATGCCCGCGCTTGGCGACGTCCGTCCGCCAATGTCACATAGGTAACCTCACGCGCGACATTCACCGCGTACCAGAAAAGTCCAGCCACGGCAAATGCCCAAGTAAGAGTTATCGCTAGTTTCAAGACGGACATTGCTCTTCAGTCCTTAGGTTGCGGGAGTGCCACCGCCCGCGAGATCTGCGGGTGAAAGCACGCCACCATTTACGCCAGGTTCACCTGCGAAGAGAATCATACCCTCGGAAACACCGACGGACATCTTGCGGGGGGCGAGATTGGCGACAAAGACGACTTCGCGTCCAACGAGCTTTTCGGGTTCGGGATACGCCGCGCGAATGCCTGAGAAAATGGTCCGTTTGCCGAGAGAACCTGCGTCAAGAACGAACTTGAGGAGCTTTGAGCTTTTAGGGACAATCTCACAGCTCTCAACCGTACCGACGCGCAGATCGAGTTTCTCAAAGTCAGGGAACGCAACTTCCGCCTTAAGGGCAGGGACATTCGCCGCCTTTGCTTTATTCTTACTCGCCCGTGATTCGTGAGCGACTTCGCCCGAGTCGGCAGGCTTAATGGTGGCGGCGGCAATCATCGCCTCGACTTGTTTAGAATCGATGCGGCTTGCAAGATACTCGTAAGTGCCGAGCGCACAATTTTCGCGCGTCTCCTGAAGGGAGTTCCAAGTCCACGCTTCCTCGCCAAACAACCGCCGCGCCTTTTCCGCATAAACAGGCAGAATAGGCTGTAAGTAAATGGCAATCAAACGGAACGCATTGAGCGCGGCAGTGAGGGTCGTGCGAGTGACTTCGGCGTCCGTCTTCACCGTTTTCCACGGTTCGCGGCGGTCGAAGTACTCATTCGCGGCATCTGCCAAACGGCAAATTTCAACGACGACCTGATTAAAGCGGCGCTCTTCATAGAACTTAGCGATGGTCTCACTTGCCGCGCGGCACTTTTCAATAAGAGCTGTGCCCTCAGCATCTAGCGACCCAAGCCGCCCTTCCAACTTCTTCTGCAACATCTGTCCACCGCGCGAAGCGATGTTCGTAATCTTGCCCACAAGATCGGAATTGACGCGCTGAACGAAGTCCGTGAGATTCAAGTCCATATCATCCGTCGTGCCACCCAACTTTGCCGCGTAATAGTAACGCAGGGCTTCAGGCGGTAAATGGTCGAGATAGGTGCGCGCATTGACGAAGGTGCCCTTTGATTTGGACATCTTTTCTCCGTTGACCGTCAAAAAGCCGTGCACGAAGACCTTATTAGGCTCTTTATAGCCCGCCGCGTGCAACATACCTGGCCAGAAGAGGCAATGGAAACGGATAATATCCTTACCAATGAAGTGGTAAAGTTCGGTCGTGGGGTCATTCCACAAATCGCCGCGTCCATTTTTCGTGCACCAATTCTTGAGGCTCGCGATGTAGCCAATCGGGGCATCCACCCAGACATAGAAGAACTTATCTTTGCACCCTGGAATCTCAAAGCCGAAATACGGCGCGTCACGCGAAATGCACCAGCCCCGAAGCGGCTCTTTGAACCACTCCAAGAGCTTATTCGAGACATCGCTTGTGGTATGGCCCGGGATCCACTTCTCCAAGTAGTCGTGTTGCGGCTCAAGTTCAAAGTAGATATGCTCGGAGTCCTTGACGACAGGCGTCGAGCCGCAGGTCGTGCAAACAGGGTGCCCCAATTCTTCCGCACCATATGTCGCGCCGCACTTATCACAGCTATCGCCATACTGCCCCGCCGCACCACACTTCGGGCACTCGCCTTTCACAAAGCGGTCGGGCAAGAACATCTTGCAATGCTCGCAATAAAGCTGGGGCGTCACTTTCTTCGTTATCGCGCCACTCTTGACCATCGCCGCATAAAATTGCTCCGAGAGTTCCTTGTTCTCAGGCGAGTTCGTGGTGTAGTAGTTATCAAACGCAATTTGAAAGTCGCTGAAGTCCTTCAAGTGCGTCGCGTGGGAACGCGCGATGAGTTCCTCGGGCGTAATGCCTTCCTTGCGAGCACGAATCATTATGGGCGTGCCGTGGGTATCGTCCGCACAAACATAAATGCACTCATTGCCGCGCAACTTCTGAAAACGGACAAAGAAGTCCGTTTGGATGTACTCGACTAAGTGCCCCAAATGAATATCGCCATTCGCGTACGGCAACGCGCTTGTTACGACAATCCGTCTCTTTCCATCTTCTCTTGTATTTTGCATATATCGTCTGTTCTCCTCTTAAGGAAGAAGTCATCCAATACAGGGACTCCCTCCTTCCTTGTAAGTCTGATAGGTACTTGCAGTATAAGTGCACGCAAAAAGCGAAAGGCACGCCCTGAGACAACCAGAATCTCGCACGGCAAGCGATTCATCTTCACAAATCGCTTTAAGATATGCGCGGGCAAATCCGTCCAAAGCGCCTTAATGCCGCCGCATGTAGGGTCCACGCAAACAAGATCATTCACTAAGACCTTGCCCGTAGCCACATCAATCGCGGTTAAGATGTAATTAGCCTTAGGCGGAAGCCCAGGATTCGTGGTAATAGTATAAGGATCCATGCGCAAGTCAACAACGACGCGAAGTTGCTTATCAATCGGAACTTTCTTCGCGACATTAATGAGTTCCATCGGAATAATAATCTCTTCCTTATAAGGCGGCGGCTCAAGGAGGGGCATGGGCTCATCACGCCAAACACCTGGCTCGACTTCCACACGCGCAAAGAGGGCACGGTCCGCCGCATACTTAATCACCAGCGAAGGCTCATTCTCAATGCGTAAAAGTACGCCATATATCTCCCAAAGCATTCGCTTGAGCAGGTCATATTGTTTGGGGGTAGGTTCGTACGGACGAAACCCTGGGTCAATGCGACAAAACGCAATATCCCTGTTCTTTTTAAAGAGCAGCTGGAAATGCGACATTTCAAGATACGAAGAATGGTAACCCGCGTCAGGATCAATCCTATGGCGCACGAAGTCGTGCATCGTTTGCCAGCCTTCTAATAGCAAAATCTTTGCCTTGAAGGCTTCTTCGTCCGCTGGATACATCGCCGAGAAGAAATAGGGATAAACGCTATGCAGTGGCTTCAGAACCCAGTTATAGCCCGCCGCCTCTTTCCATACATTGAGCGAGTTAATCTTCTGCATCGTCTCGAAAATGCTATTTATATCTGCTGATTTGCTCATTTATCGTTTCCTCTCTATCCCAACGTTGCGGAAACCTGAAATACCGCCATCAAAATCGACACCGCGACAAAACCAACCGCCGCCGCAATGACGACAATAAGAATCGGCTCAAGTGCATTCGTGAAAGTCGTGATATTGCGGTCCATATCTTTCTGATAACGAATGCCGATATGCTCAAGGGACGAAACCATATCGCCCGCCTGCTCACCAATCGCGAGCATATCCGTCATCATGCGCGGGAAGACCCCACTCGCCGCGAGCGGACCCGAAATCGAGGTGCCGTCCGTCACCCGCCGCCGCGCATCGCCCAATGCCGCGCCAATAACCGCGTTGCCGCAAGTCTCTTGGGCAATCTTAAGAGCCTGCAAAACATCGACTCCATTCGAAAGAAGTGTCTTAAGCGTATAAGCGAGCGAGGAATAGGCACCGCTCGCGACAATGCCCTTAATGAGCGGTGCACGCAACTTCCATCCGTCCACTTTCAACCGCCCCGCTGGAGTCGCTTTCCATTTACGGAACCACCAAATACCCGCCGCGACACCAATCGCCATGAGCCATCCGTATCCCGTAAGCGCGTCGGACATCCCAATCAGAATCCGCGTCGGTAGCGGCAAGGTCGCGCCCATCGAATCGAAGACCTTCTGAAACTTAGGGATAATCCACACAAGTGCCGCGATGACGGCGAATACGCCGAAAATCATGACTATCGCGGGATAACTAAGCGCACTCTTAATCTTACTGCGCATGCTATCGAAGCGCTCATAGTGGTCGGCGAGTCGCCGCAAGACTTCCACCATCGCGCCCGAGGCTTCCGCCGCACGAATCATATTCGAATAGAGCGGCTCAAAAGTATCAGGGTGCCGCGCAAGGGCGCTCGAGAAGTTCTCGCCGCGCACAATGCGTTCGCACAAATCGTGGCAGACATAACGCTGACCGCTCCCTTCTTCGCCCTGACTCGCCAGAGCCTGAAGGGCTTGCCCAAGCGTCATGCCCGCCTCGATGAGGTCGGCTAATTCGGAAGTAAAGAGTAGAACTTCCGTACGCTTCATGCGCGTACTAACCTTGCCGCCCCCGAGTTTCATACTCCAAATGGAGGATGTCTTTGCCTCAGGGGTGGCAACGGACTGCTTTACAGCCGGTGTTCTACTCTTCTTCGCGTAGCCCATAGACCTTACTTAATGACGCGCACACGAATGACAGCGGGGTTCGCCGCCAACTTTGCCGCGATTTCCTCAGGCACAGCCGAGTCGGTATCAATAAGCGTGTAGGCGATTTCACCGCGCGACTTATTCGCTACCGCATTGATGTTAATCTTCGCCGCGCCCAAAATGGAAGTAAACCCACCGAGCATATTCGCTTCATTGCTGTGGCAAATCGCGATACGCCCCGCCTTGGTGGCAGGTCCGAGCGTGCAGGCGGGATAGTTCACCGAATTGACGATGTTACCATTTTCCAGGTAGTCACGCATTTCCTTGACCGCCATAACCGCGCAATTATCTTCCGCTTCTTCGGTCGAGGCGCCAAGGTGAGGAATCACAAGACAGCCCTTCTTGCCCGCCGTCGTCGCATTCGGGAAGTCGCTCACATACTTGCGAACCTTGCCGCTCTCAAGTGCCGCGAGCATATCCTTCTCATTAACGAGAACATCACGCGCCAAGTTAAGGACGATTACGCCCGTCTTCATCATCGCGATGGCATCCGCGTTAATCATACCCTTGGTCGAATCGAGCGCGGGCACATGGATGGTGATATAATCGCATTCTTTGTAGATAGACTCAACATTCTTGCAGTGGCGCACCGCATGGTCAAGATTCCACGCCGCGTCCACCGAGAGGTAGGGGTCGTAGCCATAAACTTCCATCCCAAGGCCAACGGCCGCGTTGGCAATCTTCTGACCAATCGCGCCAAGCCCGATAACGCCGAGCTTCTTGCCTTTGATTTCCGTGCCCGCGAAAGCCTTCTTCGCCTTCTCAGCCGTCTTATTGATGGCGGGGTCTGCCGCGTTTTCCTTGACCCACTCAACACCACCCACGATATCGCGGCTCGCGAGAATGAGCGCGGCGACAGCGAGTTCCTTCACGCCATTGGCATTCGCGCCAGGCGTATTGAAAACAACAACGCCCTTCTTCGCATATTCGGCGTGAGGGATGTTGTTCACACCCGCGCCCGCACGCGCCACAGCGAGTAAGTTCTTGCCGGGCACGAGCTCATCCATCTTGGCGCTGCGAACGAACACCGCGTCCGCCTCGTCAAACTTCTCAGTACGAGCATACCGCTCGTCCAAGTTCTTTAGGCCGCAATCCGCAATCGGATTGAGACACATATATTTATAGTTCATTTCTTTTTACCTTCTTCCGTAGAGTTTATCATGGAATTTTTGTCGCCACGAATGGCAACGCCTAATATTATATCATAATTTCGCGGATTTTACATACGCCCACTGAGTGCATCTATCAAATCGCAAAATCTTTTATAAGCCACGCTCAGGTCATCATTAGTGACGCGGTACATGTATTCGCCCGCCCGCGCCATCTCGCCTTCCGCATTCTGAAGGCGTTTTTCAATGACATTTTGCGCGTCTGTGCCGCGATGCTCAAGCCGCCGCCGCAGCTCTTCCAGTGAGGGCGGCAAAATGAAGATGTCGACATAACCAATCTTTAAGGGGTCGGTATTCGGCAAGTTCTTCACATACTCCCGAACCTTCGCCGCGCCCTGCACGTCAATATCGAGAATCATCGAATTGCCCTCGGCGAGCACTTCCTCGATAGGCGCTTTGAGCGTGCCATAGTAGTTGTCGTGCACTTGCGCATACTCAATAAACGCCTTCTCGGCAATCAATTGCTCAAAGCGTTCCTTGCTAAGGAAGTGATAGTCGAGTCCATCCTCTTCCTCGCCACGCGGCGCACGCGTTGTGCAACTAATCGAATACACAAAGTCAGGATACTCCTGAAGAAGCATATCGACGAGCGTCGACTTGCCACAACCACTCGGCGCGGACAGCACCAAAAAGAGCGGCTTTACTTTATTTTTATTCATATTCTCTTAAGCCTCCAAACAATTTTAAGGGACTCTTTGGCAATGGCAGGCGTAATCTTCGATTCGCCGCGTTGCCGATCAGGAAAGACAATAGGCACTTCGCAAATGGAGCACCCCTTCTGCCACGCACGATGATTCATCTCGAGCTGAAACGAATAGCCCGCACTCGCAATGGTGTCAAGTTCCATCTTCTCAAGTGCCGCGCGCTTCCAGCATTTGTAGCCGCCTGTCGGATCTTTCACAGGGAGCCCCGTCATCAGTCGAATATACCACCCACCCAGCCGCGAAATAAGCCGCCGCTTAAATGGCCACCCGGGTGTCGCCCCACCCTTCACATAGCGCGAGCCAATGACAAGATCGGCTTCGGCAGCTAATAAGCGCGGCAAAGCCTTCGGATCGTGACTGAAGTCGCAGTCCATCTGGACGACGCGGTCAGCCCCCATTTCTAAGGCTTTCGCGAAGCCTGCCAAATAGGCGCGCCCAAGCCCTTCCTTGCCCGCACGATGTAGGCAGGCAATGCGCGGCTCATCTGCCGCGAGCGCATCAATTAGCGCGCCAGTGCCATCAGGCGAATTGTCGTCCACGAAAAGTAGTTGCACGGTCCAATCGGGAAGTTCCGCCGCGACCGCTAAGAGGGCGGACGCCATCTCACGGACATTCTCCCGTTCGTTATAAGTCGGTATAACTACGACGACCTTCTTCATTTCTTAAGGTCCTTAACTGCCGCGAAAATGGCTTTCGGGTCGGCGAGGCGTCCCGCTCCCGTCACACCACACGCGAGAGCACCCGTCTCAGGGGCAATAATCTTCACGCCACGCGCTTTGAGCGCGGCAAGATTCTCTTGTGTCGCGGCATTTTCCCACATTCCCGTATTCATCGCGGGGGCGACGACTATGGGAGCTTTTGTCGCGAGAAGTGTCGCGAGTAAATAGTTATCCGCGATGCCCGCACGCATTTTGGCGAGCGTATTGGCTGTAGCGGGCGCAACAAGAACGAGATCCGCCGCTTGCGCAAGTGAAATGTGCGCAGGCTTCCAGTCCGTCGGCGCGGCAAACTCATCAATCCCCACGGGATTGCGTGAGAGCGTCTGAAAAGTGAGCGGTGTCACAAACTTGGACGCGTTCGGAGTCATTATCACATGGACATTATCCCCCGCATTCACAAAGAGCCGCACCAATTCCGCCGCCTTGTACGCGGCAATTGAACCCGTTACACCGAGAACGACTTCTCTCATACGCCCCTCCCACTCGCACGCTGACGCAAGTCATCAACAGCACTCTTCATATCCGTCTGCTTGAAGAGATAGCTGCCCGCCACAAATTGGTTCGCCCCCGCTTCTGCCGCGAGAAGAATCGTCTGGTCATTGATGCCTCCATCCACCATAATATCAACGCGGGGCTTGCGGGAGCGGAGCCACGCGACTTTCGGTAGGCACTCAGCAATAAACTTCTGCCCTCCATAACCTGGATGCACCGTCATCACAAGGAACTCGTCCGCCTCATCGAGATAGGGTGTCAGTATCTCAACGGGAGTCTCGGGATTCAACGCAAGCGCCGCCTTGAGTCCGAGGGACCGAATGCGCCGCAGTTCCGTATGCAAATCACAGTCCGCCTCAATGTGAATCTGCAAAGTCTGCGCACCCGCTGCCGCAAACTTCTCAAGATACAAGTCTGGACGTGACATCATCAAATGGACATTCCGATAGAAGTTCGGGGCTACCTTACGGGAAAGCGCGACCACATCAGGTCCGAACGACAGATTAGGGACAAAATGCGGGTCCATAATGTCCAAATGCAGGGCTTCCGCGCCCGAATCTTCAGCGCGGCGAATCTCGCAAGCGAACGCACCAAAGTCCGCCGCGAGCAACGAGGGTAAAATCTCAATTTGCATAGCACTATTATACCATATTTCGCCCCCAACTGGTAGGGGGCTCGCAGTCCCTTGCCCGCCGTTTATTGGGCGCGAATGCGCCCCACCATTCTTCGACTTCGACTCTCGACTTCGACTGTACCTGTACCCACCTTGTTTTGTGCCTGTCACCCTGCGGCACGGCAGGCGGCAACCGTGCTTACCCGCCCTGATGCGGGCTTTGCGGCGCATCCGCCGCCCCGCGTCCGCCCGCCTCACTCCGCTCAACGCTCGCTCGCCCCTCCCGCTCCTCACC
>CAVCJC010000007.1:0-26155 GCA_963602475.1 Lachnospira hominis (ex Liu et al. 2021)
CCCGCCCAAGCCGCCCACCATTTCTCTGTGTCTTCGTGCCTCTGTGCCTCTGTGTTAAAAATCGGCGCGGGGTGGGGGCACTTTTCTCGTGACGCAGAAAATGGTATAATAGTTGGAGAAATATGAAGGAATTAGCGGTTATCTTCCTCGTGGCGCTGGGGCTGAGCGGATGTCTCTCGGTCGACTCAGACGCGGCGGCGGCTCGGCAGGCGCTCCGTGCGGGCGATGTGGGCGCTGTTTGCGTTTGGGCGGAGGACCTCGCCACGAACAGCACCTACTCTGCCGCGCTCGGACGCGTTGAGGCGGGGCGTGCACGTTTTCTCGCGGGAGACTTCGCGGCTGCCGAGGGATGGTTCCGTCAAGCGATTGACGCGAGCGTGGAGCGTAGCGAGAGTGGTCCGAAGGTGAATCTCACGGACCTTGGCAACACGGCTCTTGCGGCGACGGTGACGGACGACCGTACGCGGGTTTATACGCTGAGTGCTTATGAGCTGAATCTAGCCTTGCAATACGGAATACTTGCGCAAGTCCTGAATGGCAAGCTTGAGGATGCTTGTGCTGATGCACGGCTCGCGGTTTATGTGCAAGATACGCTCGCGGAGACCCTTGGCGGAGACCTCGCCGCTACCCAAGAAGAGGCGAAGTCGAATCAATCGGATGTTGCCGCGCAAAATATCTGTGCCCGCCAAGACGCGGCACTTGATGATTTGATGGCGGGGACGCGCAATTCGTGGGAGAATCCAGTTCTTTGGTGGCTAACAGGCGTCCTTTTTGAGGCGAATGGGGAGATGGACTTTGCTCAGCAGTCGTATCGTAAGGCGGCGGCGATTCGTCCTGAGAACGCGGTGTTCGCGGCGGATGCTGCGCGGGTAGACCCGTCGAAGCCGACGACGCGGCACTTGCCGACGAAAGGCAAGGCGCGGCTTGTGGTTATTTATGATGTGGGTCTTGTACCGATGCGCGAGTCGCTGAAAGTGCCTGTGCCGATTTATACGGGTATGTCGATTGATATTCCTGTTTATCGTGAGAAGCGCGGCATTTATGCTCCGTTCACGGTGGATGGTACGCAAGGGTCACTAGGAGTGGATGTGACGGCACTCGCCGCACGCGATTTGAAGGAGCAGTTGCCGGGCATTGTGACGCGCAATATCACCCGCGCGGCGGTACAAGCCGCCGCCCAAGCCGCTGTTAATAATGCGGGTAATGACTATGCGCAAATTGGTGTTTTCGCGGCGAATGCGATTATTTCCGCCTTGCGCCGCGCCGATACGCGTACATGGCTCACCTTGCCTGCTCAGACCCAAGTCGCGACCCTAGAAGATTTGGCGCCCGGTACCTACGCGCTCAAGATGGCAACCGCTAATAGTGTTGTCACATTTGAATGTGCCCTCGCGGCGGATGAAACACGCCTCATTTACCTCGCGGATGTCGGGCGGGGCGCACGGATAGCGTCCGCCGCGGTATCAACGGCGGGCAAGGGACTGCCCGCCCTACCATCGGGGCGGAAGGGGTCGCCCGCCCTACCAGTTTTTGAAAATCATGAAGGGCCATTGGCTCGGTAATCTTTAAGAAAGGATACATCATATGAAACAATTACTCATTTTGCTCGCCCTCGCCTCATTGGCGTATGGTTGCGCGAGTACCCACGCTCGGGAAACACAACTCGACCGCGCCGCGAGAAGTGCCGCGCTCGAACCGCAGGATGTGCGTCGCACCGTCGAGAAGATGGTTGACTCAATGCTCGCGGATGGCGACTTCATCCGTGAAGTCGGCGGTAAGCGTCCCGTCCTTGATATTGCCAAGGTTCAGAACCGCTCCTCAATGCACCTCGATATGACTTCGCTGACGGACTCTATCCGTACGAAGCTCCTGCGTTCGCGGAAGTTCCGTTTTATGGACCACACCACGGCGACGGACGACTTGCAGTTTATGAATGACCAGGCGCTTAATGGGCTGACGGACTCCCAGAAGGCGGTGCGTGCGGGCTCGCAATCTGCCGCGCAGATGTATCTTTATGGTGCGCTCAGCGAAATGCGTCAGCAGGTCGATGGTGTGACGGACCGCTACTTCAAGTTCACGCTCAATTTGAAGGATTTGCGTTCGGGTGAACTCATTTGGAGTGACGAGCAGGAAATCCGTAAGGAACAGAAGCGTAGCGTTGTTGGCTTCTAATCTATGGCAAAGCGGCATCTAATTGGCATTGGTGGCGTGGGGATGAGTGCGCTCGCGACGGCACTCCTGCGCCTGGGGGATGAAGTCACGGGGGCGGACCGCACGCTCGGTACGCCAAATATCCGTTTTTTGGAGTCCCTCGGCATTAAGTGCTATCCCGACGATGGTTCGGGGATAGATGCCGCGACGGACGAGGTCATTGTCTCGACGGCGATTGAGGCGACGAACGCGGGGTTGAAGCGTGCAAAGGAGTTGGGTATTCCGGTCACGCACCGCGCCGCGGCACTTTCGCGGGCCCTCAGTGGACACAAACTCATTGCTGTCGCGGGGACTTGCGGTAAGTCCACTGTCACGGCTATGCTTGGGCACATCCTCGCCGAATGCGGAATGGATCCCTTTTGCGTGAACGGCGCGAATGTACCAGGTTGGGAAGGGGCGGTCCGTGCTGGGAAGGGCACTTATGCCGTCGCCGAAGTCGATGAGAGCGATAAATCTCTCGTCGCGTTTCATCCGTACGCGGCAATCATCACCAATGCTTCCGCCGACCACTATTCGAAAGAGGAGATGGACGCGGTATTCGACGCCTTCATCGCGGGGGTGGCGGGTCCGATTGTGGATGGACGCAAGGATGTGGGCGAGGAGCCTGTCTCTGTGCCAGGGCGGCATAATCGGGCAAATGCTTCTCTCGCCTTACGAATGGCACTCGCGCTTGGGTGCGAAGAAAGTGCCGCGCGGAAGGCGCTCCTTTCATTTGGGGGCGTCGAGCGGCGGCTTCAGAAGTATGGGACGCGGGTTTATGATGACTACGCGCACAATCCCGAGAAGATCCACGCGATGTGGACGACGCTGACGGAGGAATTCGCGGGTGGCGGAATTTGTGTAATCTGGCGTCCGCATGGCTATGCGCCACTCAGGAAGATGAAAGAGGCACTCGCGGCGATGTTCAATGCGGTAATAAGGCCGCAGGATAAACTCTTGCTCTTGCCCGTCTACGATGCGGGAGGGACGACTGACCGCTCGCTCAATTCGGAGGCGCTCGCGGCACTTCTCAAGGCGGAATCGTGCGTGGAAGTTGCGGACCTCGAGGCGGCGTATAAGTGGTGCTTAGAGCACGCTACGGACTATGCCGCGTTCGCGACTTGTGGGGCACGAGACCCGAATTTGCCGAGTTTAGCCGCACGCCTCGCGGCAAAATTGCGGTAAGTTTTACTGTACTTTTACCCCAAGAAGTGGTATACTCTTATAAGAATAATGTTTGAAAGGACTCTGGAAAGCCGATGAAAATCAAACTCATAGTGACATTGAACAAGGAGTTGATGAGCCTGAGCTTCATTAACCAGCAGGAAATCACTGTTGGTCGTGACGCGTCGAATAGCATTGCGCCGTTGACGGCGGATGGTCTTTCGCGGCGGCACGCGCGCCTTTTTGCCGAGGGCGGTAAGTGGTTCGTCGAGGACTGTGGCAGTACGAATGGCACTTACAAGATGGGCACGAAGCTAGAAGGGCGTGCGGAGTTGAAGGCGCACGACCTTCTACAGTTCGGCAAACTCGAGATTTCCGTTGAGAGCATTGATATGGGGGATGGCACGGCGGCGGAACCCGCCATTGCACAGACGGCACGCACCGCGAAGACGCTCGAAATGCCGCGTCCCATCCCGCCGATTAACCCGATTGGCACAAAGCCGCCCGCGTTGAAGCCTTTGTCGACCCCTGCGCCGACACCTGCACCCGCTCCTGCACCTGCTCCTGCGGCGAAGCTGGAACCCGTCGCGGAACTCGAGCCTGTGGCGGAACTTGAGCCTGTCGCGGAATTGACCCCTGTTGAAGAAGTAAAGGAAGCTCCGAAGGCGGCACCTGCCGCGCCCGCGTTGACACCTGTGGCGGCTCCCGCGCTTAAGACGGCGGCAAAGCCTGCCCTTAAGCCAGGTCTGAAGCTGCCGCCGCGGCCGACGCTCGGCTCGGGAATTAAGTTGCCGCCGAAGAAGCCTGCTCTCGGTGCGGGCTTGAAGTTGCCTCCGCGCCCCGTTTTGAAGGTTCCACCGAAGAAGCCAGTTACACCCGCATCCTAATGGCTTTGCGCGAAGAGGAAGTCCGTTCGCGAATGCGCGAACTTTGTGACCGCTTAAATGCGGCCTCCGCCGCCTATTACAATGGGCAGGCGGAAGTAATGTCCGATCACGAATGGGACGCCCTCTTCGATGAACTAAAGGCACTCGAGACTGAGACGGGGATTATTCTCCCTGAGTCGCCTGTGCAGCATGTCAGCGCGGATACGATTGTCGGTCGCAAGGAGCCGCACGAATTTGCCGCGCTTTCACTCGCGAAGACGAAGAGTGTCGCGGAAGTCGCCAAATGGGCGGCGGGGCTGCCCATTTGGATTTCGTGGAAGCTAGATGGGCTTACGCTCGTCGTTACTTACGATAATGGCTCCCTCACCAAGGTTGTCACGCGCGGCGATGGCACGATTGGGACGAATATCACACATCTTGCCGCTGGTATAGAGGGCATCCCTCAGAAGATTGCCGCGACAGGACATCTCGTTGTGCGGGGCGAGGCGGTTATTTCCTATGCTGACTTTGAGGCGTTTCAGGCGACGGCGCGCGAAGAGTTCGCCAATCCCCGCAATCTCGCCTCGGGTTCGCTCGCTCTTAAGGATGTCGAGGAACTCAAGGCGCGGCACTTGCGGTGGATTCCGTTTACCCTCGTGCATTCCGATCGCGAGATGCTCTCGTGGGGCGCACGGATGGAGTACCTAAAGTCCGTCGGGCTTAGCGTAGTCGATAGCGAGAAGATTGAGAACCCGACAATTGAAAATTTGGAAGCGGAAATCGCGCGTTGGACGGCGCGTGTCGTTGGGCGGGAGAACCCGTATCCCGTGGATGGACTTGTCGTCGTTTATGATGATACCGCCTATGCGCAGACGGGTTCCGTGACGGGACACCACGCGACGCGGGCGGGGCTCGCCTTTAAGTGGCAAGATGAAGAAGCCACGACCACGCTCGACCATATTGAGTGGAGTTGCGCGGTGAGCGCGATTTCGCCTGTCGCTGTGTTTGCACCTGTGGCTTTGGAAGGGACAAGCGTCCGTCGCGCCAATCTCTGCAATATTTCCGAGTGCGAACGGCTCGGGGTGGGCGACAAAGGGACGGAACTCGTCGTCATTAAGGCGAATAAGATTATTCCGAAGGTCGTGCGTGTGACGCGCAAGGTCGGGGAGTTCGCTCCGCCGCGCACCTGCCCAGTTTGCGGCGCCGAGACGGCTGTCGCGGAGTCCGTGAGCGGCACGCGAAAGCTCATTTGCACGAATGCGGAGTGCCCCGCGCGGACTTTGGCACGATTTATCCGTTTTGTCTCGAAGGATGGTCTCGACATTGATGGGCTTGGCGGCGAAACGCTCGCGAAGTTCGTGAATGAGGGGTGGCTCAAGACCCCAGCGGACATCCTTAGGCTCAATCAGCACGCGGATGAAATTGCCGCGCTGGAGGGGTTTGGCGCGAAGAGTGCCCAGAACATTTGCGCGGCACTTGCGGACGCTAAGAAGCGCGACGCTGTGAACTTCTTGGTGGCGCTCTCGATTCCGCTTTGTGGGCGTGATGTGGCGAAGAAGTTGCTCGCGGGAGTGGAATCGGTTCGGGAGCTTGTTGAGAAGGCGCGGGTGGCGGAGCCTGAGGCGTTCGCGTCGATTGATGGGATAGGTCCTGCCAAAAGCGCGGCATTTGTCGGTTGGATGAAGGTGAAAGAACACGCCGCGCTCGTCGATGATTTGCTCGGAGAGCTCGAACTTACGATGCCGGCACGGACGGTGGGTGGCGCGTGCGCTGGGCTCACCTTCGTCATCACAGGTGACCTGCAGGGGTACGCGAACCGCGAGGAGCTAAAATCTAAAATTGAGTCTCTCGGAGGCAAAGTAGCGGGGTCCGTCTCAGGTAAAACAAGCTTTTTAATCAATAATGACGCGCTTTCGAGCTCTTCGAAGAACAAAAAAGCGCAGTCACTCGGTGTACCCATCCTAACAGAAAAAGAGTTCGAAATGCGATTCGGCACTTGACTTTTCACCCCTAAAAATAGTAAAATACTAGCAGATTTGTTCATCAAAGGAAACGAAAAATATGAAAAAGACAGTAAAGTACGGTTTGGCGGCTCTCGCTTTGGCGACAGTTTCGCCTGTTTTCGCACAGGAAACCCAAGAGTCCGAGACGGTCGGCTGGACGCCTATCGCTATCGGTATCGCGACACCCGTTCAGCTCCCGTGGGGCATGAATATGTGGGATGTCTTTGGGCTTGACCTGAATCTCGTCTACTCCGACGCACCCTTGATGTACGGTCTCGACATCGGCGGTATCGCGGCATTGACGCGTGGTGACATGCGCGGTCTGCAGGTCGCGGGCCTTGGCAATGTGGCGCTCGCGGATGTCTATGGCGTGCGTGGCACGATTGGTGTCAACTACGCGTGGGAAGGCGAAGTCTATGGTGCTGATTTGGGTATGGTGGGTATCACCCGCAAGTTTGTGGGTCTCAACCTCGAGTTCCTCGGCAGCTACCACGAAGAGTTCTGCGGTCTTGAAGCGTGTCTCCTCGGCAACATCGTGCGCGGTGAGGCGACCGGTGCTCAGCTCGCGGGTTTCGCGAACTATGCGGATAAGGCGAGCGGCTTGCAGTTCGCGTTCCTCTTCAATATGACGGAAGTCCTCAATGGTGCGCAGGTCTCGCTCGTCAACTATGCGCGTGAGTGCCCGGCAGGCTTCCAGATTGGTCTCATCAATATCATCATTGATAACAAGATCAAGGTTCTTCCTTTCGTTAACGGCTATTTCTGAGTTGATTGAAGGTGAAGAAGTCTCAATTTCTTAAGAAACCGATGACGGGGGCTGCGAAAGCCCCCGTGCGTTCGGAAAAGAAGCACGGGCTGGGGCGCGGACTCGATTCGCTTATGTCGGCGAAACCCGCCGCGCCTGTGGCAAGTGCCACGCCCGTATTGCGTCCCGCCGCGACTCCCGCTAATGAAGTCTCTTTCGAGTTGCCGATTAACGAAATTGCGCGTAGCCCCTATCAGCCGCGTCGCGACTTCAAAGAAGGCGAACTCCAAGAATTAGCTGAGTCCCTCAAGAATAATGGGCTTGTACAGCCGCCCACCGTGCGTAAGAACGCGGCAGGCAAGTGGGAGCTCATCGCGGGTGAACGGCGCCTTCGCGCGGCACAACTCGCGGGCTGGGAGCGCATTCAGGTAGTTGTGCGCAATGTAGATGATTTGACGGCCGCCGCAATGACGACGACGGAAAATCTTCAGCGCGAAGACCTCAACCCGATTGAAGAGGCGGTCAGCTACAAGACTTTGCAAGACCAATTTGGTTTGACTCAGCAGGAAGTCGCCGCACGTGTTGGTAAGGGACGCGCTACGGTGGCCAATTCGGTGCGCCTTCTGGAATTGCCTGACGAAGTTAAGACGCTCATCCAAAGCGGACTTCTCTCGGCGGGGCACGCGAAAGTGCTACTCTCGGTTGAGGATGAAAAGCAGCGTATTCTTCTCGGACGCGACACCGTCAATGAACAGCTTACGGTGCGGGCACTAGAGAAGAAGATTGCGCGGCTCAGTGAGCCTGTAAAAGAGAAGAAGGCGGGTGAGAGTGACTTGCCTGATTCGTATGTGCGGATGCTCTGCGATAAGCTTCGCAAGCACCTTGGGTGCGCTGTGCGTCTAACGAGTGGTGTCACTCACGCCAATGGTAAGCACTCCAAGGGTGTCTTGGAGATTGATTTCTTCGATAATGACGAACTTGACCGCGTTTTACGCATGATAGGCGTTGAGGTCGACTGATTTATGCTTGGCAGTGTTTGCGTTTTAGCGGCTTCTCTTGCTTTTTCTCCGACGGAGGCTAAACACGCCTACACTGTCGCCGCTGAGATAGTGGAGAATTGTACGCCGCGTGACGCGGGCACAATTGGCACGGGTCGCGCCGCCTATCGTCTTTTGGACGCGATTAGCTCGACGGGGGCGGACGCGAAACTCGACCGTTTTAAGGTTAATACGCCGCGTGGCGAGAAGATGATGACGAATGTGGAGTCCGCCTTCGTGGTCTCGGATGACGCGGAGTGGATTATCCTGCTTTCCCACTACGACACCAAGTCGGGCGTGGCCTGCCCAGGCGCGGATGATGGCGCGAGCACTTCGGGGCTTTTGGTGGCTCTCGCGGGGCAACTTTTTAAGAATCGTCCCACGAATTGCAATATCCTCCTCGCGTGGCTTGATGGCGAAGAAAGTATGGTCGCCTATGGACCTGACGACGGGCTCTGGGGTTCGCGGCACTTAGCTAAGAAGTTTAAAGACCGCAATGCGAAAGTGCGTGCCGTATTTTGTCTCGATATGTTGGGCGGCAAGGATCTCGTCATTTCTGTCCCTAAGAATGGGCACGCGGCACTTCGGCGGGTCGTCCAGAAGGTGGCGCGGCATTTGGGCAAAGAAGACCGCGTCAGATTGGTGACGGATAGTGTGACGGATGACCATGTGCCTTTTCACGAGGCGGGATTCCGCGCGGTGGACCTCATCGGGATGTCGGCGGCGCGTCCGATCCCTTATTGGCACACGCCCGAGGATACGATGGATAAGATTTCGGAAGAGTCGCTACTTTTTGCGGGCGAACTCACGGTTGCGCTACTCAATGGGCTAATGCCAGACGAGAAGGTGGCGCAAGCTCCCACGCAAGAAAACTAAGATTTCAAAGGAGATACACAATGGATTCAAAAGTATGGGAAAAAGTCGATGAATTGATTGACAAGAATCAATCTAAGACTATCAAAGATTTCTTTGCGGAAAGCCCCCGCCGCGCGGAGAAGTTTTCGCTTGAGGCGGCTGGTTGGTACTTGGACTATTCCAAGAACCGAATCGACACGCTGACAATGAAGGCACTTTTCGAGCTCGCGAAGGCTGCCAATCTCAAGGCTGAGATTGAGAAGATGTTCACGGGTGAGAAGATTAATGTAACCGAGAACCGCGCGGTACTCCACACGGCACTTCGTAATCGCGACCCTGAGGCGAAAATCTTCGTGGATGGACACGATGTTATGCCCGATGTGCGTGACGTGCTCACGCGGATGGGCGAGTTCGCGCAAGAGGTCCGTGACGGCAAGTGGCGCGGCGAGACGGGTAAGAAGATTAAATATATCGTCAATATTGGCATTGGCGGTAGCGATTTGGGTCCCGTCATGGCGAATATCGCCCTTACGCCATATTCGAAGCGTTCGCTTAAGTGCTTCTTCGTCTCGAATGTTGACTCCACTCACCTCGCGGAGACGCTCCGTCAGGTTCGTGCCGAGCAGACGCTCTTCATTGTCGCGTCCAAGACTTTCACGACGCAAGAGACGATGTCTAATGCTGAAGCCGCCAAGGCGTGGCTCGTGAAGAAGCTCGGCAATGAGAAGGCGGTTGCCAAGCACTTCGTCGCCGTTTCAACTGCCGCGAAGGAAGTTGCCGCGTTCGGTATTGATGTGAAGAATATGTTCGGCTTCTGGGATTGGGTTGGCGGACGCTACTCATTGCCTTCCGCAATTGGTCTTTCGCTGATGATTTCGATCGGACGCAAGAACTTTGGGCGTTTGCTCAATGGCTACTACAAGATGGACTGCCACTTCCGCAACGCCCCCCTCGAACGGAATATGCCTGTCATTCTCGCGCTCCTCGGCATTCTCTACGCAAATGGCTATGGGGCTGAGAGCTACTGCGTACTCCCGTACGACCAGTATCTTTCGCGCTTCCCCGCCTATTTGCAGCAGATGGATATGGAGTCCAACGGCAAGAGCGTGGATAAGAATGGCGAAAAGGTCACTTATACGACAGGACCCATTGAGTGGGGTGAACCCGGTACGAACGGACAGCACTCTTTCTATCAGCTCATTCACCAAGGGACGCACCTCATCCCCTGCGACTTCATTGGCTTTGCGAAGACGCATAACCCGATTGGCGACCTCCACGACAAGCTTATGGCGAATATGTTCGCCCAGACCGAGGCTCTCGCTTTTGGTAAGAGCGCCGAGGAGTGCCGCGCGGAGGGCGTGAGCGAGGAGTTGGTTCCGTTCAAGACCTTCGAGGGCAATAAGCCCACGAATACGCTCTTGGCGAAGGAATTGACCCCTGAGACACTCGGGGCACTCGTCGCGCTTTATGAGCACAAGGTGTTCGTTCAGGGCGTGATTTGGAATGTTTACAGCTTCGATCAGTGGGGTGTACAGCTCGGCAAGGTGCTCGCGAAGGGTGTTCTCGCCGATTTGACGGCTCCCACAGCGAGCGGCAAGCACGATGCTTCAACGAATCGCCTCATTGCGCGCTATCGCAAGGCGAATAAGCGCGGCTAAAGATAAAGAAAGCCGCTTTTAGCACGAACCGCGTAATTCTCGCAAATGGGGATTACGCGGCTTTGTTTCGTGTATTCATCCCGAGTGCCGCGATAATGATACAGCAGAAACCGAGCACACTCAGGGCATCGGGTTTCTGAGCGAAGAAGAAGAACCCGAAGAGCGAAGTAAAGATGATATTCGTATAGTCGAAGACGGCGATTTTGCGGGGTTCCGCGAGGCGATACGCCGCCGTGACACCGAATTGTCCAATAGCTGCCCCTACTCCTGCGCCAAGTAATATGAGGAGCTGGCTGCAGGAGAGGGGCGTAAAGTCAAAAATGATGAAAGGGATGGAGCAAAGGCACGAGAAGGCACTAAAAACGACGATTATGAGGGCACTTCCCACGCCGAGGCGTCCAAGCTCGTGGACGCAGGTATAGGCGATGCCCGCGCCGAGTCCGCCCGCGAGTGCACAGCAGACGGCGAAGGGTTCGTCCCAGCCAAAACCTGGCTTAATGACGAGCAGGGCACCCGTAAAAGCGATGAGTAGGGCGAGAATCTGCCGCCGATTGACGCGCTCCTTAAGAAAAATGCCAGTAAAGAGCACGGCAAAGAAGGGGGCGGTTTTATTGAGGGTCATCGCCTCGCCAATCGGAATCTTCGAAAGTGCATAGAAGTTGCCAAAAATGCCAAAAGAGCCAAAGAGGGAGCGCGCGAATATAATGAGCCACGCCTTGCGCCGTGGGGTCGTGGGCTGAAAGGCGTGGGCGTGGATTCCGTCGGCGGGGGTGCGAATGAACACAATTGCCGCGAGCAGGAGGGCAATGGCATTCCGAAAGAAGCTTTTCTCGAAACTGGAGACTGGTGCCCCATAGTCGTCACAGAGACGGACGAAGAACGCCATCAGCGCAAAGCCAAATGCGCTGATAGTAATAGCGATGATTCCCTTAGTTGTATTGCTCATAATGGCGGTACGCGTCTCTTTTGCCGCGTTAGAAGCAACGTTTGCCGAGTTCCGTATGTGGGGGTGGCGGACGCTGCCGCAGGCGCCGCTTTGCGCTTTTTTTCCTTTGTCGTAGTCTTCGCGAGAGCGGCTTTTTTGGCTTCGCCCTTTAAGCGCCCGCATTCTCCCTTGAGGCTCTCGACTTCCTGCTCAGATAGGGCGAGGTGCGCCAAAAGTCGTGCACATTCGCGTCTTTTCGCGTCATATCGGGCTTCCATCTCCTTTAATTGGGTGCGCAGGGAGGCGATGGTTTGCTCGGGGGTCTCCACCTCTGGGGGCGAACTTTCTTTGCTGGGTGTGGGTTTCTGAGCCTCCGCCTTGGGAGCGGGCTTAAGCATAGCTTTAGAAAGCTGCGAAAAGTCTGTAAACGTCTGCTTCATAAATAGAATCTATCTCTTCTTCAGTCGACGACATAATTATACACTTTTCTGCGTCCTAAGTAAATCTAAAAATCACAAATTGGCACAATGTGGGACAGATTGGCGCAGATTTCGCGGCAAAAGGCGGTGGCACGCTTCGTGCATATCCCTTGGTAGAAAGAAAGGAATCAGAAAATGAACGCAACATATGAACCACCAGAAGATAATGAGAAGTGCCTTGAGAAATATGGCACCGATCTGACGGCTCAAGCGCGTGCCGGAAAGCTTGACCCTGTAATTGGGCGCGACACCGAGATTCGGGATGTCATCCGTATCTTGTCGCGCAAAACAAAGAACAACCCTGTGCTCATTGGTGAGCCAGGCGTAGGTAAGACGGCAATTGTCGAGGGGCTCGCGCAACGGATTATCCGTGGTGATGTGCCCGATGGCATCAAGGATCACACGGTATTTTCGCTGGATATGACCGCCTTGATGGCGGGCGCGATGTACCGTGGACAGTTTGAGGAGCGCCTGAAAGCGGTCCTTAAGAAGATTAAGGAGTCCGAGGGACGCATCATCCTCTTTATTGACGAAATCCACACGATTGTGGGCGCGGGCAAAACCGAAGGCTCGTCCGACGCGGGCAATATGCTCAAGCCAATGCTCGCACGCGGCGAATTGCACTGCGTAGGCGCGACGACTCTCGACGAATATCGCCAATATATGGAAAAGGACGCGGCACTTGAGCGGCGTTTCCAGCCCGTTATGGTTGAGCCTCCGAGCGAGGAGGACGCGGTCTCGATTTTGCGCGGCATTAAGGAGCGCTTTGAGAAGTACCACAATGTCCATATTCGCGATGAGGCGATTGTGAGCGCGGTAGCACTCTCTTCGCGGTACATCCAAGACCGCTTCTTGCCTGATAAGGCGATTGACCTCTTGGATGAGGCGTGTGCCCGCATTCGTACTGAGATGGACTCGTGTCCGCAGGAACTCGATGAGATTTCGCGGCATGTACGTCGTCTGGAGATTGAGGAAATCGCGCTTAAGAAAGAGAAAGACCCCGCTTCCAAGAAGCGTCTGGAGGAACTGCAGGCGGAACTCAAGGAGCTTAAGACTAAGAGCGACAAGATGACGGCGCAATGGCAGTCCGAAAAGAAGGCGCTTGAGGAAGTGAAGCGCGTGCGTACGCAACTTGATGAGGCGCGTAATCGCTATGATATTGCCCTCACGCGGGGTGACAACGAAACTGCCGCGCGGCTCAAATATGGCGAGATTCCCGAGCTTGAGAAGAAACTCAAGGAGCACGAGAATGACCTCGCCAAACAAGGCGGCGAGGCCATGCTTCGCGAGGAAGTAACGGCGGACGAAATTGCCGAGGTTGTCTCCCGTTGGAGCGGCATTCCTGTCACAAAACTCGTGGAAGGGGAGCGCGAGAAGCTGATGCGCCTCGCGGAAATCCTCCACCAGCGCGTCATTGGTCAGAATAAAGCCGTGGACGCGGTGGCGGACGCGGTCATTCGTTCGCGTGCTGGCATTAAGAATCGGAATCGTCCGATGGGAGCCTTCCTCTTCTTGGGTCCGACGGGCGTCGGTAAGACGGAGCTCGCCAAAGCCCTCGCGCAGGAGCTCTTCGACGACGAAAACGCGATGGTGCGCCTCGACATGTCCGAGTATATGGAAAAGTTCGCGGTTTCGCGCCTCGTCGGTGCGCCGCCCGGCTATGTGGGCTTCGAGGAAGGCGGACAGTTGACGGAAGCCGTGCGCCGCAAACAGTTCTCGGTCGTCCTTTTGGATGAAATTGAGAAGGCGCATCCCGATGTCTTCAACTTGCTCTTGCAGGTTCTCGATGACGGACGCCTCACCGACAGCCACGGTCGCACGGTTTCGTTCAAGAACACGGTCATCATTATGACTTCGAATGCGCCGCGCGCGGCACTTAAGGATATTTTCCGTCCTGAGTTCTTGAACCGCCTTGATGAGATTCTGGAGTTCGATTCGCTCACGAAGGAGCAAATTCGTGAAATTGTGAAGTTGCAACTCAACGACTTCTCAAAGCGGCTCGCCGACCAGGAGCTCACGATTGATGTGGACGCGAAGGCACTCGATGTCTTGGTGCAGGATGGTTACGACCCCGCGTATGGTGCACGCCCAGTGAAACGCGCCTTGCAGCGTGATTTGGAAAACCCCATCGCTAAGCGCATTGTGGCGGGGGAGTATCCGCCCGGCTCCAAGATTCGCGTCACCGCGAAAGATGGGCAAATAGAACTGCGGTAAAAGTAAAAGAAGCCCCTTAAGACCTACTCGGTTGCGTCATCCACGCGGTCGAGTAGGTCTTGTGCACGCGCTTCCATAATGCTGTCGAACTCGTCGTCTGAACTATATTCATCAAGTTCCCACGGCTTATCGCTTTCGACTGAAAGATACCGCAGGGCTTGTGTCGCAATGCGACGGAAGATGGGGGCGGACGAGTTGCCGCCTTGGTGATAGCGGCGTTTTTCATCAAAGTCAAGGGTGACGAGTATGACGAGGCGCGGCGGAACAGGCGCGGCATCGCTTGTGTTGCGTTTCATAACGCCCGAGGGCACGATGCCACAGAAAGTGGCGCGGAAAAGCCCTGGCGCATAGCCACGCGAACCCTGCACTTTCTGCGCCGTGCCCGTTTTGCCCGCGACGGAGTAGCCGCGAATAGCGCCGCGCCGTGCCGTGCCCGAGGGGGAGGCGACCGCGAGCATCATCCGCCGCGCTTCTTGCGCCGTCTTTCGTGAAACGACGCGTGTCACGGCTTGGGGTCCGTTCTTAACGAGCAGATTGCCTTTGCTGGAGCGCACTTCTTTTACGAGGTAGGGGCGCATGCGTACGCCGTCGTTAGCGAGCGTCTGAAAGGCACTCGCGAGTTGTATCGCCGTAACACCAATGCCCTGGCCAATGCCCGCACGCGACCAAGTCGCCTTATCCCACTTCTTCCAATTCCAGAGGAGTCCGCTTTCTTCGCCCGGTAGCTCCACACCCGTCTTTGAGCCAAACCCGAAGTCCCTCATATACGCCCAGAGACGCTTAGGACCAATGTCGTAGGCGAGTTTGCCAATGACGATATTCGAGGAGTGGACAATGGCGTTCGAGACCGTCATGCGCGAATCCCACACATGCGACCCATCGCCCGGCAGACGATAGTAGCGCGGGTCATCACGATTGGTGTTATAGAGTGAATCAGACCGCACCAGCCCAAGGTCAATGCCCGCCGCCGCCGTTATGACTTTCATCACGCTACCGGGCTCATAAACGAAACCCGTCGTCCGATTGAGGTGGGCGGACTCCTTGGCGCGTCCGTAATAGCGCGGATTAAAGTCGGGATTGGAAGCGAGCGCGAGAATCTCGCCCGTTTTCGCGTCCATAATAAGCGCCCACCCCGTCGCTGCGCCATATTCGGCGAGTCCCCAGCGAAGGGCATCCTCAACTTCATACTGCAAATTATTGTCGATGGTTAGCGTGATATCCGCGCCCGCAATAGGCGCAATGGTCTCCTTGCGCTTATCATAAAGCTCATTGCGGCGCACATCCAGAACTCCCGAGATACGCCCCGCGACACCACTGAGTTCTTTGTTGAACTTAAGTTCAAGCCCTGCCGCGCCTACATTGGACTTGTTGACCGCGCCCAGAACATGTGAGAGGCGCCGTCCCTGCGGATAGTCACGAATTTGAGTGTCGAGGATGATGACACCCGCGACTTCGCGCGAATCGGCAATAATGGCGTGGGCATCGGTGTCGGATGAGGTGGTCAAATATTGATAGCGATTGCGCGTATCGCGGCACATTTTGAGCACCTTCTGGTAATCGAGGTGGAGCGCCTTCGCAATAGTCTGGGCTATTTCTTCGCGTGTCTTGGGGGCGCGTCCACGCGGTCTTACCACGCGATTTGTGAGCGCGACAGGGTCTAGGCGATATTCCCAAACGGGCACGGACTTCGCGAGTAAGCTCTTGCCATCGCGGGCATAAATGGAGCCGCGCTGGGCATCGATGTCTTTCTCAAAGGTATATTTGGGGGCGACCGCTTCTTCCTCGAGATGACAACGAATCGCTTTTTGCCCCACATAAGCGACAAAAGCGGCGAGGATGATGACGGGAAACCAAAATCGCCAATTCTCGCCGCGTTTAATCATATTTTCTGAGGCGCGGCAAAGCGCTTACCGAGTACCCGATTTGTAACTAGCCGTGGCGCGTCCCGCCGAAGCCTGCTGAGCACGCGCAACCGAGAGCTGCCCAGGACGCGGCACTCCCGCGCTCGACATACGGATATTCTGGCAGGGTTTAGCGAAGGACATCTTAAGTCCCTGCCGACGCAAGGCGACTTCAATCTTCTCGGGCGTGGTCATCTCTTCCCACCGCGCCGTTTCACGCGTCAATTCGTCCGTGCGCCGATCGAGTAGGCGTTGCTTCTCGCCAATGGACTTCAAGAGCTGGTCACAGTTGGTCTTAGCGCAGGAATAAAGGATGATGGTGACGAAGACCGTGAGGGCGAGCGTGCCAATGTAGCACGTCGACATCTTGATCTTGGACATTCTTTTTGTACGAAACTTGTTAGTCTTTCTCATTTTATACCTCCTTATCTAGTTTTTCAGCAACACGCAATTTAGCACTGCGTGCGCGGGGGTTTGCCTTGAGTTCTGCCTCAGAGGCGGTAATGGGCTTCTTATTCACGAGCCGTAAGCGCGGCGTTTTGCCTCGCCATTCAGCCCCGCCGCGTTGGAGTGAAACCATGCGCCCCACATGCTCGGCAAAAAAGGTTTTGACGAGGCGGTCGGTAATTGATTCAAATGATATGACGGCGAAAATGCCGCGTGGCTTGAGGAGGTTAATGCCGCCCTCAAGAGCCTTCAAAAGTTCGTTACACTCATCGTTTAGCTTCATACGGAGCGCCTGAAAGACGCGTGTCGCGGGATGATGCGCACCCTTGCGGCCAATCACGCTCTCAATGAAGTCCGCGAGCTTTGTGGTCGTATCAAACTTTACGCCTTTTTCGCGTGCGGCGACAAGCGCGTGGGCAATCCGCCGCGCCTTGGGCTCTTCGCCAAGTTTCCAGAAGGTTTCCGCGAGCTCTTCCTCAGTAGCGGACGCCAAAAACTTGTGAGCATCGAGAGGCTGGTCGCGGTCCATCCGCATATCCAGCGGTCCCTCATGCTGAAAACTAAAGCCGCGCACGGCTTCGTCGAGTTGCGGACTCGATACGCCCAAATCAAGCAGAATGCCATCGACCGCGTCATAGCCCGCCGCGTGCGCAATTTCGGCGAGGTTGCCGTGCGTACCCTTAATAGCCGTGAGACGCGCGAAGGCGGGCTCACCTTTATGTGCCTCGGCAATCTCGCTCAAAGCTTGAGCATCGCGGTCGATGCCAATGACCCGAGCACCCGCCGCGAGAAGGGCGCTCGTATGCCCCGCACGCCCGAGGGTTCCGTCCACAAAGACCTTGCCTTCGCTCGGCGCGAGGGCGGCGATGGTTTCCTCTAAAAGGACTGGTTTGTGAAGGAGCGATGCCATAATTAGAACGCCACCTTTGCAAGCGCGGCACCGAGTGCCGACTGGTCAACCTTATCTGCGGGTGTCAACGCCGCAGGATCCCAAAGCTTAATCATCCGTACCGCCCCGACGAGCGCGACGGAAGTCGTTAGGTTCGCAAACTTCAGGAACTTGTCACTGACACGAATGCGTCCTTGCGAATCAAGCGCGAGTTGTTCGGAGTTCGCGCCAATGGTCTGATACGCTTGGTTCAGCGACGGATCAAACAGTGCCTTCTCGCGCAACTTCTCAAGGCGCGACTCCATTTCTGCCTTCGGGATGAGGTTTAAGCACTTCTCAGAAGGGTCGGGCATAACATAGACATAGTCTGGATTCCCCATCGTCGCCCGCCATTCGCTCGGAATGGTGAAGCGCTTCTTGGGATCCAGAGCATGCTCATAGCGCCCCGTCAGAACACCTGACGTGGAACGAGTCCCAGCCGACAACGCGGCACTCTCGACACCTTCTCTTGACATTTTCTGACACTATTCTACACTTTTTGACACGAGAATGCAAGCATTATTTTCAAAAAAGTGCATTCCAAGGGAGAAAAAGTGCAAAAAAAGCGGTTTTCTGTGGTTTTTTAGTCCGAACTGTGATATAATAATGGACGCTATGACAGAGTTGGAAGAGCTGGACCTCTCGCCGCGGGTAGTGCGTGCGGCGGAACTTCATGCGCACGGTTATAACTGTGCGCAGGCCGTTTTTGGTGTCTTCGCGGAAGATTTTGGCATCCCATTTGAGCAGGCGCTTAAGCTTTCGTGCGGACTCGGCGGCGGCATTGGTGGCAATCGCGATGTCTGCGGAACCGTCTCGAGCGCGGCACTTGTGCTGGGGCTCAAGTACGGACCCGACAAGGCGGCGGTGTATCCGCATGTGAAAGAGTTTACGGAAGCCTTTGCCGCGAAGACGGGGTCTCTCATTTGTCGTGAGCTTCTGGCGAAGAAGGGTGAGTGGCCGTGCCGCGCACTCGTTAAGCTCGCGGTATTTCTCTTGGAGGCGCACCTGAAATGAGACTTGTCGCGAGTAATGAGGCGGGGCTCTCGGAAGCAGCGGCGATTCTTAATCGCGGCGGTGTCGTCGTTATCCCTACCGATACCGTGTATGGACTTGCCGCGCACCCCGCATTCCCCGCCGCCGTCGAATCGCTTTACACCATAAAGGGTCGCGAACATCGTAAGCCCATCGCGCTTCTCGCGGCGGATTCCGCCGCCGCCGCGGCATTTGTAGGGGGCTTGCCTAAATCAGCGACCGATCTCGCCGCGCGCTATTGGCCAGGTGCGCTCACACTCGTCGTGAAAGGCGAGGGGCTGCGCGTCCCTAATCACGAATGGACGCGTCGCCTGCTCACGAAATGTGGCGGCGTTTTGCGCGTCACGAGCGCGAATCTCTCGGGCAAGCGCCCCGCGACGGATGCCGCCCAAGCCCTGAAAGAAGTCGGGCTCTCGGCCGATCTCGTCGTGGATGATGGTGTTTCGCCAGGCGGAGTCGCTTCCACCGTCGTGCGCGTCGCCGAAAACGGAGAACTTGAAATTTTACGTCAAGGAGCAATAGAACTATGAAAAAGTATGTAATGGAATACCGCGTTCCGTACGCGGATACGGATATGATGGGCGTCGTCTACTACGCCAATTATCTCGTGATGTTTGAGCGAGCTCGCAATGAGTTTATGCGGGCCGTCGGCTACACCTATAAGGAATGTGAGGCGGAAGGCTGGGGACTCCCCGTCACCCACGCGGAATGCAACTATCACGCCAGTGCCCGCTATGATGACCTCCTCGAAATCTCTTGCTGGGTGCAGGCTCAGAAGGGTGTGCGTATCGAGCTTGCTTGTGAGATTCGCCGCAAGGGTGAGGACAAGGTGCTGATTAGCGGCTTCACGCGGCACGCGTTTGTCTCGCTTAAAGACTTCCGTCCCTGCCCGCCGCCCGCGAACTTCGTGCGCCTGATGTCGGAAGAATCGTAATTATGACGACCGTCACGAAATCCGTCACTTTCGACGCGGCACATATTCTCACGAATCACCAGGGTCTCTGCAAAAACTTGCACGGCCACACCTACCGCGTCGAAGTCGCTGTCGCTCAAGCCGCTGAGGCTACGGACGATATGGTCATTGACTTTAAGGACCTTAAGACTATCCTTGAAGAGGTGATTCTCTCACGCTTTGACCACGCCTTTATCTACTCTACGGCAAGCGAAGGCGAGAAAGAAATTGCCGCCGTCGTCGAGAAGAACGGCATGCGCACCGTGCCGCTACCCTATCGCTCCACCGCCGAGAACTTGGCGCGGCACTTCTACGAAATACTTAAACTGCGCTTGCCAGGCCTCGCCGCTGTGCGAGTCTGGGAGACGGCGGGCAATTGCGCGGAGTATCGTCCGTGAGAATTACAGGTGGCATCGCTTGTGGGCGCACCCTGAAAGTGCCGAAGACGGACTCTGTGCGCCCGACGCAGGATCGCGTCCGTGAGGCCCTCTTCTCAATTCTGCACCCCGAGCTTGCGGGCGCGGCATTTCTCGATCTCTTCGCAGGGTCTGGCGCGGTTGGACTCGAAGCCCTCTCGCGTGGTGCCGCCCGCGTCACATTCGTGGAAGCGAACCGCCGCCATATCGCGACTTTGCGCGAAAATCTCGCCTTTATTGCTAAGGGGAGCAGCGTGCGGACGGATGTGATTGCCGCCGATGTCTATCGCTGGATAGCTACTTATGCGGGCGAGGGCTTCGATATTGCTTTTGCCGACCCACCCTACGCGCTTGGCGAAGAGAAGGGCTATGCCGGCGTTCTCGCGACTTTAGCGCGGCAGAATGTCGTGAAAGCGGGCGGACTCTTCATCGCTGAGATGACCGCCGTCCAGAAGGCGGAAGAAACGCCAGACTGGGAACTCCTGCGCGATAGGACTTACGGCAAAACGCGGCTTTGTATCTGGCGGCGCGGCAGTTCGCAGAATTGAGTAAGCGGACACCCCGCGCATTTGGGGTGCACGGGGTCACAGCGTGTTTGCCCGAAGGAGACGAGGTAGCTGTTCCACGTTTTCCAGTAGCGCTTGGGCAGAATACGTCGCAGTTCCATCTCCGTTTCTACAGGTTTCTTCGTATGGACCAGCCCAAAGCCATTGCAAATGCGGTGCACATGCACATCCACGCAAATCGCGGGCAAATCGAAGCCCACGGCAACCGTGAGATTGGCGGTCTTGCGTCCGACCCCTGGTAGTTCGCAAAGTTCCTCGACGGTATGGGGCAAAACGCCGCCAAACTTCTCTTGAAGCGCGGCGGGCAGTGCCTGCAAGTGCCGCGCTTTGTCGTGGTAGAAGCCGACAGGATAGATGAGTTTCTCGAGTTCTGGAATCGTCAGACGCGCCAAATCAGCGGGCGTGAAGATTGTGCCGCGCTTGGTGGCAAAGAGCCGCTTCACCGCCCCCGCCGTGCACGCATCCTTCGTGCGGGCGGAAAGTATCGTCCCCACGAGAACGCAAAATGGGTCGCGCGTCTGAGCCTGTATAAGCTCAATAATGGGCGCGGCGTGCGCCTTGAACTCCTTCTTGAGCGCCCGATTGACGGACGCTATATCTTCGATTCTCATACTCATCGCCTACTATTTTACCATTTCTGGGGTCGAAATACAATTGCCAAATCAAGTGCCGCGCGATAAAAGGGCTAAAGGGGGCTTGCAAGTGGGAGGTAGAGTTGGTATAATTTAAGACATCTAAACCAAACTAGGAGATTCAGAAAATGGCTCATAAGATTGATGATTCGAAGTGTGTCGCGTGCGGATGCTGCCAAGCGGCGTGTCCAGCGGAAGCGATTGAGGCGGGTGCAACCTACAAGATTGACCCCGACAAGTGCGTGGACTGCGGTTCGTGCGCGGCGTGCTGCCCGAATGAGGCAATTTCGGCGGAATGATAGAGTTCATAATTGAGACTCTCTCGCTTCTGCCGTACCTCTTTGTGACCTACCTCGTTTTGGAGGCACTAGAGGCGCATGCGAGCGGGGCGCTCGAGGGCTTCCTCGGGCGTTCCCGTGCTATAGGTCCATTCATCGGGGCTTTGGCGGGGGCGATTCCCCAGTGCGGCATAAGTGCCGCGGCGGCGAGTTTCTATGCGGGCGGCGTGATTTCCGTCGGCACGCTCGCGGCAGTTTTCTTCTCGACCTCTGACGAACTTATCCCAGTCCTCATTGCCGCGCCGGACTTCTCAGGGCTAATGCTCATAAAAATCGTGGGCTTGAAAGTCGCTGCCGCCGTCATCGCGGGTTTCGTCATAAATGGCATCCTTGCCGCGTTTCGTTGCTTTCGCCGTCCTGTCGAAGTCGCGGACCTCTGTGCGCATAGCCACTGCCATTGTAGCAATCATCGCGGCATTCTTGTGCCCGCCCTCATTCATACGGCGGAAATCTTCCTCTTTATCGTCATCATCTCGGGTATCGTCGAGCTAATTATGCATTTCTATGGCGAACACGCTCTCGATGCCCTTAAGCTCAATACGCCCATCCTCGGCGAATTCGCCGCGGGGCTCCTCGGGCTCATCCCGAATTGTGCCATTAGTGTCGTGGGCGCGAAACTCTATTTGTCGGGCGCGATGAGCGCGGGGGCTCTTATGGCGAGCTCCTTCACTGGCTCAGGCCTCGGTATGCTTGTTCTCTTTCGGACGAATCGTGATTGGCGCGAGAATCTCGCCATTTTGGCGACCGTCTATTTCGTAGGGGTATTCCTTGGTTGGCTAACAGGTTATTTGCTATGATTCAAAAGATTAAGACAGCTCTTGCTCCTTTCCACGGTGTTTGGAAGCGTTATACGCGCGCCAATTGCGGAATGCATGCGGCGGGGCTCACCTATTTCTCAATGCTCGCGCTTATGCCGCTACTTTGCGTGCTTCTGCTTTGCGCGAAAGCGTGCGGCGCGGGTGATTATGTAATGGCGCAGGTCAATGAGCAGGTCGAGGAACTCATTAGTTCCGTAGAAAACGGACAGGATGATGAATTGGCCGCGCTGAACCCCATCGATGAGGCGACACGCAACGAACGCCGCGCCGAAGCGCAGTCTTTCGGCGAACAGGCGCGGGCAATGTCCGCGAAGTTGAGTGCCCAAATCGCGAAGTTCGATGCCCATACCGTCGGCTGGGTCGGGTGCCTCATGTTGGTATGGACGGTTATTAGCTCAATTAGTATGATTGAGGTCACTTTTAATCAAATATGGCAAGTCAAGAAGGCGCGACCCATTTGGCATCGCGTGTGGCTCTACCTGCTCATCGCGGCACTTTTGCCGCCGTTGATGGCGCTTTCCGCCGCCGCACCCCTCGCCAAAGTCATTAAGGATGTGAAAATCCTCTTTGAGGGACCCGAATACATCACTACGCTCTCGACGGGGCTTGTGACACTCGTCGATTCCCATCTCGTGCGCTTTCTCGTGTCGACATTCTTTACCGCCATCGCTTTCGCGGCACTTTATAAGATTATTCCCAATTGCCCCGTGAATACAAAGAACGCCTGGCGCGGCGGACTCCTCACCGCCGTCATCTTTGGCGCGTGGGTGAAGCTTTGCGCCGTGCTCCAAATCGGCATTGCTAAATCTTCCGCCCTTTACGGATCTTTCGCGCTCTTGCCCATCATCCTCGCGTGGCTCTATATGAGTTGGCAGATTATCCTCCTCGGCGCGGTGGTGGTGCGCTCACTTGATGCCACGCGGCAGTAAAGACTATGTTCGGACTCGTAGACGGCAACAACTTCTTTGTTTCGTGCGAGCGCGTCCGTGACCCTAGCCTCGAAGGACGCGCCGTCGCCGTCATCTCCAATGAGAACGGATGCTGTGTTTCGCGCTCCAATGAGTTCAAAGCCCTCGGCATCCCTATGGGCACGCCGCGCTTTAAATTGCGCGATCTCGAGGAGCGCGGCAAAATCATCCTCCTGCCCGCCCAACACGACTTGTATAGCGAGCTGTCGGACCGCATAATGTCCGTCTTGCGCGCCGAAGCCGTGCGCGTCGAGCAGTATTCCATCGACGAAGCCTTCGTTGTGCCGCCAACTACCGTCTTTAAGGATTTGGAAGGCTGGGGCACGCTATTACGGAACAAGGTCCTCGCCGAAGTCGGCATTCCTTGCGGAATTGGCTTTGCGCCCACAAAGACCCTCGCCAAGATTGCGGACTACATCGCGAAGAAGCGTCCCGAGGGAGTCTACACTTTGCCGCGCGAGTATGCCGAAATTGTCAATCCCTTGCCCGTCGGCGAAGTCTGGGGCATCGGCCGCCGCCTCGCGGACCGCCTGCACGCCGAGCGCATCTTCACCGTCGAACAACTCCTCGGCACACCTACGGACCGCCTTCATTCTATCGGCGGAATCAACCTGCAACGCACCGTGCAAGAATTGCGCGGCGAAGCCGTGATTGCCGAACGCGATTATGACGCCGCTCCAGAGTCCATTACCTATTCGCGCGCATTTTTGAAGCCCATTAGGGATTGCGACGGACTCTGCGCTTCCATTGCCACCTATGCCTCGCACGCGGCGGAAAAGTTGCGCCGCCATAATCTGCGCGCGGCAGGGTGCGTCATCTATGCCCAGTACGGACCCACCCTCGACCGCACTTTCTTCTCTCGCGAGGTCGTGTTCCCTGTGCCAACGGACGCTACAAATCTGATTCTTTCGGCAATAAAACCTGCGGCGGAGTCGCTTTTTGTCCCCGACTATGTCTATCGCAAGTCAGGGATTACCTTTTACGGCCTCACCCCGCGCAATGGCGTGCAACAAGATGACTTCTTCGCGGAACTAACCGGCCACACGGCGGAAACCACCCGCGAAAAAGCCTCGTCCAAACTCTTCAAAGTCGTCGATGCCCTCAACGAAAAGTACGGCAAAAACACCGTCCACCTCGCCTCCACCGCGCAATAGTCTCCCCGCCGCCCCCCTACTTTTCTACAATTCTACATTTCTACACGGCTAAAAACCTGTACCCAACGATTGTCGGCGGCGCGGGCAAGCTCCCGCCCAAGCCGCCCTACCACCTCTCTGTGCCTTCGTGCCTCTGTGCCTCTGTGTTAAAAAACCGCGCCCATCCGTGAAATCCGTGAAAATCCGTGTAAATCCGTGGTTAAAAAACAGACGCACACAAATCCTGTAAATCCTGTTAATCCTGTCTAAGACGGTACCATAGACACCCAAAAACGCCGCCTCCAAAAACGCCTACTTTACTTTTTTCACCACTCCTACTTGACTTTTTTCACCGTTTCTACTTGACTTTTTTCACCGTCTGTAGTATACTATTCTCACTTTCAACGCAGAAGAAGGTTTTTATATATGCTAAAAAGATGGCTACAAGACGAGCTTTTGGATACACTTGGTTGCCGGCGTGGCGTTTTCTTGACGGGCGCGCGGCAGGTGGGTAAGTCTACTCTCGCTTCCGCTCTTAAGTTGAAGAATTGTCGTCGTTATTCCTTCGATGAGAAGAAGATCTGCGAGGCGGCGATGAATGATCCGTACGGATTCGTCACGCATGCGGTAGGCGAGACATTGGTGCTCGATGAGGTTCAGAAGGTGCCCGATATCCTAGATGCGGTGAAAATGGTGGTAGATAAGGATAATGCGAAAGGACAGTACCTTTTAACTGGAAGTTCAAACCTGCGTTTCGCGAAGTCCGTGCACGATTCGCTCGCGGGACGGCTGGGGCATTTGCGGTTGCGTCCGTTGGCATTCGGAGAGATTACCGCGAATAAGCCCACTTTCTTATCGAAGGCTTTTGAGCACGATTTCCCTGCTTCTTACTCGGGTATTGATAAACGCGGCATTTTGGAGGTCGCTTTCTGTGGAGGGTATCCTGAGGTAATTGGCTTAAAAGCCAAGCAACAAAGAGGCTGGTTTCGTGATTATTTGGATGACTTGGTTGAGAAGGATGTTCGTGACTTAACAGATATTCGTAAGGTGGATATCCTTAAGAGCGCGGCACTTTGGTTACTTGCGCATACGGCGCAATTCTTTTCGATTGAGGAGCTCGCGTCCAAGACTGGGGTCACGAAAGTGACGGCAGGAAATTATCTTGAGGCCTTGCGAGCCCTTTATCTCTTCGACCGCGTGCCAGCCTGGGTGGCACACGATGCTGCGCGCGTGGGGAAGCGTCCGAAGTGGGTGGCGTGCGATTCAGGGATGGTCGCGGCACTTCTCGGATGGAATACGGAGGAAGTTTATTTGGATGAGAGTCGCTCGGGTAAACTTATTGAGAGTTGGGTGTATCAACAACTCGCGGCTCAGGCGGACTCATTAGGCGGCTATTCAATTTCGCATTATCGGGATAGCGAGAAGCGCGAGATTGATTTCTTAGTCACGCGTGAGGATGGGGCGATATTGGGTGTTGAGGTTAAGTCAGGCACGGTTTCACTGAGTGACTTTAAGCATCTCAAGTGGTTCGCCAAGGAGTATGAGCCTGCATCTTTCATAGGGGTGGTCCTTTATTCAGGCAAGGATGTCTTACGCTTTGGCGAGGGCTTCTATGCCGTTCCTCTCGCGGCACTTGGGTAGCGCGGCGTTTTTTAACACAGAGGCCCCTACCACCCTATAGTGCCGCGCTGAGTTTTTAACACAGAGGCACAGAGGAATGGTAGGAGCCGCGTCCCTTGCCCGCCGTTTAAATTAGTCGTGTAGAGTTGTAGAATTGTAGAAGGGTAGGGGGCGGAGTCCCTTCCGCCCCGTTTATAGGGCGCGAATGCGCCCCGCCATATCTTCCGTGTGCCGCGAAGCGGCTTTCCGTGTGTTCCGTGGTTAAAAC
>CAVCJC010000008.1:0-26124 GCA_963602475.1 Lachnospira hominis (ex Liu et al. 2021)
GGACGGATGCCGTTGTTGAGTCCGTTGCCCCTGAGGGCATAAGCATTGCGTCCGATGAAAGCGTAGAAGAGCCCATTGTGGAGCTTCCAGTTACGATAGACCTCGCGTCAACTTGGGGCGATGTGGATACTGATAAGGTGTTCGTGGAGTATAGTGACAACTTGGAGGGCTTGACGGACGCCCCGCAACTGCTGACGCCAAAGGATGTTATTAAGTTGAATGAGGACGGCTCATTCTTGATTAGCGTCCCTGTGTCCAAAGAGGCAACATCGGGATTCTTCCGCGTCAAGATTCTGAAGTAAGGCGGTACGGGGCGGAGTCACCTCCGCCCCGTCTGATTTTAACCACAGATTGCCACGGATTTTCTCGGATGGGGTTTTGTTTTATCACGCAGAGGCGCAGAGAGGAAGAGAGAGCACTTCAGAGCAAAGGTTTGTTCGTGCAAGCAAGAGAGTCTTATAGAGCACGAAGCGTCTTTTTAGAAAAAAAGCTCGCTTCGCACTCTGAGCTTTGCTCTCTTCGACAGAACCGTAATCGCTTGCTTCATAACATTCTCTCTTCAACTCTGCGTCTCTGCGTGATATAAAACGGCGGGCAAGGGACTGCCCGCCCTACCTTTCTTCGACTTCGACTTTTGACTTTGACTAATAATCTACCGCGCGGCGGCAAAATATGGTATAATACTAGGTATGAAGATTCCGCTCGAACTAGAAAAAGCGTTTCCGTCGCGTCCGCTCGCGTCTACGAAGTATTCCGTAGGCACCGTCACGATTGTCGGAGGCTCTGGACACTACATCCACGCCCCCGTCTTGGCGGCGCTGGGTGCGCGTGCGGCTGGGGCTGGGCTTGTGCAACTCGTTGTGCCCGATGCTTCACGCATCGCGGCAGGCGTGCATGTTCCTGAGGCGACCTTCACGAAGCTCTCCCCGACCTGCGTCCCCCCGAAGGCGGACGCACTCGTGGCAGGTATGGGACTTTCGACGGGGCCCAATGCGCAGGCGATTCTCTCGCGCATTCTCTCGGGCAGCTCGGGACGCTTTGTGCTTGATGCGGATGCCCTTACGATTCTTTCCCTTTGGTATGCTCAGGCGCGTCCCCGCGCCATTATGCCGGGGCAGGAACTGGTTCTTACGCCTCACGAAGGTGAAGCGGCGCGGCTTTTGGGGGTCCGTCGCGAGAAGGTGAGTGCCGACCGGCTGGGCGCGGCAAAAGCGCTGGCCGCACGCTATGGGGCGACCATTGTTTTGAAGGGACCGGGTACACTCGTTGTTTCGGCGGACTCTTCGCGTGTTTATGAGAATAAGTCGGGCAATCCCACGATGGCACTCGGCGGGATGGGCGATCTTCTCGCGGGAGTCATTGGGGCACGCTGGGCGTATTTGAAGGGCGATGCCTTTACGGCAGTCGCTTCCGCCGTTTGGCTTCATGGCGCGGCGAGTGATAAGTTACTTGAGGAAGGTGGCGACCCGTCGCTCGCCAATACTGCCGCGACGCTGGGGGCTATGCGGGCACGGCTTGACCGTGGCGAAGGGAGAGAACCGTTATGACCATCAATTATGACGGACTCCTTCGTGATCTTGCCGCGACCAATGAGCCGCTCGGACTCCTCACTATGCAGGCGACCAGCACCACGCGGCGAATTGTCGAACGTTTCCCTGACCGCCTCAAAGCCCTTTATTCGGCGGAACACGGCTTCTTCGGAACCATCGCGGCTGGCGAAAAAGCCGCGAACGCGTGGTATCCGTTCTTTAATCTGCCCATCCATTCCCTTTACGGAGAGCACCGCAAGCCCACGCCCGAGATGCTCGCGGGGATTTCACGGATGGTTATCGACCTTTGTGATATTGGCGTAAGGTGTTACACCTACCTCGCAACCCTCAAGAACACATTGGAGGCGTGCGCCGAGGCGGGGATTCCTGTGACGATACTTGACCGCCCCATCCCACTCGGGGATGTGATTGACGGACCTCTCGTGGAAGCGGGCAAAGAAAGTTTTGTCGCGCCTCTGAATCTTCCGTTTTGCCACGGGATGACCCCGGGTGAATGTGCTTTCTGGATTCGTAAGGCTGAGAATCTCAATCTTGACCTCAGGGTGGTGAGGGTAAAGGACTGGTCGCACAACGATTATCAGCCGTGGCCGAACTTTATTCCGCCCAGCCCCGCGATTCGCAGTTGGGATAGCGCGGTGTTGTATCCGATGACCGTCTTTACTGAGGCGTATCCTGCTGTGGACTGTGATCGGGCGGGGGCCCTCGCCTTTCGTGTGATTGGAGCCCCGTGGATGAGCGCGGCAGATCTTATGCACGATTTGGCGCCGGAGCTTTTGGCGTGCGGAGTCGAGATGCGTCCCTATCGCTATGTGAGCGCGTACGGATCCCACGCGGGACTGACGCTGAATGGCATTCTCTTTTCCGTGCCGCGGACACGTCCCTACTATCCGATTAAGGCGGGCGTGCTCGTCTTGGCCGCGCTGATGAAGCGCTATGCGGATAAGATGTCCGTCGGGGCGCGTCCCGAATGGCTCACGAAGTTGGCTGGCACGGACGCGATAGGCGCGACACTTAGTGCGGGCAATCTTAAGGCACTCTTTCATTCGTGGACTGACGCGCAGGGTGAATATTTGCGCACGAGCATCAACTTATATGCCCAGGAGGGGGCGTAATTGTGAGAAGTTGTTATTTAGTCGCTATTTTGGGTTTGGTAAGCGGGGCGCTCCTCGCGGCGGAGAGGCCGTACTCGCGCTACGAACCCATCGTCACGCGGGCCCCATTCGGGAAGCCCCCCGCCAACTTTAATCCTTCCGTCAACCCGAGCACGGTTTCCGCCCGAAGCGGTGCGAATGGCGGCAAGGAATTGACGGCGGAACAGGAGCAACTTAAGAAGACGGTTAAGTTTAGCGCCATTAACCTCGATCCCGAGGGCGTGCTCCGCGTCGGATTCAGCGATTTATCGTCCGCCAAAATGCCGCGCCACTACTATTTGAAAGTAGGCGAATCGCGCGATGGCTGGGTTGTTACGGAAGCGAATGCCGCCGAGCGCCGCGTCAAGATTTCGAAGGAAGGCGTAGAACTCGAGCTTGATTTGGGCAATGAAGCGACGGGTGCGACGACGAAAGATTCTGCGACCCCCGCACCACTATTGGCGGCACCACTATTGGGGGCACCAGCGAGTGCCAAGGCATCCGTGGAGGAAACCAAGCCCGGCAATCGCCTTCTGGGACGGCGCGGACTCCTCGCCCAGCGCAAAGAGCGTGAAGAAAAGCGCAAGGCTGAGCAGGAAGCGCAAAAGAAGCAACAAGAAGAAGAGAGGGCTAAAATGCGCGAAGAATTAGCGGCTCTTAGTGAAGAAGTGCGGCAGGCGCGTGAGGAACGCGAAAAAGAGAAGGAGGCGGAAACTGCCGCGCCTCAACCTGTCGCGGAAGACCCGCCACCCCCACCTCCCCCAGAAGATAGCGGCGAGGGTGAAAATGGAGAATAAGAAATGAAAACTACGACGTTAGAGCAATTTCGTGAAGAATTACTGAAGACAGGCGGATACCACACGCCCGATGAGCGTGCCCCCAAGGTGCGTTCGAAGGGTGGGGCGTGGACGACTTTCGCCTACTCGATGGGGGTCTCGCATGTGTTCCCGATGTGCGCCCTTTATGAGCCACTCGGCAAATTGACGACGGAACTTTGGGCGAAACTCTGCTTTAAGACCGTCCAGCGGGCGGAGCGTCTCGGGATCCGCGTCCATTTTGAGGGCTGGGAGAATCGTGCGGCGTACAAGGGTCCCGTCGTTTATCTCTGCAACCATATGTCGACGACCGAGACTATCCTTTTGCCGCCCGTGGTGCTTACTTACGGACCTTTTAATGTCGTGGCCAAGGAGTCCCTCGCGCATTTGCCGTTGCTCGGACGCGCCGCCGCGCATATGGGGATGGTGGGGATTGGTCGTAAATCGCCGCGTGAAGACCTGATTAAGCTTTTGACGATAGGCGAGGAGAAGATTCGCAGCGGGAATAGCTTTCTTATCTTCCCCCAAGGCACGCGGCAGGAAGTCTTTAGCCGAAAGGTGTTTTCCTCGATTGGTGCGAAGCTTGCTGAACGCGCGGGGTGTCCGATTATGCCGCTTGTCGTGGATACGCGGTGCCAATTAACGCGGCAGAAGGGTATTTTCAAGAATATCTTCAAGGACTTTGGCACGGTCGATACTTCGAAGGATATCCGTTGCTGTTGCGGTCCGTTAATCCCGAATGCGAAGGCACGGATTATGCAAGAGCAGACTTTCGATTGGATGGCGACGAAGCTGGAAGAATGGGGGCTCCCGACCGAGCGATAAGCGATGTTAGAGCGGCTTGTAGTTTCCAATTTGGCAGTCGTTGAGAAGGCGGAAGTTGACTTCTCCACGGGACTAAATGTCCTTACGGGCGAGACGGGTTCCGGCAAGAGTGTCCTGCGCGGCGCAATTGAGTTGGTTTTGGGCGGACGCGCCGAGGCGAGTAGCGTCCGTACGGGTGCGAAAGAGGCACGGATTGAGGCTGTTTTTCGTCTTTCGGGCGATTCTGCCGCGCTGGTGGCAACGATTCTTGAAGAGGCGGGGCTCCCCGCGTGCGAAGAAGGCGAATTACTCGTCCGTCGCACGATAAGTGCGGAGGAAGCTCCGCGTGTTTGGGTGAATGATACGCGCACGACGGTGACGACGCTGAAGAAACTCGGCGCGGCACTTATCGACATTCACGGACCCCGTGCCAACCAGCGTCTTTTGGAGGAGCGTTTTCAGCGGGAGACCCTCGACCAATTTGGGGGCGTTAAGCTTACGGACTACCAAGTCGCCTACGCGGCACTGGATAAGGTGCGGAGCGAAATTGCCGCGCTTAAAGCGCTCGCGGTTTCGGAAGATGAACTGGAACTTTTGCGCTTTCAAGTAAATGAGCTTGAGGAAGCGGATATTTCCGAGGAAGACGACGACCTTGCCGCGCGTCATACCGCCGCCGCGCACGCTGAGGAAATTGCCACGATTGCGCAGGAGGCGACGGAACTTCTGGGCGGCGAGGCGGGAGCGAGCGAGGCTTTGGTGCGGCTTGAACCGCAACTCGCGGCATTGGCGCGGCACTTCCCAGCCGCGAATGACTGGAGTCAGGAATGCGAGGAGATTGTCGTGCGTTTGCAAGAGCTTTCACGCACCATAGAGGACACCGTTTCACGGCTTGATATTGACCCTGAAGAGTTTGCCGCGATGGATAAGCGTTTGGGAGTCGTCAATAAATTGCGCCGCAAGTATCTACCCGCGACTTTGGAGGAAGGGACGAGTCTTTCCGTCGCGCTGGGTGCGGTGCTGGAAGCGAAACGCAAGCGGCTTGATGACTTTGAGAATCGCGAAAAGAGGCTAGAGGAACTTGCGCAAGAAGAAAAGTCCGCCTATGAGAAGGTCAAGGTGGTGGGCGCGGCAGTTACGGCTAAGCGCCGCGCGGCAGGCGAGAAGTTGGCGAAGGCGGTGACGCGGCAATTGCGTGATTTGGGCTTTTTGAAGGCACGATTTGAGGTGCGGCTGGAGGCGCGGGAGCCGAGTGCGGAAGGTTGTGACGCGGTAGTGTATAGCCTTGAGCCGAATCCGGGCGAAGGCGAAAAGCCGCTCGAGGCAATTGCGAGCTCGGGCGAGATTGCCCGTGTGATGCTCGCTTTGAAGAGCGTAATTGCCGCGCATGATACGCTCGATACACTTGTTTTTGATGAGATTGACGCGAATATTGGTGGCGAGACCGGGCGCACCGTCGGAGAAAAGATGCGGGAAGTCGCCGCACGCCGCCAAGTTATCGCGATTACTCATTTGCCGCAGACCGCCGTCTTTGGCACGCGGCACTTCGCCGTCTCAAAGTCCGTCTCAGGGGGGCGGACCCGTACGGCGGTTACTTGCGTCTCGGGGGAAGAGCGCATTGCAGAAATTGCACGAATGCTCGGTGGTGGTGCACGCGGTGACATCGCCTATCAGCACGCGAAAGAACTCCTAGAGAACACACTTTCTAAATCCTAATTTAGGTATTGGAGATGAAGCGCAAGCAACTTGCCGCTGGTAGGGCGGGCAGTCCCTTGCCCACCGTTCCTATTTAACGCAAAGTTCGCAAAGGTTTTGACGCAAAGGTGACGCAAAGGCTTTGCGCGGCAATTTTAACCACGGATTTACACGGATTGGCACGGATTTGGGGTGCGCTTTTTTTAACGCAGAGGCGCAGAGAGGAAGAGGGCGCACTTCAGACGCTCTGCGTCTTTCGAGTAAGAAATCATTCTCCGCGCCCCTACCACTGGGCAGAAAAATATGGTATAATAATAGCAGTTATGAGAGCAGAGCAGATACCGTACGGCGTGAAGGACTTTAAGCGTATTCGCTTAGAAGACTTTTATTATGTCGATAAAACCGCGTTCATTCGTAAAATGGAAGAACGCGCAAACTTCCTATTCTTTGTCCGTCCGCGACGGTTTGGCAAGTCGCTCCTTTGTGAGACACTGCGTTGCTATTATGATGTAGCGGAGAAAGAGAATTTCCAGCGGCTCTTTGGCGACCTCGCCATTGGCAAGAATCCGACAAAGAATGCCAACAAGTACTTTGTTCTTTCGTTCGATTTCTCTTATGTCGGGGGTTCTACAGGCAATAACTGGAGTGAGAGGTTTGCTCGCTACCTCGACCTCACACTTGAGTCATTTATTCGAGACCATATGGATGTGCTTTTAAAGGATCCTGTGGGCGAAACGATGTTGCAGAAGGCGGGAGCTGATGCAAAGTATGATGCAATCGTTTCTGCCGCGCATCGCCTTGGGTATGGAATCTATGTTATCGTTGATGAATATGACAATTTCACGAACGAGATTGTGTCCTCTTCAGGCGGCAAGATTCCTTATAAGGAAATTACACATGGCTCAGGTTTCTATCGCGCTTGGTTTAAGAAATTCAAGGGTTCTTGCGACCGCATTTTTATGACAGGTGTCTCGCCTGTGACAATGGACGATCTTACTAGCGGATTCAATATCGCGACAAACATTACACAGTTAGAAAAGTTTAATGCAATGGTTGGCTTTACGCAAGAAGAAGTGCGTAAGCTATTTGAGGACTTCCATGGTGTAGGGATGTTTACAGGCTCACTAGAGATTCATCTCGCGGCAGTAAAAGAGTGGTATGACAATTACTGTTTCGCAGAAGAGTGTGTAGAGAAGGAGACTCTTTATAACTGTAATATGGTTCTTTTTTATCTTGGAGAACTAGTTTCTCAAGGAAAGCCCCCAAAGAGTCTTATCGATACCAACATCCGTAGCGACTGGAGCAAGCTTACAGCAATTCTTGCCGCGCAACGTCATGCCGAGACGGTAAATGGTGTTTTGCCACTGACAGAAGAACTTGCCGATAAGGGGGAAGTGACATTCCCACTTGTCAATAGTTTCCCTATTGAGAATATCATCAAAGAAGAGAACTTTAAGTCGCTCTACTATTATTATGGGATTGTCACAATGTCGCGCTATTATCGCGGCGATTTGCAATTCCGAATCCCGAATGAATGTGTCCGCAGGCAAATTTTCGATTATATGCGCGAGGAGTATGCGAAACGACCTAATGCGGTCGATACATCCGAGTTTACACAGAAGTTTAATGCCTTCGCGTGGGATGGCGAGTGGCGCGAGTTTTTGACTTATCTTGCCGAGAAATATCGTGATAACGGCTCGCCACGAGATGGAATCGGAGGCGAAGCGCGCATCAACGGATACCTCCGCGCTTATTTGACGATGAAGAGTGTGTATATGGTCAAGCCTGAGCTGTCACATCCGTGTGGGTATTCGGACTATGCGCTTTTCCCCGACCGTACGCTTCCAGAGAGTAGTATCCCTGAGCAAAGCTACATCATCGAGATGAAGCACTCAAAGGCGGACTCACCCGATAGTGAAATCGCGGCAAAGCACGAGGAGGCGATGGCGCAGTTGAAACTCTACGCGGCAGATTCGAATCTTGCCAAAGTGGCGGGTGGTACGCCTGTACACTTCATCTGCTATGAGTTCAAAGGTCGCGACCTTATTCGCCTCGAAGAAGTCTTCCCCGAGAAGAAATAAGCCACGGATTTTCACGGATGTGGGCGGATGATTGGTGAGGGGCACAGTCCCTTGTTCCCCGCGTTATGGGCGAGTTGTCGCGAAGCCTCATAGCGTAGCGTTAGCGAAGCTTTTGTTGCAGGCATTAAAGGCACTTTCCCTTTTTGACGCGATCGCGCAGTGGTCAAGGAGCGATTATGCACGAATAGGAAAACTCATAAAGTATTATGTTTCTGACCCAGCCTTTATAGTCAATCCGCGACAGAGCGCAATTTTTCATTGACATAGCGGACTAAATGATGGTATAATTTGCGCTATGAAAATGATGAATAGATTTGTTTTGTTAGGCGCAACACTTGTAATGGGTGCGCATTCGATATGGGCGTTTGATTTGGTGCTGTGGCGCGGCGAAACGCGGGCGGTAATCTTGCCTGATAATGTCGAGGCGGAGTCCGTAACGCGTGGAGGATATGCGTTACGGCTGGGCGCGCTTGAGACAGTGAAGTATGCGCCCGCGCCACGCAGTTTACAACGCCTTGAGGTGTATGACCGCGTCGTTTGGGAGGGTGCGGCGGCGGGGCCGCGTGTACTTGAGGTGACGGTTGCGTCCGATGCGAAGGCTGGAGTTTATACGGAACGCGATATCACCTTGCACATTCTCGACCGCGTGTTGCCGCCCGCGAAAGAATGGAAGTACTTTCTCGACCTTTGGCAGCATCCGTGGTCCGTTGCGCGGCAGGCGGGTGTGAAGCCGTTCTCTCCCGAGCACTATGCGGCGATGCGTCCGTTGTGGGAACTTCTTGCGGGGGCGGGACAAAAGGCGCTTACGGTGACGTTAATGGATAAGCCGTGGAATCACCAGTGTTATGATGCCTATCACTCGATGATTGGGCGCACGAAAAAGGCTGACGGCTCTTGGGTGTTTGATTACACGCTCTTTGATGAGTATGTGGCTTTTGGGAGGAGTTGCGGGATTGGTCCTGATATTGCCTGTTACACGATGTGTCCGTGGGGATATGTTTGCGACTACAAGACGGAGGCAGGCGAAACGAGGACGGTTGTTTGCAAACCGAATACGCCCGAGTTCGACGATTATTGGGGTGCGTTTCTTGTGGACTTTGCTGCGCACTTGAAGGCGAAGGGATGGTTTGACGATACTTATATTGCGATGGATGAACGGAGCCCTGAGGATGTGAAGTTCATCGCGGACTTCATCCAGCAGAGGGCACCTGGCATGCGCATTGCGATGGCGGGTGACCGAAAGCCTTCCGACTTCTCGGGGATAACGATTGATAACTATAGCCAAGCACTGCTTGCGGGAGCTCTAACCCCCGAGTTTATGGCGGAGCTTCCCGCGCGGCGTGCGAAGGGCTACAAGACGACATTCTATGTGTGTTGCAATCCGCCGCGCCCGAATACCTTCTCCTCATCAGGATTTGGCGAGGCGTTTTGGCTGGGGGTGTATCCAGCAGTGGCGGGGTTTGACGGCTTCTTGCGTTGGGCGTACAATAGTTGGCCTATGGACCCTGTCAAGGATACGAGTTTTGGCTTTTGGCTCGCGGGAGATACATTTCTCGTCTATCCGAATGCCCAACCCTCGTGGCGGTTCCTTGATCTTCGCAATGGCATAATTGCCGCAGAGAAGCTAAACCTTCTTAGGGCGAATTCACGTGCCACGAAGGCGATTGATGGGCTAAACGCGGCATTTGATGTAAACGCCGCGCACGAGGGCAAAGTTGATTTTGTAGGGCTTGTCGAGAAAGTTCAGAAAATTGTTAATGCCGAGTACTAAGGTCGAAATCCGGTTTGTCAAATAGAATTCTAGCCGACAATAATGATATAATGGAAAATATCTTTTGTCTCAAAGAAGGGATGTTCTTATGCTGTCACTCTATCATAAACTTGTACTCTGTTTAGGGATTGTTGCTTGTGCAAGCGCGGATGCCGCGCCCTGCATTGAGCGCGATGTCGTTATCTATGGTTCATCACCTGCCGCGTTAACGGCTGCCATTTCTGCACAGCGGCAAGGTGCGTCCGCTATTATTGTCTGCCCAGAGACACGCATTGGCGGACTCACCACGGGCGGACTTGGGCAGACAGATATCGGCAACAAGTCCGCATTCGGAGGTCTCGCGCGGCAATTTTATGCGGATGTCGCGACCTATTATCGCGACCCCGCCCATTGGCAATATGAGAAGCGCGATAACTATGTCTCAGAAGGGCAAAGCGCGAGCAAGTTAACGGACTCCACTATGTGGACTTTCGAACCACACGCCGCACTTGAAATCTTAGAGCGATGGGCGAAAGAAAACAAACTTGAGATTATTCGCGGCGAATATCTTGACCGCGACCCCAAGAGTATTCTCCGTAATGGAAAACAGATTGTCGGCTTTCGGACGCTTTCTGGCAAGGAGTTTCGTGGCAAGATATTTGTGGACGCGACTTACGAAGGTGACTTGTTGGCGGCAGCTGGTGTAAGCTATTTCATTGGACGCGAGGCAAATAGCGTTTATAATGAAAATATTAGCGGAATTCAAAGGCGGCTTTCTACTGGGCATCAGATGAATTCAGGCATAAGTGGCTATGTTAAGGCGGACGACCCCACAAGCGGTCTCTTGCCTGGGCTTGAAAAGGATGTCCCTGACGCAGATGGTAGTGGAGACGCACGCGTTCAAGCCTATTGCTTTCGGATGTGCCTAACGGATGACACCACGAATCGGATTGCCTTTGTTAAACCCGCGAATTATAATCCGCTAGACTATGAACTTCTACTGCGCAATCTAGAAGCCGTGAAAGAGCCTGAGAAGTTCTGGCCGTGGATTAATTCACGCATGCCTAATCGCAAGACAGATACCAATAATCGCACGGGCTTTTCTACAGACTTCATTGGCGGCAATTGGGCATGGCCCGAGGCTTCCTATGCCGAACGCGAAAAAATACTCGCCCAGCACCTAAATTATCAAATGGGGCTTATGTGGACGCTTGCGAATCATCCTCGTGTCCCCGAACCCATCCGTAAGCATGTTGCACAATGGGGCACATGCCGCGATGAGTTTCAAGATGGACTTGGCAACGGATGGCAAAGTCAATTATATGTCCGTGAAGCGCGGCGTATGGTGGGTGAATATGTAATGACGGAACATAACTGTCGCGGCAAAGTTAAAGTGTCGCGTCCAGTAGCGATGGGAGCTTATGGAATGGACTCTCATAATGTACGTAGGTATGTTGATGAGAAGGGCTATGTTCATAATGAGGGCAACATTGAAGATTATTCCGCGAATTTGCCAGGGCAACCCTTCGAGCGCTTTCCTCCCTTCTCAATTGATTATGGCTCACTAACGCCCAAACGCGGCGAATGTTCAAATCTGCTCGTTCCAGTATGTCTCTCGGCTTCGCATATGGCATTTGGGGCTATTCGTATGGAACCCGTGTTCTTTGCGTTGGGAGAAGTGGCGGGACTCGCCGCAGCACAAGTCATTAAGGGAAATGGTATCGTCCAAGATGTTGATTATCCCACGCTTAGGGATGCCTTGAAGCAAAACGGTGTTGTCTTCGAGTAATCCTGTTTAGACAGGATTCACAATATTGGGCGTGAGGCAAAATGCGTAAAAGCGGCTTCAAAATATGCTATTGACGCGATAAAAGAAATATGCTATAATAGAAATTAGAAAATGTGAAAGGGTGTATCTAGGCGAAAATGGGAGTTTGTTTTGAGCAGAAAGTGCGAACCTTCGCGCATGTTTTGCGAGAAGGTTTGATGCAGTTGCAGAGCGCGTCAGAAGGTGCTCTAGCGCATCCTTTTGCACTGCCTGCCCCCCCCCCCCCCCCCCCCCCCCCCCCCCGCACACGCAGCATAAGCAATAACTTGTGCGAGTGCGGAACGACACATAAGGCGTTTTGTGTTTTTCTCGCGGCAACATTGCTGGTCGCGCTTCCTAGTATCGGCGCGAAGCGTCCAACGCCAGACTATCTTAAGTCCGCCGTCATCTACCAGATTGTGCTGCGCAACTTCACGCGCGATGGCGACTTTAAGGCCGCGACGAAGATGCTGGACCATGTGCGCGCGCTCGGCACTGATGTCGTTTATCTCACGCCGTTTGTCGAGATGGATCGCGACATGGATCGCACTGGGTGGAGTCCGCGCCAGATTTTGAGCGGCTACGGCAGTCCGAAGAACCCTTATCGAATCGCCGACTACGACAAGATTGACCCAGAATACGGGACGGATGCAGACTTCAAGGCGTTCAACGACCGCGCCCATACGCTCGGCATGAAGGTTTACATGGACCTCGTCTACCTCCACTGTGGACCGAATAATGTGCTGAAGGATATGTTCCCCGATGCTTTCCAGAGGAATCCCGACGGCACGGTGAGGATGACCTATTGGAAGTTCCCCTACATCAACTTCGCGTCGAAGGGCGTGCGCAAGTATCTAATCGACTCGATGCTACATTGGATGTGTCTTGGGTGCGACGGTTTCCGCTGCGATGTCGGTGATCTAGTGCCGATTGACTTCTGGGTTGAGGCGGTGACGATATGCCAGAAGGTGAATCCCGAACTTGTGATGATCAACGAGGGTGTCAACCCCGAGTGGTTAGAGAAGGCTTTCGATGCCTGCTACGCCTGGCCGTTCGGCAAGACGGTTCGTCTCGAGATCAACCCAAAGGGACTCGCCCAGCCGATGGAGGCCGGGACGCTTGCCGAGCGCATGGAGGGTGTGCGCGCTTACGAGGCGAAGATTCCGTCTGGTGCGCTTATGATGGGCTACCTCGATAATCACGACACAGCGACGGACGACTGGGAGAACCGCTTTGACCGCGTGAGTCCCGTCGAGGCTGGCAACGCGGCGTTCGTGCTTATGTTTTTGCGCAAGGGACTTCCTCTTGTTTTCAACGGAAACGAAATTGCGGATGACTCTCTCAACTCGTTTTTCGCGCCAGTGGAACATCCGATGCGTGCGGCGAAGACGGTAGACTGGGCGCGCGCTTTGCAACCAGATGGGCAGAACCGTCTTGCGCTCCTAAAGACACTCTCGAAGATGCGTCACGAAGATCCAATTTGGAGCGACGGCGAGATGGACTGGATAACGAACGGCGAGGCGGTTGGCGTAGTCGCGTTTGTGCGTCGTCTCGGCGAGCGTCAAGTCTTCGTCGCGGCGAATCTGACAGGAAAGAACGCGGCGTTCAGGCCCATCGATGTGCACCTAATGCCAGATGTGAAGCGACTCCTCGGCGAGCGCGTCGAGATTCGTGCTGACGGGATGTGTGCACTTGGTCCCTACGGTTTTGTCGTGGCGGAATGTACGCTGGGGGCTAGAAATGAATAATCAATCTTCGAATGGGGATCCAATCAAATGCCGTTAACGAGGAAACGAATAATGACGAAACATACAAACAGAGTTTTGGCATCTGCGGTGATAGCGTTCGCGATTGTCCTCGTTGGCGTGGCGGCGGAAACGCGCACGCTTCTCGAGTTGCCAGTCTCGGCAGTCTCGAACAAGGTCTACCTGAGTTCTATGACGGAGCGTCCGTGGTGGAACGAGAACTGGCAGAAACGTGTGCCGCTACTGGTCTCGGGGCAGGCCGATGTCGTGGACGACAAGGTCGTCGTTGACGCGATTGTCGACTTTGACGAGCGCGTGAAGCCAGAGGATATCCGTGTTGTCACGCCCTGGGAGACGGAAATACCGTGCGCCTGCGAGAAGGTCGGGGATAAGAAGGTCCGACTTCTTTTCAAGACGCGGCTCAGAATTCACGAGAACCGTCCGTTCCTCGTCTACTACGACCGCCGCGATGTGGCAGGGGCACCCTCGGAGGCATCCATCCCCGAGGGTCCAGGCGTTTGGATGCGGACGACCGACGACGCTTTCCATCTGAACAATGGCGTGGTGGATGTCGTTTTTGACCGCCGGCACGCGACGGAAAGTCTCATCCGTTCAATGCGCATCGTTGGCTCAAATTGTCAGACAATCTTCTTCGATGGAGCGAACGGCTATGCGAAAAATGGCTTTGTTTTTAGCCCGAATGATACGAATACTTGGGATGCGGGTGAAGTCGTCCTCGACACGCCGCTTGCGAAGTCCATTCGGTTCTCCTGTCCCTCCGCCTCGGTGACCTTCACGCTCTATGATGAGCAGCCGCGCCTCGACTGGGCGTATGAGCTGAATCGCGGTGACGGATGCTCAATTGCTATCAAGTGGGGTCTCGGGACGGGCTCGGCGTGGGACGACTTCTTTTACTTTGGCAAGGCTGGCAAGATTCTTACGCAACGCGCGGGCCTCGACGCCACCACCGACTGTATAACGCCGCCGTACGGGCGCTTCGAGAATTGGCTCGGTGAGGGATGGTACGCAATCGGCGAGCGTCGCATGCCCGACATTGCGGGTCTTGTCTTTGATGTGAAGTCCGTAAGCAAACTTGAGTACGATAGCTACTATTCCGTCAGTTCGCGCATCGAGTTCAGCCATAAGCTCGCGCGTTGCGAGAAGGCGCGCGGTTCGGGTGCGCTCGTCGCGACGCTCGGCAATGTTGAGGACTTCCGTAAGATTGCTAGACGCATTGAAAAACCCATCGTTGTCTCCGTCGGTGAGGCGCAGGCGAAGGTTGTAAAGCCCCACAAAATCCCGCGTCTTGACCGTGATTGGTGCTGCGACTACAATGTCGGCTATGCCACCGATGGCGGTTGTGGCGACAGTGGCACGGCTAAGCCAGTCGAGAAGGATCCCATGTGGGCGAAAAATGTCTGTGACCGCATGAGGAGCTATGGCTCGACAGCGGTGTGCGTTATGGGGTATCCGTGGTGGATGATGCCAATTCGAGACAAGGCTCTCTTCGACTGTATCATTGGCATACAAAAGTCTGGTGCGTTCGAGTCATGGGTTGGGGAGCGCACATTCGCGACATGGGAGGATATGCAGAAGCCTGGGCAGGGCGAAGGTGTCCTTCAGTTCTTCAAGGCGATTCACGATGCAGGCATGGCGGCGAATACATGGACGAGCGAAGTTCCTGGTTGGGCGACGCAGGTTGACCAGGGCTCGTTCATGCCAGAACTCAATGACATTGCGGTGTTGCTACAGTCAGAGCGTGTGAAGGAGGGACAGGACTGCGCGTATTCCTTTGCCATTTACCACGAAGGTATCCATCTGCCGCGTGACCTCGTGAAGAAGAATGGCTCTACCTCATATTGGACATGGAAGAACCCGCAGGAGGCGTTTGATGTTTTTGACAGACAGCATACGCTCGTCAAGTCGTTTTATGAGCAATTCAAGAAGCTCCATCCAAATGTTCCTGTTTTTCTCTGGAACTCCGAAAACGGCAGCATTGACCGTGAGAAGTTCATGAGCGAGGACGAGGGCTATTTTGACTCGGTGGTCGTCGAGATGCTCCCCATGCACGGTATTTCGCACACGAAACACTGCGCGAAGCGCATGCGCTCGCACTTCAACAACCGCGTCGGCCATACCGTTTGGCACCACTACTACGTCTTTGATCCAAAGACGGTCGAGCGCATCATGCAGATTGAGTGGCCGTTTATTTTTGGTATCAACGGCTATTCGCAGGAGAATCTTACTTACGAGGCTGTGGACCTCGAGTCGAGCGAGTTCTCGGCGGACTTCTTTCGCTTCGCGGAGTACACGCGCCTAGGCGAGAAGGTCGCGAGGATGGCACCCGTCAAGAACCTCGGTGTCTACCGCGACCCGAAGGCGTATCGGGCGGACATCATCGAGAAGCGCCATGGGAAGCCATACGCCTACCTCACGCAGCATGACGGACGAGTCCGTTCTTTTTCGGAACTGAAGAACTTCAACTATGATGTAATTGGTCCGAAGTATTTTACGGCGAAGGATCTTGCCCAGTATCGGGTCGTCTATGTTCCTGAGGACGAGACGTTGCGCGAAACTGAGGCGCGTGAGCTCGTCGCATATGTCAAGGCGGGCGGCAGCGCGATTATCGAGGGTGTGACCGTGGAGAAGTTCGGCAAGTTGAGCGGAAGGCTGAAGGATGGTGTCATTGCTTCGCTCGGCAAGGGCAAGATGCTCTGGTATAAGGAATGTCGCACCGACCGCCTCGTGAAGCGCGATGGACGGGCGATTGCCGAGGTGCGCAAGGCGATTGCCGACATGGGTGGCATCGAGCCGTACACGCTCAAGGGGTCAGTGGTGCTTGATGGCAATCTGCAGGCTGGCCCCGACGGTATGTTCCTCGGACTTTACAACGCCTATGGCGAACGGCAGACGGGAACGGTGACGCTCAATTCGGGCATTCAGGAACTGAATCGGTCAGATGTTCCGCTCTATGTCCTTGATGTCAAGAACGGCACGCGTCAGCTTGTCGTCAGCAACGCTTTTACGGTCGCTTGCGAGCCGCAGCAATGCGCGTTCTACCTGATTGGCGACGATGCCTTTACGGCGATTCCGAAGACGCGCGACTGCGCGTGGGCGGGGTCGGTTGCGACGGCTTTCCGTCCGCGCACATCCGCCGAAACGGCGAAGCTGAATCTGGACTTCAAGCCGACTGTCGTCGTCGAGTTCACGCGGGCGGACGAGAGGGGCGAGCCCGTTAAGTACACGCAGACAATTGAGGCCAAGTATGATATTCGGGCGTTCACTGCGAAGACTTTCGACGCGAAGGCGTGTGCAGCGGCGATTGCGGAGGCGAAGCTCGTCCATTTTGTTGATGCACAGTCTCAGGATGCCGACCTTGTCTTCGCGAATTGTGCCGAGGCACTCAAAGGTCTTCTCAAGCGCGGCGGGACGATCCTTGTGACGCGAACCGAGACGGGCCCTGCGGCGCAGGCGTTCTTTAAATCGGTGGATGTGTTCGACCCGAACCCGTCTGCGACGAGGGGCATCGGCGACACCTGGGCGGTCTGGTGCGGCGGAGAGAACCATCCGTACCTCACGGCGGATACCGTTGTATTCGCGAAGGAACCAGTGCAGGAGAAGGACCTCTTCCTCTGGCAAGCGTGGAATGGTGTCTGCAGTTACTTCCAGTACGGACGCGTCTTCGCGAAGTGGGACCCGGCGAAACAGCAGCGGTTGTTTATTCCGAAGGTGGACGGCGAGAAATATGCCGCGCTCGTGGTTCAGGAGAAGGTGCTTGGCGCGGGTCGCGTTATCTTCAGTGAAAACCAGCGCTCGTTCACGGACTGGTATGAGAGCAAGCGCTTCGTGAGAAACCTCCTCGCGTACATAATGGGCGAGAAGCCGTCCGAACACGCGCAGAAGGTGATCGAAAAGAATGGCGGCATAGGCGATGTTTATGTTGAAACCCGGACCAAGGGATGGCAACCGTAAAAACGAAACATCAGGTTAAAATATCAAATGGAGGCACGAAAATGAAAATACTCAAATTAGGCTGTGTGGTTTTCCTTGCACTTGCGGGGGCGAACCTTCTGGCGGACGACAAGGACTGGTACGTCGATGTCAACTCGACGGCGACCGATCCGGACGGCACGAGCTGGGAGACAGCGTTCAAGGACATTCAGTCCGCAATCGACCAGGTGACGGGCGGGGCGAGCAAATGGAATAGCGATTTCGACAAATGGGACCGCATCCACATCCGTCCCGGACGCTATCTCCTGGAGAAGACGCTCGTGGGCGGGACGTGGGAAAACAGCTTCACCGTCTGTGGTGTCACCGACAAGGCGCTCAAGGACGGAAACGTCCCCGAATCGGACCAGGTCATTCTAGACGGACAGAACAAGATTCCGTGTATGAACGTGAATTTTGCCCGGATCTTCGGAATCACCTTCGTGAACGGACGGACAAACGTCTATTCGGAGGCAGAGGCGGACTGCTATGCTGGCGCGGGGCTCCGTGTCGCGCAAGCGGGGGTCGGCATCGTCTCGAACTGCGTCTTCCGGAACTGCGTGGCTGGCAAGTTCGGCGACACGGTCTCAAAGGCCCGCATCTACGGCGGCGCCTTGTCTATGCAATCGCACGGAGCCCGCACGAGCTACTACTGCGTCTATGACACGCTCTTCGAGGATTGCGGCCTCTCCAACGGTTGCCCGTCGAGCGTGACGGAACAATATAAGAACAGCAACTATCAGGGCGGTGCCCTCCACGGCGCGAGCAGGGCGCTGTCGGGCTGCATCTTCCGCCGCAACTTCATTGCCGATCCGACGGGACTTGAGGTGGGCTACAAAAACGGTTCGGCCGCCGCGAACATCAATGCGTCGCTTGTGGACAACTGCCTTTTCGAGTCCAACTACTTTGCGACGGCGGAAAAGAATGCGTATGGCACGTTGGTGTTGGATCAGACGGGGATCACTTCCTCCAACCTCGTCTTCCGCGGCAACTCCGCGCCGGGCCGGAGCGGGATCTCTATGGGACAGGGAGGATGCCTCGTCACGGACTGCTCGTTCATCGGTAACCGCACGACGGCAACGGGATCGGGTGTCCTCGTGGCCCCGATCTCCAATAAAAGTTTCACGGACGGCTACACGAACATAGTCCAGCGCTGCCTCTTCCTCGACAACTACGCGAAGGACGGCGGCGCCGACAATTCGGGAGTCTGCATCCATACGCACTTCGGCGACGACGACGGCTACAACCGCGCTCTGTTTGTCCGCGACTGCGCGTTCGTCGGCAACGTCAACGGGACTTACGGCCAGGCGTGCCTCTCCGCGTGGGGGAACAAGAAAGGTACCTACGCGATGATCTCCAACTGTTGGTTCGAGGCGAACCTGAGCGCGACGAACGGCACCTCGCAAACTGGTCTCGTGAACCTCTCGCACTGCTCGAACTTCGACGTCGTCGACTGCCTGTTCAAGGACAACGTGAGCGGCAAGGACGGCGTCGGCGGCTCCCAAAACGGCATGATCTATGCGTCAGGCCAGGACTATGCGGACACCTACGTGGCGACGACGAACTCGTCGATCCGCAACTGCGCGTTCGTCGGCAACACGGCATCCATCATCTTGGCCGTGCAGTCGCCCGTCACGGACGAGACCGTGCCCGGTCTCACGATCGAGAACTGCACGATCGCGGGCAATGAGCTGACGGACAGGTACACGTATGCGATCCAGGGTCTCGGCAACTCGACTTACCGCACGTTCGTCTACAACACGGCAATCTACGGGAACAGCTGGAGCGACTTGAACTACAACCTCGAGCCCTCGAAGTGGGCGGACCACGTCTTCACGAGCTACGTCGGGCCGCAGTACGACGACCGTACGGCGTTCAACAAGGGCGGGAACATCGTGACGGACGTCGACCCGAAGTTCGTCGACGCGGAGGCTGGCGACTACCGGCTTGCGGAGAGCAGTCCGCTCCGGAACGCCGGGCAGATGCGTCCGTGGATCGACACGGAGCTGCGGAGTCGCAAGGCGTGCCAGGCGGACCTCTCGAACATGCGTCCCGTCTACGACGCGACAGGCGCGACACCGGGGTGCACGGTCGAGCGCACGGAGCGCTGCCGCCGTCTCGCTGACGGCACTCCCGACATCGGCGCATATGAGTACAATCCCGAACAGGGTCTGATGGTGATCATCAGGTGAGGCTGTTCTCACGTCAACAATTCAAAAGGAAAGATGAAATGAAGCACTGCACATTCGGAGCTGGGAAAAGGCTCGTTATGGCGTTCGCCGCGATTTGCGCGATCGGTTCGCTACCGCTGGATGCGGCGGTAAAGAAGCCCGTGGCGGATGCGGTGAATCCGCTTTTCCTGAAGGGAATGGCGAACAGTCCCTGGTGGAACGCCGACTGGAAGAAGCGCCTTCCGATCGTCGTTGCGGAGACAAGCACGAACAAGGTTGCGAACTTTTTCGTGGATGTCGTCCTCGACTTCGACGAGAAGGTCGATCCGAAGGATGTACGCGTCGTCACGGGCTACGGAGAAGAGGTCCCCTGCTGGGCTGGCGTGGAGAATGCTGAGGCGGACGGTCGGCCTCACGCCCTCCGCCTCCAGTTCCGCACCAACCTTCGCGTCCTGGAGAACAAGCCGTTCTTCGTCTACTACGACAATCCGAAGGCGGCAGCCGTGGAGACCCCTCGGACGGTCTTCGTCACCGAAACCGAGCAGTCCATTGCGCTCGACAACGGACGTCTCCATCTCGAATTCTCGAAGGACTCGCGCTTCCGCAGTCCGTTCCACGTCTTCAAGATCGTCGGCTCCGAGTCGGCGAACGAGTTCGTCACCACGACGGGCGGGACGGCGCACTACGGCCTGACGCCGTGTCTGAAGGGCGATCGGGACGGCCAGACATACGAATTCGTGCCGACGAAGGTCTCGGTCCAGCAGGCGAGTCCGTGGAAGGCCGTCGTCACGGCGGAGAGCGCGTTCGTCCGGATGACCTACATCCTCTCTGCGGGTTCGGACCGCGTCGACTACATCTACGAGCCGCTCGACGGCAAGCGCATTTCTGGCATCTACACCTCGTGGTCGTCTGGCGGCGGCATCGCGTGGGACGACTTCGTCTATCCGTCGCTCACGGGTGAGCTCCGCACGATGCGTGCGGCGATTGACATGCGCGATGACTGCAGCGACGGGCCCTCCTATCCGCGCTTCGGCGATGCCTGCAGCGAAGGCTGGTTCCTCATCCGCGACCGCTACCATCACACGGCGATCGGGCAGTTCTACAATCCGAGCGACTTCGAGTCACTCTCCCACGCGCCGAACGACTGGCGATTCCCGGCCGAGATGATGCGGCTGGAGGCCAAAGTCGACTGGAAGAAGCCAGCCGCCGTGCTGCGCGGCGCGGCCTTCGGCACCTACCGTGATAACGGGTCCGTCCGCACCGCCTACTACGAGTGGGCGTATCCGCCGAAGGTTCTCGTCGGCAAGGCCGAGCCGTTCCGCGCAATCGCCGAGAGGAAACCGGACATGGCGCACGACTTCTGCGCGTTCTTCCTCATCCAGGTCGACGACACCCTAAACAGCTCGAAAAACGACGTTCGCTTCATCGATTTCGAGACGGACGCCGTCGCGAAGGCCGTCAAGCGCCTCGGCATGAACGGCGTCATGCTGGCCGGCTGGAGCGATTGGGAGTCGCTCGGCCTCGATCGCGAGACCTTCGATTATCTGGCGGGGCTCACGAACCATCCAAACTTCACCGCCTGGAAGGCCAACTGCGACTTCGAGGAGAGCCAGAAGCGCTTCGTCCGCGCACAACGCGTCGTGAAGGATCTCCACGACCAGAACCTCGGCGTCTACTACTGGGGATGTTTTATGGCGCACACCCGCCTCTGGGCGAAGAACTCCGAGCGCGTGAAGGGCTATGGGAAATTCCGCGAAGTCGATCTCAAGGTTGCGCGGCAGCTGGCGAAGATCGGCTATGATGCCGTCTGGTGCGGCATCATCGGCAACGAGGGGCCGGACTGGTGCTCCGACGAAGTGAAGAGGCTCACGAACAGCTACTGGCTCTGGCCGGAGAAGGAGCGCAGGGAGTACCTCGACTACCTGGACTCCTACGTCGACCACGTGCGCGACTTCCGCAAGGCCGTCAAGGAGGCGAATCCGAACGCGCACGTTCTCGCGTGGGGTTGCGACAACGGGCATCTGCCCTGCGTCGAACGCCATCTAGAGTCGGCCGATTACATTGACGTCGCGATCGACGAGATCATGGTCGGCGAAACGAGGAACCACGGCAAGAACAAGACGAGTTCCGCGCAGATGCGCGCGATGTTCGACAACGAGCCGCACACCGTCTGGAACCATTTCTGGGAACGCCGCGCGACGGACAACGTCCGCATCGGCGACTGCGACCAGGCGTTCGCCTTCGGCGTGAACGGATTCAACCAGGAGTCCGAGAACTACGCCTACGTCGACCGGGACAATCCCGCGAACATGGGCGACTTCTACCGTTTTGTCCGCTACACGGGCCTTGCGGACGTTTCGCCGAAGCTCGTGCCCGTCAAGTACGCGGTCGTCTATCGCGACTCGAACGAAGTGCGCGAGGACATTATGATCGGCAATCGCACTGGACATACCTGGACGGATCCGTGGCCGACGATGGCCTTTACCGAAGTCGTCGCGCACAACTGGACGGGCGCACGCGGCTTCCAGTGCGACCGCGTGATCAACCAGCACTTCAACCTGAAGGGACTCCAGCGCTATCGCATCCTCGCGCTCGCGCACAACGCGCACCTGCCGAAGGACAAGTTCGAGATCGCGAAGGAATTCGTCCGCGGCGGCGGTGTCTGCTACGTGGAGGGCGAGGACTTCCCGTTCCTCAAAGAGATCCAGTCGCTCCCTGCTGACGCGGCGCTTACGCTCGGCACGGCGTTCTTCGGCTACACGCTCGGGAAAGGCTCGTTCATCTATGCGCCAGGCCACGCCTCGCGCGATCAGAACGCGCCCAATCTTCGTCCGGGTAGCGAGCTGCGCGAGCTCCTCGCCAAGGCCGCGAAGATGTCCGAGCCGCTCGTTTTCGCGCACGCGGACGCTCAGAAGCTCAACGGCCAGCTCCGCAGCGACGGAACGCGCGCGATCTTCTCGGCCTACGCGGACGACGACTTCAACGGAGGCAAGCCGGGGTGGGTGAAGGTCAAGCTGGATTGGGACGGTCGCCGCGAGGGCGCGGGGCTCTTCGCGCTGGACGTCAAGCGGGCGACGCGCGTTCCTTTCTCCGGAGAGCTGGAGTACTTCCAGTCGCCGGGTGAGTGCGCGTTCATCCTAATCGGCGACGAACAGCTGACGGCGATTCCCGAGGCGAAGGTGATCGCAGCAAGCGACGTCGGCAACCGCACGCCGGTCGGACTCCTCACTGGCGCCGCGAAGGCCCTCGCGGAACGCGCCGAGCTCGGCGACTTCAAGTCGCCGATTCGCGTGATCCTTTTCACGGACGGCGACAAGGACGGCAAGACCGAGCCGAACTTCCGCTTCACCGAGTGCGAGGTCGCGCAGGATGTCGTCACGCCCAAGACCTTCAACAAGGTCAAGTTCATCGATTACCTTGAGAAGGCGAAGGCACTCGTCTTCCTGAACGCGGACCGGACGGGGTCGAACATCGCGTTCGCCGAATGCGGCGCGGAGCTGAAAGATTTCCTGAAGCGCGGCGGGACGATACTCTTCCACTGTTCCTCGACGCCAGACGCGGCGCGGAAGCTCTTTGCCGAGATCGGCGTCTTCGATCCGGATGCGAACGGCTGCCGCGTCAAGGTGCGCGACGGCTGGTCGTCCTCGGACGAAGGGAAGGGGAAGACACACCTCCTCTATAAGTCCATCCGGCCGATTGACCAGCCGTGGGGACGCGGTCATCTCCTCCAGTACGCCCATGCGCTCACGAAGTGGGATGCTGCGAAACAGCAGGCGTTCTACCTCTCGAAGCCCGAATGGCGTCTCGACGGCAAGGACACGGCGATGGTCGTCACGCAGGAGAAGGTGCTGGGGCACGGCAAGGTCGTCTTCGAGGAGAATGACCGCGCCTTCACGCGCTGGTACGAGAACCAGATCTACGGCGAGAACCTGATTTCGTACATCATCGACATGAATGTCGGCGAGCACATTCGCAAGGTCAACCTCCTCAACGGAGGCACCGGTGAGGTCACGCGCTGATGTTTGTTAATTCTCTGCAGGCGATGTTTCAATCTTAATCCTCTACCAAATGGGTACGAAATTTGGTATAATGTAGGTCTAATGTTGAAGGAGATAGAGAAAATGAAGATGATTACACTTGTCCTTGGGCTGTGTCTCACGGGCGCGGCAACCGTTTCGGCACGCGAGACGAAGTGCTTTAATAACGGATGGGAGTTTGCGCGGGAAGGCGCGGCATTTGCGCCTGTGGAGATTCCGCATGACTGGGCGATTGCAGGTCCGTTTAATCCTGAGGGTGAAGCGCGTTCGGGCAAGTTGCCGTGGAAGGGCGCGGGACGCTATCGTAAGACGATTGTCATTAATGAGAAACCCAAAGGACGCGTCTTCATTGACTTCGACGGAGTTATGTCGCGAGCGGTCGCCTATGTGAACGGATTCCCCTGCGGACGCGGCGATTATGGCTATCTCGGCTTCAGAGCGGATGTTGGCGCGTACTTGCGGCTCGGGACGAATGTCCTTGAGGTCGCCTGTGATACTTACGACCTCTCCTCACGTTGGTATCCAGGCGCGGGCATGTATCGCAAGGTCACTTGGACTGAGACGGATAACCTCTATTTCGAGGACGACTCCCTCAAGCTCGATACGGGCACCATCATCGATGGTATCGCCCAGGCGACGCTCTCGGCGATTATTCAAAACCGCGTCGGGAAAGACCTGCCTACGGAAGTAACGGCGCAAATTATGGATGCGGACGGAAACTGCGTGGCGCAAGAGACCCTCACGCTTACCGCCAAAGCATGGAAGGGGACGGAAGTCACATTCGCCCTCAAAGTGCCGCGTGTGAAGCGGTGGGAAATGGTGCGCTCCCCCGCCCTCTATACGCTGAAGTTGAGCCTGAATGCCCCCAATGGGTTCTCCGACGCCGTCACCCGTCGCACAGGCTTCCGTACCTTTAAGTTTGACGCGGATAAGGGCTTTTTCTTGAACGGAAATCGCGTCCAACTTAAAGGCGTAGACCTTCATTCTGATTTAGGCCCCTTGGGTATGGCGTTTGACAAGGACGCGATGCGTCGCCAGCTTGAGATTATGCTGGATATGGGCGTGAATGCTTTGCGGACTTCCCACAATCCGCCAGCCCCCGAGGTGTTGGATCTTTGCGATGAGCTTGGCATCTTCGTCTGGGATGAGTGCTTTGATAAGTGGAATGAGACTTGCGGACGCGGCAAAGAGCCACTCGAGCCTTTCGTTTCGCGGCACCTCGCCCAACTCGTCCGCCGCGATCGGTTGCATCCCTCGGTGTTTGCGTGGTCGATTGGCAATGAGATTTCGCTCGGCAAAGCACAGCCGCCTGGACAGGAAGATTGGGCGGGCGACCCTTCGCTCGGGACATCCGTGGAGCGGTGCGGACTCTTTAGCGAAGTCGTGAGAGCCGAGGACGCGACGCGTCCCGTGGCGATTGGCAGTTGCTTCCCTGAGGCGGCGTATCGCGGCGATTATGCTCCGCTTGATTTGACGGGTTGGAACTATCGGGGTATGTACGAGGGTGTCAAGAAAGCGTGCCCCAATCAGCCGCTCCTTTATTCTGAAAGCGCGTCCGCACTCTCTGAGTTTGGCTTCTACTCGGAAAATATGCCCAAGAATAAGACCGATTATGCTAAGAGCGTCTTTTGCGTCGATTCACGCGACCTGAATGCCGCGATGTGGAGCGACATTGCCGACCGCGAGTTTGTACGTATGGAGCGCGACACTTATTGCGCGGGCGAGTTTGTTTGGACGGGTATCGACTATCTCGGCGAACCTTCTCCGTATGCAGGCTGGGAAATTGCGGCTAAGGATCGTGCGCGTAGTTCCTACTTCGGCATCTGCGACTTGCTCGCTTTCCCGAAAGATCGCTATTGGCTCTACAGGGCGTATTGGAATCCGTCTGCCCCGACACTCGAGCTGTCGCCCAGCCATTGGAACTTTAAACCTGGCTTCAAGACTTCCGTTTACGCCTACACGAACGCCAAGGAGGCGGAACTCTTCCTGAACGGCCGCTCCCTCGGACGGCGCACAAAGAATCCGACGGCGGGTAATTTGGATGACTACTATTCCGTTATGCCGCGTTATCGTCTCATTTGGGAGAATGTGGCGTGGGAACCAGGCGAGCTCAAGGTGGTTTCTTACGCGGCAGATGGTTCGAAGGCGGGCGAGAAGGTGATTCGCACGGCGGGCGAGCCTGTCCGTGTCGTGCTGACACCCGAAAAGCGGTATGGCAACCTCTGTGTCGTCAAAGTCACGCTCGCGGATAAGGATGGCAACTTCGTTCCGAATGATAATCGCCGCGTGCGCTTTACGGCGAAGGATTGCGAGATTCGTGCGGTCGGCAACTCGAATCCGCGCGGATACGATAGCTTCAAGGATACCGCGTCACATCCGCTCCACTTTGGGCGTGCGGGCGTGTATCTGCGGGTCGAGCCTGGCCGCGAGGGGCGCCTCCACGCCGAGGCTGACGGCCTCACCCCCGCCGACACCACATTCTAATGTTTGGGTAGGGGGAGTTATAAACTCCGAGGGGCAACAAAAGCTTCGCTAACGCTACGCTGAGAGGCTTC
>CAVCJC010000009.1:0-24709 GCA_963602475.1 Lachnospira hominis (ex Liu et al. 2021)
GGGTCGTTTGGGGCCAAGCCCCCCCCCCCCCCCCCCCTCGCTGAAGAGAGCGCTGTAGAGAGCCTCTACGCGGCAAATAGCGCGGCATTTAAACGGCACTGGATAATGGGTTGTGAACTCATTATGTTGCGTCCGTCTTTGCCTTTTCCAAACCTTTTCGTAAATAACATAAAGGAACAAGCGATATGAAAAATCGTATGGTTACTAAATGTATGAGGACATGCCTCTCGCTCGTAGCTCTCTTCGCAGCATGCGGAGCGAGTGTTGCTGATGTTACCTATTGGAAAGGCGACAACGAAGCGTATTTGAATGACGCGGATAACTGGGATGGTACAGCGCCATTCTTCGGAACCTCGACCAACGATATGGGCTTTAAGAATACTCCGAAGGAATATACGGTTAAACTTTCTGGTGATCTTGTTTGTGCGGGTACTTGGAAGTTTAAAGACGACTATTCGGCGACGACTTGGGATTTGTGTGGTTATACAATGACATTTCTCACGGGTTATGCAAGCAATGAACATCGTGGACGCACAAATATTGTTATGAATGGCACAATGGCGTTTACGAATGCGAATGGTGTTGTTCAGACGGTAAATTTTAATTCTGCTCGTGCAGGCGCGGCAATTTTCTTGCGTCAGGGCGCAACTTTTATAGGCAATGTGTCTTTCAGTGACGATGCGATGAAGACGCTTGAGGTGACGGACGGTGCGTACATGAAGGGTTCAATTAGTATTTCGGGAACTGCCGCGAGAGGTTTGATTTCAGGTAGTGATACGGTTGTTGATTTATTGGCTGATGCTTGTAATGTTGGTGATGAAGGCGTGAATTCGAAGATGGAGATCCTTGATGGAGCTTCCGTCACGAATGGCACATCGCTTCGTGTGGGTGCGACGAGCCGCTGCCGTGGAACAAGCGGCGAACTCATTGTTTCTAATGCTACAGTGCAACTCATAGGCTCTGGCAAAGACGGGCTCAGTATTGGCAGAAGCAAAAATTCGAATGCATCACATCAGAATATAGTCAAATTCATTGACGGCGCAAATGTTGACCTATCAGATAACTTTGCGCGTGTTGGTAGCTGGGTAGGCTGTTCAAACCTCCTTTATGTAGCAGGTGAGCAAACTACCTTTAAATCCTATCAGAATTCGGATAATCCGTTTACGGTTGGACAGAATGGCAGTTGGAATGAGTTTCATTTGACAGATGGTGCTACGATGCACGGCGGTTATATAACAGCGGGCGGACAACTCAAGTCAGAAAACACCGGTTCGGGTTCGACCTCGCTTTGGAATCGTGTGACGATTGATAAAGGTGCAAAACTTAATTCGCAGGGCGAACTCCGTTTGGGTTGGCGGCATTGCGACGCTATTGGCTCAGGGACGGCCGCGAAGTCACTTTATGCGTCTAATACAATTGAGATTGCTTCTGCTGCGCAGGTGACGGCCGCCAAGGGGCTTACGATTGGTGCCATACCTAATGCTTTTGATAATAAGCTCATAGTAAAGGATGAGGGTTCTTTACTTACGCTTGGCGAGAGTGGCTCAAATGTCACCATTGGCTTTGATGGAGGTTCGGGCAATGGTATTGAGATTAAAGACGGAGCGTCCTTCTCAGGTCTTGCGAAACTTCTAATTGGCAATGAGATTCACTATAGAGGCGATGAAGAGCTTCAGGCTACAGGGTCTAATAACTACTTTAAGGTGGAGAATACAACTATAGAGGCGAGTGGAGTGACTTATCTTGGATACTTTAATAATGGCGGTAACTGTTTGTATGTTGGGGACGGGGCGAAGATGAATGTGAAAGGAGTCTTGATGTACGGTTTTGGGCAAGAAATCGTTGTTTCTAACGGTGTCTTGACGACGACGAGTGATACAGGACTACAAACAGCCTACAAGACGGGTAACTATACTGAGGCGGATAGCGGTCAGCATAAGTTCTCGTTCTATGAACAGGGACGGATTGTGCTTGATAGTACAAATACGCGCTATGGCACATTCACGAATGCGTGTGTGCTCGCGTTTCATGTCCCTGAGAGTGGCTACACATCGGCGGCACTTGAGTCGCAAGGTGCGCCCTTGAAGTTCTCGGATGATACGGAATTCGTCTTTGACTTCTCGTCCGTCAGCAAGGACGGAGTGAAGAATGTTCCGCTTGTTGCCTACACGGGTTCGAATGCGGAAGGAAATCGCATTGTGATGTCCGACGAGCTCGTGGCGAAAGCGAATGCAGCGGCGGTTAAAGCGCGTAGTGGGTCGAAAGTCAAACTTTCAGCTGATGGAACTTCGCTTACGCTCCGTGTGGGGTCGGCGGGACTTTCCATTATTGTGCGCTAAGGCATTGCATTTACAATCGATTTTAGATATAATCTAATCTGTAACAATAAAGTAGAAAGAAAAGAATAATGAGTAAGCAGAACTACTCTAGTGTCTTGGGGACACTACTGGTATCGTGTTTAACCTTCGCCGCATTGGCAGGGGAGTGGAAAAGCGTCTCGTCCGTTGATGCGGGCGAGACGGGAGAGTTGCGGGGCTTCGGACGCTGTGCCGTCACCCACGAGACGCAGGTGAACGGCGGGAAGTCCGTTAAGATTCTGCGTTTTGTTACGACATCACCTGAGAATGTGGAAGTTGTCGCGGGGAAGTTCCTTTTTGATCTTTCTAAGGGCACGGATGTTACAGAGAAGGAAGGCTTGCTCGTAACGTCTGGCGCGGCATTTGCTATCCTAAAGCGCGGCACAGTTGTTGAAATCGCGGCAGGTTCTGACGCGGCGACAATGAAGGACTGGGTCGCGGGGCGCGAGACACTGACGAAGGCGGTGTGCCCTGAATGGATGAAGCAGTTCGCGTGGTCGACTTATGGTATGGGAGGACTAGAGAACTTCCATGGCTGGATGCAGTATGGAGGAGCTAAGCGCAATGAGGAGCTCGATCCGCGTGAGGATTATGCCTTCTTGAAAGAGATGGGCAATATGCACTTTGACGCGTGGCTAGAACTTGAGGGACAAGATGATTCGGATGGCTTAACGAGTTGCGGTGGAGTCTATTGGAAGACGAAATATGCCCAAGAGATTGGTCTCTCGTATGCGTTCCGTTTTTATATGCCCTGTAATGGCTACTCGTGGATGAGCCGTCGCTTTGCGGATCATATGGAGCAACCCGCAGAGTGGACAAACTGTGGTTGGCTACGCGCTAATGGGGCACATCAGCCACATATTAGCTGGTTTGATGATGATATCTGGGGGTATGTGGGACTTAAGACATATGAGCAGATGATGAAGTTTAAGTCGCCGTATGTGCGTGGCTGGATGCATCCTGCTGGCGAAGTCGTCCATCAGCCGTGGTATGACAAACACGGCGATTATTCGCCTATGGCGAAGGTGAGTTGGATTGCCTATTTGAAGAATCACGGTGTGACACTCGAGAAAGCGAGCGCGATGTATTCGCGGGAGGATAATCCGTTTGTCGCGTGGGAACAGATTGAACCGCCTGAACTCGCGACATTCGCGGGACTTCCGAAGCAAGTTCTTGATTTGCGCGGCACTTGGTTCTCGTCCTCCAATCGTACGGACTGGACGGCTATTGATATGCCTGGTAGCATTACTTGGTTTGATTACTATAAGACATTGCCTGGTAATATGCGTCGGGACGCGGCGCGTTATGTGAAGCGTTCGTTTGACTGGGATTCTGCAGCTGCGAAGGGTAAGCGCGTTTATTTCTACTTCTTCCCGAATAGTTTTGAGAATGCGCGTCACACGATAACCCTTAATGGTGAGAAGGTGGCGGATGTCGGACAGTGGTGCGCACTTGATGTGACGGACCGCCTTCGTACGGGCTCGAACGAGATTGAGATGCTCCTCCACGGTGAGCATTGGCACGGACGCATCTTCCTCTCGACGCAAGAGCCAGCGGTGTATCCGAATCTTGGCGCGGCACGGAATGAGATGTATGCACTTTGGAATGATTGGCGCAATGAGAGCAAAGCGCGTCAGTTGGAGCGTGTCTTGGACGCTATGCGTCAGGCCGACCCGAATACTCCCATTAAGTTGATGGCCCCCATTCGCATGGGGCAACCGCTTACGGATCGCCTTTGCGCCGATTGGGGTTTGTTCGCCCACTTCACAGGCGAGGGCATTTGGTACTTCCCGTGGTATAAGCGGTATGCGAAACTTTGGGGTTATCAAGGGACGAGCGAACTGTCGGGCCCGTATAGCACGGTCGCGGAGGCGAAAACATCTACTTTGCGCGTTTTCCTCGCGGGACTTGATATGCATGAGCCCGTTTTCTTGACGCAGACCTATTCGCGCAATAAACCCGTCCGTGAATGGTGGCTTCAGCATAAGGAAATGCTTGCGCGGCAGGGTACATACGACATCTTTGGTCCGCAAATCTTGATTTATCGCCGCTCTTTACTGGGTGAGGGCAACTTCCCGACACCTGAGCCGAATATTGGCGGCGCGGCTACTCACCGTGTGCAGTCGCCGTGGAACTGGGATATTGGGCGCGGCACTTTGCAGTCCATTGGACAGTCTATGCTTTATATCGACGATAACGGAATTGACGCGGGCAAGATGCAGGGCTTCAAGGTTATGGTCGACTGCGGCAATGAAGTAATGGCACCTGCACAACTGGCGCGAATCTCAGATTGGGTGAAGGAGGGCGGCACTTACATTGCCTTCCCATTCTCAGGTCGGTCATTGGCGACGGTGGCGGATGCGTGGCCGATTACCGCGCTCACGGGGGCGAAGGTCGCCAAGGAGCGTCCGCTTGGTGGTACAGTTACTTGGAAAGGCAAGAAATATGTTGATCGCGGCAGTTGTCGTCAGCAGAATGGTAATGAGTTGAATGAATATTCCGTTGAACTCGCGCCAGTAGCGGACGATGTGGAGGTGCTTGCTACATACGAGAATGGTGCGCCCGCCATTACGCGCCGCCGTCTTGGCAAGGGACAAGTCATTTGGCTTGGTACGGCCTTTTGGCGTGATAGCGCGGACTTGCTTGGCATTTGGTGGCCTGGCAAGGGCGAAAGCGACTTCTGGCAGGGACTTCTCACGGATGTTGGGGCTGACCCCGCCGTTTGCACGACGGATAATGCGCTTGTGTGGCCGCAACCGTATCGCTCTAATGACGGGCTCGATGCCGTTACTGTACTTTGCAACTTCAATACGAATGGTGTTCAGAAGACGCGCGTCACTTTGCGTGTGCCGCGCCGTCCGAGCAAGATTACGACGTGGAGCGAGCGCGGCGAAGAGTCCGTTACGGACTACGCCTACGACAAAAAGGCGGGGACTTGCACGTTCACCGTCCCCGTTTCCGCGCAGGAAGTGCTCATTGCCAATGCGCGTGTATTTGAGCCGTCGGATGCCGTTGCCTACTGGTGGTCGCAAAACCGCACTTATTGGCACGCACTTAAGAAGCCTTCGCTTGATTTGTCGCCTTATCGTGAAGGCATGTGGAAAGATCCGACGCAAGATTTGAAGGAAGGGTGGACTTTTGCCGATACAGGCAAGGAATGTGTCGCGGATGTACTCCAATTCTGGGGACTCCCAGATGGTGCGGCGGCAAAGATTACAAAGACCTTTGATGTGACTGAGAAGGATTGGTTCAAGGCAGGGGAAATCTACCTCAACTGCCGCGCATGGAGTGGCCCGACTTCGCTCACGCCAATGGTAATGACGCTGAATGGCACGGTGCTCGTTAAAGGGCTGACTGGCAGTGGTAGGTTCTCGCAGAATGTTGCTAAGCTTTTGAAGCCGACGGGTAATGTTTTGACGCTCGAGTTTGCCGCGCCAAAGGATGGTAAGAAGTTCACGGGACTTTGTGGCGCGATATTCCTCTATCATCGTTCACCTGCCGCGCGTTCTTTGCCGATTGCGAAGCTTCCGATGAAGTTCGTCGCCCCGAAGGAATGGGAAGGCAAGTACAAAGTGATGATGTATATCGAAACAAAGGAAGGTGTGGATGACCGTCCGCCACTCGGCGTGCAGACTCCGCAGGGACGCTTTATGCGCCGCCACCATCACAACTTTGGACGCATTACGGATGTCGATATTACGAGTCTCTTGAAGTTTGGTGAAGAAAATGAGCTTCTGCCAACAGAAAACCGCTCTGGCGGTTGGGATTGGTCGCACTTTGATGTACGCATCGACCTCATTGAGAAATAAGAGGAAAGGGCACTAATCAATGAAAACTCTGGCAGTTATCTTCACTGTTCTACTTGCGGGCACGCTTTCTGCGGCTACACTCCCTGAACGGAACTTGCGTGGTTACGGTATGACGCGAGCAGAACAGCGCGGCAATGATGTCATCATAACCGCTGAGTCCCTCGAGAAGGCGGGACTTTGGGCGGCGCGGTATGACTATGTTTACGCGGCACATCGCGTCCGTAATGGCGTTTATCGCTTGCCAGGCGGAGGATGGACTTCGCTCGCTCTTAAGGATAATACCCTCACGATTCGCTATTCGCAGACTGAGCCGAGCGGGTCGCTCGCGGCAAAATTACCAGAGATTCCGTTCTATATGAACGCGTGGGATGACCATCCATTCCGCTTCTATTATCGCCAGAAGATGACTCCTCCGTCAGAGAAATACCCTAATGGCATACCTTGGAAGAATTATGACCCGAAAGGAGAGTTTGACTTCGCGAAGACAAATGAAGCCGGAATTGTCGTTTGGGCGGGTTCCGCGTGGGGCGATACAGCACGTGGTTTTGATGATACGGGTAGTACGCGTTGGGCTATGCGGCTTGCTGAGGCAAATGGAGTGCCCATTGTGCTTAATACAAATGGTGGTGCACCGATGTGGGCGCTTGATGCGCACCGTGAAGAGCAAGAGACAGGTGCTCCCGATTATCTCGGCGGATTCCATCGCGTGGGAACGGACTGGTCGATGAGTGTCGGCAAGGCGAGTTGGGCAAGTAAGACGATTCTCTCTGAAGTAAATGATGTTCTGGCGAATGTTTTGCGCAATCATAACACTTCTAATGTTATCGACTTCCTTGAGCCGCAAGGAGAATTGAACCATGGCGACTTCTCGGTGTTTATTGAGTACGGACCTGTTGTCAATTCATCCTATCGTGAGTATTTGAAGGGGAAATATGGTAAAGTTTCTGTCGTGGCTAAGCGGTGGGACGATAATTCCATTAAAAGTTGGGACGATATTCGGCTTCCTGAAATTGCGGAATTCGCGGGATTTGGTTCAGGTGCCATTGATTTGAAGGGCACTTGGCAGTATCGTCCAGTTAATCAAACAAATGAATGGGGAGTCTTGCAGATGCCAGGTCACGCGCTTGGAGCGTATTTGCCGCTTGAGCCCGCCGTGATGAAACGCACATTTGATGTTCCTGAGAAGAAGGCGGGCGAGCGCACATGGCTTTATGTGTGGGATCTCACGCGCAGGCAGGGATTGCATATTGGTGTGACGCTTAATGGGACACGCTATGAAGACATTGCTGGGCATGCAAACAGCCATTGGATGGTGCGGGAAGTAACGGATGTCCTTAAGAGTAAGGATAATGAGATTACGCTTGAGCTCCCGATGGGCAAGATGTGCTACAAGATTTATCTTTCTCATGAGGCGCCACAGTATTATCCGCGCTTTGATCGCGGCAAAAATGCGAAGTGGGTCGATTTCTGTGGCTGGCAAGAGTGGTCACGCTCGGAAACGGTACGGAAGGGGCTGGACGTTTTGCGAGCCGTTGAGCCTGATAAAGGCATTGTCTCAATGTCGCCTATGGCGTACCTCAACACGCTTCGTGAAATTGCGGGTGAATACGGCACACGCTTCCACGATACGGGTGGTATGGCGGCGTTTTGGTGGGAACTTTTGCCAATGCTTATGCATTCGAAGGGGCTTCCGTTCTCGCTTGAGCCAGGCGGACCTGCTGAAGACCGCGAGGGATTCCGTCGGATGACGAACTTCTATATGAGCGAGGGTGTGAACGCGATTCATTACTTTATTCACCTCGGCTGTATTTTTTGGAATCCAGAGATTCGCGACGAATTTGAGAAACGCCTACCCGCGCTGATGATGCTCGGTAAGATTTGTCCGCCTGAGAATAAAATCGCGATGGTGGTTGACTCGAATGTTAATCTTCTTATGGGGTATCCGTGGCGCACGGATGTCGCGAGTGCGTATCCGTCTGGGTATATGACTTGGCGTTTCGCGGCAACGCTGGGTGATAGCTTCCAACTTGACGCGATTACGCCCTATGACTTCGCGGACGGCAATGCCTCTCGTTATCGCGTGCTACTGGATGCGAACAATACGCAGATGGACGCAGAACAAGTTGCGGGCATTGAACGCTATGTCCGAGCGGGCGGAACTTATATCGCGATGTTCCAGTCGGGACGCCATGCACCCACGAAAGCGGACGCTTGGCAACTTCGGAATCTTGCGGGCGTTGTGCCGAAATGGATGTCACAGTACGAAGAAACGACGAATCCGAAATCAGGTAGTCGCGGCATTGCGCTTACGAGTAAGTTCGTGATGGTTTCGCGTGAGGCAGGGAGTGGGGCTAGTGATTTTAGGGATAAGTTTCAGGCTGATGGCATCGGCTATCGCGTCCTCGCGGACGATGTAAAGGTGCTTTGGCGTTGGGAAGATGGTACGCCTGCTGTCACCTCGCGGCGTATTGGTAAGGGACAGATTATTTCCTTCGGAATCCGTCCTCATAATGTTCATTCGGGTTACGAATGGTGTGTTTTGCGTCAAATTATAATTGACGCGGGTATTGCCCAAAAGCCTATCTCGATGAAGGGCGGACGCGGCTTTGCGCGGCACTATATGACGACTGACGGACTCTATGATGTTTGGTATGCGGATGCTGAGGGTGCGAGTGACTATACGATTACCTTCCGCGACAGCAAAGAGCGTGAGATAATTGATGTCGTGACGGGCAAGCCCATGAAGCTTAAGGGTCATTTTAAGAATAATGATTTTATGATGGGCAAGTCCCTGCGCGGCGAAAATGAGAAGGCTGCGTGGCGCTGGGTGAATAATCAATTTGGCTGGTGGCGTGGGCGTCCAACACCCAAGAAGCTCTCGGCTTGGCAGCGCGTTAAAAACTTCTTTGCCAAGAAGGATAAGGTTTCTTCGCCTTTGAAGTATCCTAATGTTCTCCCGTTAATGGATGGTTGGCATTCGGAAGTGAGCGGCACGACCTGCAAACTTGAGTCGCGCGTCGTTGGACTTGATGCGGCACCGACTAATGATGTCTTGAAACGCACCTTCACTGTTCCTAAGGAGTGGGATAAGGGCGATGTCGAACTTTGGGCAACGGGAATGCATGCGGGTTGGTTCACAGAGATGGGACAGTTAGGGGTGGAACTTGACGGCAAGGAGATTATGACGCCCAATAAGAGTGGCATTACAGGGCTTGTCTTGCCTGTGAAGCCTGGCGAGACGCACGAGTTGACCTTCAATCTCGTAAATGATAACCATATGCGGATTCGTGGTTTTGGCGGTCCGTGCTATCTCTACTACCGTCCGCACCCTGAGCAGGAGATGGATCTTGCAGGGATTTGGGAGAAACTCGCGACTTTCATTGACCCGAAGCCCGAGGAAGTTGCGCTGCCTGGCAAATATGAGAAGGCGTGTGCGTTCCGTCGCCGTGTCGTTGTGCCCGTCGAATGGAAGGGCAAGCGCGTCCGTTTCGATTATACCAGTATCGGCGACAGTTTGACTGGCGTAATCGTGAATGGACGGCTTATTCGTCGCCATCACCACCGCTTTGGCAATCGCACGGATCTCGACATTACACCCGCTGTTAAATTCGGTGCGGAAAATGAATTTGTCCTCATTGGATCTGCCTCACAGTCTCCGAAAGGCGAGATTACGCAAGTTCGTCTGAAGGTGAACGGAAAGTAAACTGGGTACACACCTGTTTACTTTCCTCCAAAAATAGGATATAATAGAAGGAAACTATGACTAAGAGACGAATTTTGGCGGCGCTCTCGGCGATTGGGCCGGGGATTTTCGCGATTGGCTACACGATTGGGACGGGGTCCGTCACATCAATGGCAAAGGCGGGGGCGGACTACGGTCTGGGGCTTCTCTGGGTGCTTGCACTCTCGTGCCTATTCTCGGGGGTCTTGATGACGGCGTACGGACGCTTTGCCGCTGTGACGGGCGAGACCTCTCTTCACGGACTCATCCGATTTTTGCCGCGTGGGGGCAAGGTCGTCGCGGCACTTGTATTTCTGGGAGTTGTTCTCGGGCAATACACTTGCCTTGGTGGCATTATGACGCTGACTTCGGGGGCGATTTGTGAGGCGTTCGGGTTGAAAGTAGGCGTATTCCCTGTCGCCTGTTGCCTTATGGTGGTGATGCTCGCGCTGATGATGGTTGGACGCTACTCCTTCTTTGAGAAAGTTCTCGCGTTCTTCGTCTTCCTTATGATGCTCACCTTTATTACCTCCATCTTTGTCACGTGGCCTGACGCGGAAACGGTCAAGCGTGCGTTGCCCCCGTTATTGCCGACGGACGGTGCCTCGCTCCTTATGCTCGCGGCATTTGTGGGGACGACTATGGCGGCCCCGACATTTGTGACGCGTCCGTTAATTGTGCGCGAGAAGGGCTGGGGAGCGAATGACCTCGGCACGGAGAAGCGCGATTCAATTGTGTCCGCTTCGCTGATGTTCGTCATCTCGGGTGCGATTATGATTGTCGCGATGGGGGCACTCTTTTCGCAGGGACGCGGCATTGAGCGCATTCTTGATATGGCGACTACGCTTGAACCGCTCGCGGGACGCTTCGCGGTTGCCATCTTTATGATAGGGACGCTTTCGGCGGGGTTATCGTCCGTCTTCCCGATTCTTATGGTCGCGCCACTTTTGATTGGCGACTGGCGGGATGGCAAAATGGAGACGAAGACACCGCTCTTTCGTATTGTTTGCGTCATTGCGGCGGCGTGGGGACTCGTTGTGCCTGCGCTTGGGGGCGACCCTGTTGCAGTGACGATTGCCGCGCAGATTTCGAATGTTTTTGTGCTTCCGCTTACGGTCGCGGCAATTATCTATCTTGTGAATCGCAAGTCGGTGATGGGCGAACATCGTGCGGGGCTAACCCTTAACATCTTACTTGGCGCGGCACTTCTCTTCTCAATTGCCGTTGCTGTGACGGGTACGAAAGTGCTGGTGGATATGTTCTAATGGAGTTTATAAATCTATGAAATCAGTAATATTCGCAACTTCAGTATGCGCCGCGTTCGCGGCATTTGCCGCACCGACGGTTTTTGTCAATGAAGACAATCAGCATTTCTATGAGCGCCCCGAGGACGAAATGAGTGTGGCGGGCTGCCAAGCACTCGTCGACTTTTATGCGCAAGCAGGTGGCGTGAAGGGTATGCTCTTTTGCGTGAATATGCAACGCGCTCTCTATGATTCGAATGTCTGGGAGAGATTCCGTGATATTGAGAATGGCACGCGCTATGTGGCGGGTTTGCGGCTTTTGGCGGAGCGTAAAGTCGATAACTTCTCCGTTTGGCTTGACCGTGCCCACGAACGCGGCATGGAAGCGTGGCTCACGATGCGGATGAACGATTCCCACGGACTCAAGGAAGCGGCGAACGGCATTTCTTGTATCCACGCGACGTGGCCGTCCGAAATGTGGCGGGCGCACCCCGAATGGCGGCGGGCTCCGTGGAGGCTAGAGCGCAGTTGGGAAGGTTCGTATAATTACGCCATTCCTGAAGTTTATGCGCACCATATGGCACTCGTGAAGGAAATCTTCGCGAAGTGGGGCGACCGTATGGACGGACTTGAACTCGACTGGTTGCGTTGGGGCTTTTTCTTCAAGCCTGGCTTCGAGGTTGAGGGGCGCGCTATTCTGACGCGGTTCGTTAAGGAAGTGCGTGCTCTCGCGGACGAAACCGAGAAGCGCACAGGGCGGCATATTCGCCTCGCGCATCGCGTCCCTTCGAATCCTGAGAGTGCTCTCAATTGTGGGTTTGATGTCGCCGCGTGGAAGAAGGCGGGGTGCGTGGATATGTTGACACTCTCGCTTTTTTGTGGCGGAAACGACTTCGCTTTGCCCGTACAGATTTGGCGCGGAATTGTTGGCGAGGATACTTGGATTAACTACTGTGCTTCAGATGAGGTGTCGACGCGCATTGGCTCTCGGGCCGGCGCGGGTTCGTATAGCACCAAGGAGTTCTTCTATGGTTCGGCTGCCGCAGCACTGGCACGGGGCGTGAACGGAATCTACACTTTTAACGAGTGCTACCTTTATTCGAGCCCGAAAGATAAGGGACGCGCCTTGCTGAAACAGTATTTGCCTATTGTGGGAGATGAAGAGGCTTTGACGCGGGTCAAGCGGCGTTTTGCCGTCTCTTGTTCGGGAATGATTTTGCCAGGCGAATCGCTACGGACTGTTCTGCCGATTCCGCTTAAGCAGGACCTCATCGGTATGGATATGGGGCGGATGGAAGAGAATATCACAGTGCGCCTCGACGCGGGCAAAGTGGCGGCAGGTTCGCGGGTTCAGTTGCAACTCGCCTTTGACGAGGCGACAGATCTTGCCGCGCTAGGTAAGCCCGAGGTGCGTGTGAATACGACAATTGTCCCGTGTGTGGGCTCGGGCACGATTGATATGTCGCGCAATGATAAGAATAACATTTGGCAAATCTTCCCAGATTGGCCGCGCGATGCCGCGTGTTATCTCATTTATGATGTGCCCGTCGAGGTGCTACACCCGACCTTCAACGCAATTGAACTTCTGCCGCCGCAGATTGCGGGTTCGCTCGTTTGGGCTTCGCTTGAGATTACGCCTGCCAAGAAGGCGAAGTAAAAAGGCTTAAAGAGAAAGAGTTGGACTATGAATGAAATAGAGAAGATTGTCCGTGAAAAACGAATTATCGCGATTGTGCGTGGGCAGACACCCGATGTCTGCCTTCATCTCGCGGAAGCTTTCGCGAAGGGCGGGATTGGGCTTGTTGAGGTAACTTTCAATCAGCGCGAGCCCGAGACTTGGCAACAGACGGCGGAAGCGATTCAGGCAATCCGTACGCGTTTTGCGGGTGCTGTTCGCGTGGGAGCGGGGACGGTGCTCGCCGAGGAACAGTTGAAGATTTGCGCGGGAGCGGGTGGAGAGTATATGATTACACCCAATGTAAATGCCGCGCTGATTCGTAAGTGCGTTGAAATGGGGCTTGTCGCGATGCCGGGCGCGCTTACACCAAGTGAGGCGGTTGTCGCGTGGGAAGCGGGTGCCCAATTCGTGAAGTTGTTCCCTGCGGGTACACTTGGGACAGGCTATGTAAAAGCTGTTCGGGCTCCGCTTTCGCATATTCCGTTTTTGGCCGTGGGCGGCATTTCACCAGAGAATGTGGCGGACTTTATGCGGGCGGGGTGCGTTGGCGCGGGTGTCGGCGGTAATCTCACGAATAAAGAGTGGATTGCAGAGGGCGCGTGGGACAAAATCACGGCGGTTGCCCGTGAACTTATGCAAAACGCGGCAAATTACTAAGAAAAAGCTTAATTAGGAGGCTCTAAAACTATGAAGTTCGTAACTTTCGGCGAAATTATGATGCGGCTGAATCCAGAGGGATACAACCGCTTTATTCAGGCGGAACGCTTTGAGGCGAGTTATGCGGGCGGTGAAGCCAATGTGGCCGTTTCTCTCGCGAACTACGGCAACGCGGTTTCGTATGTGACGAAGTTGCCCGCGAATCCGCTTGGTGAAGCAGCACGGAATGCTGTGCGCCATTTTGGGGTGGAAACGAATGATATTGTCTGGGGTGGACCGCGTCTCGGCGTTTATTTTGTGGAGAAGGGTGCCTCACAGCGTCCGTCCAAGGTCGTTTATGACCGCGCGGGGTCGTCCATTGCGCTCGCGAAACGCGGCGATTTTGACTGGGCGAAGATTCTCGAGGGGGTAAATTGGTTCCATTTTACAGGCATTACCCCCGCGCTCGGAGGTGATTTACCCGCCATTTGTGAGGATGCGCTCGCGGAATGCAAAAAACGCGGCATTACGGTTTCGTGTGACCTCAATTATCGCGGCAAACTCTGGACGCGTGAAGCGGCGGGGGCGTGTATGGCGAAGCTCGTGCCGTCCGTGGATGTGCTTATCGCGAATGAGGCGGACGCGGCGGATGTCTTTGTCATTGTGGGCGAAGGCTCGGATGTAGAGAGTGGCAAATTGAATAAGGCGGGGTATACATCTGTCGCCGAACAGCTCGTTTCGCGGTTTGGATGCAAGAAGGTCGCGATTACTTTGCGGACTTCGCTGAGTGCTTCCGACAACCTTTGGGCGGGTATGATTTATGATGGCGCGTCCAAGGCTTCCCATTTCTCGAAGGAATATGCGGTGCGGATTATTGACCGCGTCGGCGGTGGCGATAGTTTTGGTGGCGGGCTCATCCATGCGCTCGCGAAAGGCTGGAGTGACGCGGAAGTGATTGAGTTCGCGGTCGCGGCAAGTTGTTTAAAGCACTCGATTGAGCACGACTTCAATCTTGTGAGTGAGGCGGAAGTCCTCGCCCTCGCGCACGGCAATGGTTCGGGGCGCGTGCAGCGGTAATGTAAAATAGTGGGTACACAAGCGGAGCGAAATATGGTATAATATTAGCCGTTTCCAACGAAAAGGATACATAAAATGAAGATCAAATTCGGTAAAGTTACTGAAAATATCACAACGCGCAAGGAGTTTCCGCTCAAGAAAGCGCAGCAAGTTTTGAAAGGCAAGACGATTGCCGTTCTTGGCTATGGCATTCAAGGCCCTGGTCAGGCGCTCAATATGCGTGATAACGGTATCAAGGTTATCGTTGGTCAGCGCAAGAGCACCAAGGCGAACAGCTCGTGGATGCGTGCGAAGAAGGATGGCTGGGTCGAGGGTAAGACGCTCTTCTCTCTCGAGGAAGCCGCGCAGAAGGGCGACATCATTATGATGCTCGTTTCGGATGGCTCGCTCCCGCAGGTCTGGAAGAAGATTGCTGAATATGTGACGCCTGGCAAGTACCTCTACTTCTCGCATGGCTTTGGCTATGTCTACAACAAGTTGACGGGTGTGAAGCCAGCTAAGGGCGTGGGTGTTGTGATGGTGGCACCGAAGGGTTCGGGCACGAGCGTGCGTCGTAACTTCCTCTCGGGCGCGGGCATCAACAGCTCGTTCGCGTTTGAGCCGAACGGAATGAAGGCGAAGGATGTTGAGGAAGTCACCAAGGCGATCGGTATCGCGGTGGGCTCGGGCTACCTCTTCCCCACCACTTTCCAGAACGAAGTGACGAGCGACCTCGTCGGCGAGCGCGGCATTTTGATGGGTGCTCTCGCGGGCGTGATGGAAGCGCAGTACGAGACGCTCCGTGCGAATGGTCATACGCCTTCTGAAGCGTTCAACGAAACTTGCGAAGAGCTGACGCAGTCGCTCATCCGTCTCGTGGACGAGAATGGTATGGACTGGATGTACGGCAACTGCTCGCAGACCGCTCAGCACGGTGCCTTGAAGTGGCGTCCTGAGTTTAAGAAGGCGACACTGCCTGTCTTCAAGAAGCTCTATAAGAGCGTGAAGACGATGCAGGAAGCTAAGGAAGTCATCCGTGACACAGGTTGCGCGGACTACAAGGAAAAGATGCTCGCTAAGCTTCAGGAGCTCCACAACCACGAAATGTGGCAGGCTGGCGCGGCGGTTCGCTCGTTGCGTCCGCATGAAGCGGCGAAGGGCAATGCGGGTTCCGCCGGTTGGGGCGGGCGCAAGGTCGTCAAGTAATTTCTAGGGAGCATCTGTAAAAGGATGTAATCTCGCGCACCTCGCCCTTTTGGGCGGGGTGCACTCTTTTTAGGGTGAGGTGGCGGCAGAAGCCAGGGACAACTTTTTGCAGATTTATGCAAATACCCCTTGCCAAAACAGCCCGAAAAATGATATAATATGTAACTAATCTAAGGAAAAGTAAGGAAAGCATATACATGCCGACTATAAACCAGTTGATTCGCAAGGGTCGTCATCCCCTTGCCACGCATTCGAAATCGCCTGCGCTGAAGGCGTGCCCTCAGCGTCGTGGTGTTTGTCTCGTCGTCAAGACGATGACGCCTAAGAAGCCGAACTCGGCTCTTCGTAAGGTTGCCCGTGTGCGCCTGACGACGGGCGTGGAAGTTACGGCGTATATTCCTGGCGAAGGTCACAACCTTCAGGAACACAGTGTCGTGCTCGTTCGCGGCGGCCGTGTGAAAGACTTGCCAGGCGTTCGCTACCATATCATCCGTGGTAAGCTTGACTCGCTCGGTGTCTCTGGACGTAATCGTAGCCGTTCGAAGTACGGTATGAAGCGTCAGAAGAAAGAGGAGAAGTAAGCTATGTCAAGAAGAGCAAAGAAGATCGAGAAGCGTGTAACGCTCGATCCCAAGTTTAACTCTGAGCTTGTCGCGCACATGATCCGTGTGATTATGCGTGATGGCAAGAAGACGGCGGCTGAGAAGATTGTCTATGGTGCTATCGCGAAGATTCAGGAAGCGATGGCTAAGGACGCGGCGAAGTTCACGAAAGAAGAGAAGGTCTACAGCGACCCTCTCGAAGTGCTCGCTGCCGCTATTGACAATATGAAGCCCCAGGTTGAGGTTAAGACGCGTCGCGTCGGCGGCACGACTTACCCCGTCCCAGTGCCGATTGCCGCGAATCGTCAGCTCTCGCTCGCGCTTCGTTGGACGACGCAGTACGCGAGTGCCCGTCACGGTATGGGCATGCCGGCTGCTGTCGCGGCGGAAGTCATTGACGCGTTCCAGGGTCAGGGCAATGTCATCAAGAAGCGTGACGATGTCCATAAGATGGCTCAGGCTAACAAGGCGTTTGCCCACTATGCGTGGGGCAACAACGCGGGCTAAGGGACTTCCGAAAGCTTTTCCTAGATTAAAGAAGGTCGCGGTAGTAGCCCGCGACCTTTCTGTTTTCTCTCTTTTAGTTGAGTTTCTTCTCTTCGCTTATTGCTTCTCGAGATTGCGCAGCCTAAGCTGTCCGCACGCGGCATTCGCGTCCTTGCCGCGTGAGCGCCGTAGCATCGTTTGCACCCCCGCCTTCATAAGCACATCGAGGAACATGAGGAGCGTTGCCTCACTCGGGGTCTTGAAGTCGGGACGATGCGAGACTGGCGAGAGCGGAATCAGGTTCACTTTCGCCATAGGGACGCGGCGGACTTGCCGCGCCAATTCCTCGGCACACGCGCGCGAATCATTCACGCTCGCAATGACGGTGTATTCGAAAGTAATAATGCGCTTCGTTTGCCGCGTATAGTCCGCGCACGCCGTCAGCAATTCGTCGATGGGCCAACGCTTATTGACGGGCATCAGCTCAGAGCGCAATTCGTCGTTGGGCGCGTGCAGTGAGACGGAAAGCTCGAATTGGATGCCTTCCACCGCGAGTTTGGCGAAGCCTGGCACCACCCCGCAGGTGGAAAGCGTAATGTGCCGCGCCCCGAGGTTGGGCCCCTTGCCCGCATTGATGAGTTTGAGTGCCCGCATAGTCTCGTCATAGTTGGCGAAGGGTTCGCCCATCCCCATAACGACGATATTGGTAATCTCGCCGAACTTGCGTCCCGCCAAATACTCGGCGACAATCTCGTCTGCCGTCAGCGAACGCACAACGCCGCGCGAGCCTGAGGCACAGAAGGCGCACCCCATCCCGCACCCGACTTGGGTGGAAATGCATTGCGTAAAGCGTTCGCGGGCTGGGATGAGCACCGTCTCGACGCAGTTGCCGTCCGCGTACTTGAGAAGCAACTTGCGCGTGCCGTCCGTAGAAGTCGAGACATCCACGAGTTCGGTAGGGGTGAGAGGGAACTCCTTCGCGAGGATTTCACGCAAATCCTTCGGCAGTGTCGTCGCCTCTTGCCAATCGTTAATATAGTCGCGATAGAGAGCCTGCAGAATCTGATCGGCGCGAAACGGACGCAGTCCGCGCGCCGCCAGAATAGGCTTCCATTCGTCTGGTAGTATACTCCAAGCTTTTGTCATGGATAATATTATACCAAAAATTGGCTCTCTTGGGTTGTTTTGTGTTTGAGAGTGTGTTATAATATTCGGTGTACAAAATGTAGAAAGGCTTTTGAGCGTATGAGCATGAATAGACGAGAGTTCCTAAAAGGGACGGCTTGGATGGGTGTGGCGGCCGCTGCGGCAGGGTGCACATCCACGCGGCTTTTTGATTTTGCCTCGGGAGCCCCGATGGCGGGCTTTCGCTGTGCACCGATGAAAAGGGTGCGCGTCGGCATCGTGGGCTTGGGCGGGCGCGGGCAGGGTCCGCTCAATCGTTTGCCGCAGATTCCGGGTATGGAAGTGACGGCGGTCTGCGATCTTGTGGAAGAGCGGGCGAAAGCCGCCGCGGCACTTCTCACGGAAAAGTTTGGCTATAAGGCGGGGCTGTGCAAGGTGTATGTGGGACCCGAGGCGTACAAGGCGGTTTGCGAGGCGGCGGATGTGGATGTCGTCTACTCGACGACCCCATGGGCGCTTCATACGCCTGTCGCGCTCTACGCCATGTCCTGCGGCAAGCACATCCTTACCGAGGTGCCCGCCGCGATGACGAATGATGAGTGCTGGGCGCAGGTGGAGATGGCGGAAAAGATGCGCGTACACTGTATGCAGCTTGAGAATTGCTGTTATGGTGAGATGGAACTCCTCGCGCTCAATATGTGCCGCCAGGGACTTTTGGGCGACCTGATGCACGGTGAGGCGGCGTACATCCACGACTTGAGCTTCCTTTCCTCCAGTAACGAGGGCGACTACGAATGGTGGCGGGCGGAATGGAACTTGACTCACAAGGGCAACCAGTATCCGACCCACGGTCTCGGCCCCGTCTGCCAATATATGGGCATCAATCGCGGTGACCAATTTGATTATCTCACCTCAATGGAAAATAAGCAGGCGCGGTATGAGATGCTCGCGGCGGCGAAGGGCAAGGGCAAGTATCTCGGGCGCACCTTCGATATGGGCGATATGAATATGACGCTCATCCGCACGAAGTTGGGGCGCACCATTCTCCTCGCCCACGATGTCTCAAGCGCCCGCCCCTATACGCGCTATAACACCATTGCGGGCACGAAGGGAATCTTTAAGGACTATCCGTACCGCCTCGCGATTGAAAAGACGCTCGGCGATGGCGGTGCCCACAGCTATATGACGGCGGAAGAAGCCGAGAAGTACCGTACGGACTATATGCACCCGCTCTGGCGCGCGGCAGGTGAGATTAGCCAGAAGGTCGGCGGACACGGTGGAATGGACTTCTTGATGGATTTGCGCTGGTGCTACTGCTTGCAGAATGGACTCCCGCTTGATATGGATGTCTATGACCTCGCGGCGTGGTGCTCGATGTGCGAACTCACCGAGAAGTCGGTGCGCTGTCGCTCCAAGTCGGTGGATTGCATCGACTTCACACGCGGCGCTTGGAAGTCGCGTGAGCCGCTCGGCATCTTGCGTTTCAACCAAGATTGGCTCGACTTCAAGGAGGTCAAAGCCGATAAAACAGCCCTCACAGTTTAATCACTAACTCTAAAGAGAATAGGAAACATACTAAAATGAAAAAGAATTGTGTATTTGAAGCGGTTAAGCGTGGCTTTACCCTCGTGGAACTACTCGTCGTAGTCGCCATTTTGGGTGTTCTCGCCACAATCGCCATCCAGAACATCAATGAGCACCTCGATAACGCGAATAAGACGGCCGCCAAGTCGTCCGTGGACTCGATTGACGGTGCCGTCCTCAGCTACAAGATTAAGCACGGCAAGTTGCCGAGCGACTTGCGCGACCTGATTAAGGATGAAGGCGAGGATGGTCCGATTCTGAAGGGCGGCGAGGGTGCGCTGTATGATCCGTGGAACAACGAGTACAAGCTCGAGAAGAACGGACGCAAGTATGCGGTCGTCTGCGCGGGTATGGACGGCGAGTTTGGCACGGATGACGACATCCGTAGTGACAAGACTGATAAGAAGACGAAATAAGCGCTTCTCTCTATGCGTCGCGGCTTTACGCTGATTGAACTTCTCGTTGTCATCGGCATTTTGGCGGCGATGATGGGGGTGGCGACAGTCTCCTTCACAGCGGGGCGCGGCGCTTTTCGGCTGAAGGGTGCCGCGCGTGATGTATTCGCCGCGATTCGTAAGGCACGCTCCACGGCGCTCGTCACCCAGAAGCCGTGCATCATTACTTATTCGGTGGATACGGTCGGCGAAACTTGCCGCGCTAATGTGGAAATCTCGGGCACGGAACTTATGAAGGATACGGGCGCCCAAGAGGCGTGGACGCTTTCGGGCGAGCGCGTCATAATTGGGGGTGACGAGATTGAGCCTGCCTCCGAAACCGAGGAGGGCGCGGCACTTGCACCTGAGAAGGGGCATACGGCGACGGAAATGCTGTTCCCGTCTATCTCTAAGGAGGTAATGGAAGGAATCCGCCTTAAGGTTGTCTCGGGCGATGAGGAGTTGCCCCAGAGCGAGGGACAGGAAGAGATGCGCAAGGCGCGGATTTCTATCTATTCCAATGTCGATTACCTTCTTGGCAAGTACAAGAAGGCGAAAGAAGAGGAAAGTGCCGCGAAAGCAGAGGAAGAGGAGACGACGGACGCAAAAAGCGCGGCAGTTACGAATGATACGCAAGAGCCCGTCAGTTTCGTGTGGCAGGTAAACGGACGCTGTGAGCCTCATAGGGTCTATGTTTATACCGAGGGCTCCAAGCCCGAGGATGGACTCCTCATTACGGTCGACCGCTTTGGGGCGGTGAAGGTTATTTCGCCTGGCGAGGAGGAGGACTGAGCGTATGCGGCGCGGCTTTACACTTCTCGAGGTATTGATTGCCACCATCATCCTTGGTTTGGGGATGGCGGGGCTACTTGTTTCGCTCTCCCAAGCCCAAGAACTGATGCTTTCCGCCACACGCTTTCAGGCGACACAAGAAGTGATGGATATGGGGGATATGGCGTATCCGCTCGCGGATGTGCAAGATCCCGAAATTGATTTGGTTGTGCCCGAGACACGCGCCTCGGCACTCTGGGACAAAATTTCGAAGATTCATCTCACCCGCGAACAAGAAGAAAAGTATAGGGGCTATACTTGGGAGCGCGAGTGCCTGAATAAGAATGACAAGGACGAAATTGAGCGGCTGGGCGGAATCTATGCCGTGCGGATAACTGTGCGCTGGGGCGACCGCTATCGGGGACATGGCGAAAAAGAGAGCTATGTCACCTTCTGGCGAAAGGAGGCGGAATAATGAAACGCCGCGCCTTTACGATGGTGGAAATGCTCCTCGCCACACTGCTTTTGGGCATTCTGACCACATTCGCCGTCCTTACTTTTAATACGGTCACTACCGCTTGGCAGGTGTCGGGCGAGTATATGGATAAGAATCAGCGCGCGGACTATGCGCTTCGGCAGGTTATCGCGGGGCTTCGCAGTATGTATTATCCCCACGATGGCAAGCAGGATGAGCGCTATGGGTTTATCCTCCAGAATAATGGGGATGGCGAGGACGCGAAAGATTCGGATGTCATTGAGTGGTCAAAAACGGGTCCCGCGCTCATTGGGAGTGAGAATGCCGTGGGCGATACTGTCCATCGCGTGCAAGTGCTCATTCTTGAGGAAGGGAACACCGATTACCGCGAACCGATTTCCGTGACGGGACTCTATGCGCGGCAGTGTCCGGACGCGGCATTGCGTCCCCAAGATAGTGATACGGACTACACCTTCGCCAACGAAGATATGTACCAGCCCGTCCTGATTGCGGACGGTGTCGCGGGCTTCAACTGCCGCGTTTTGAAGAATAAGGAGAAGGTAGAAGCGAAGAATGACGAGTCTCTTTTTGAGGATGAGTGGGCGGAATCGAATAGCGTGCCGTATAAAGTCGAGTTAACATTCCGTATTCTTGACCCCGAGGGCAAGAGTTACCGCACTCACACCGCGCCGCTTATGCGAATCGTGCGTATTCCCGTCTTCGAACAGAGCCAAGACGGAGCCGAGACACCCACTTCGTCCTCGAGAGAAAAGGCGGCGGCGGCTGGCGCGGCACGCCGTGGCGGCGGCGGTGGCGGTGGACGAGGCGGCGGGGGCGCTCCGCCTCCTGCGGGGGGAGGTCCGCGATGAAGAATCGCCGCGGCAGTGCCCTCGTTATGGCTATTTGGATTATCGCCATTCTCTCGGTGATAGTCATTTCCTTCGTCTATGAAGCGCGGCAACAAAGCGGCATTAACCTCTATGTGCTTTCGCGTAATCGCGTGGACCGCTTTGTGGACGCGGGACGCATTCTCGCGGAAGTGGTCCTTACGAGCTATTCGGATGCCCCCGATTGGTCTGAAGACCAGGATACGGCGAAACTTCTTGAGGATGACCGCTGGATAGTTGAGAAGCAGGAGCTTAAGTCCGCGTCAAAATGCACGATAGGTCCGATTGTGCTTGACCCTGAGAATCCCGAGGGCGGTACAGTGAAGGTGGAGATTTCTGCCGTAAACTCGGGTGATAAGGGCATTATTGACATAAATGAGCTGTGCAAGGCGGGTGACGACACGAAGTATATGGAGCGGTGGTGGATGCTCTTTCGCTCTCACAATATCCCCGAGGAGCTCTCCACGCCTAAGGATGGCGTTATCAAGCTTTGGAACATCCTTATTGCTTCGTGGGACGACTGGCGCGATGAGGACGATACTGTCACCGCGATTGACGGCGAAGAATGTGGCGCGGAAAATAAGTGGTATGAGGATTTGGAGGAGAAGTTCGTGGGTACGGACGAGGAGAAAAACGAACTCAAGCGTCGTCCACGCCAAGGGCGCATTCCCGATGTGAAGGAGCTTGAATATGTGCGCGGCTTTAGGGACTATCCGCAAGTGTTGACGGGCGGCGTGATCAATCCGTGGGAGCGCGAGGAAGACCAAATAACGGTGCAGGGACTTCTCGATATGTTTTCCGTCGAGGGCGGCAAGAAAATCAATGTTAACACCTGCGATAATGCGTCCGCACTCGTGTCGATTCCGGGCATCTACCGCAATCCCGAGGAAGATGACGCGCTCGAGGAAGCGCAGGAAGTCGCCCAAGCCATAATTGCCGCGCGCGGCATTATGCCCGATAGAAGTGATGTGGATGTGACGCGGACAAGTTGGCCCTTTACGGACTTCTCGGATTTCTGCAATCGCGCGATTCAGGTTGATTCGGCAGTGGATATTTCATCGGAAGCCTCGGAATATCTCACGTTTTCGATAGATAAGGAAGCCGTCTTCAAGATTAAGATAATCGGCGAATCGGGCGGTATGACCCACACGGTGGAGGCGGAAGCCTACCTGAAGGATTCGTCCGTGCGGTACATCCGTTGGCAAGAGGACTAAGCGATGGAGCGGCTCGATAAATTACTTTTGACGCGCTACCCCGACTTTTCGCGCTCACGCATAGAAGGGCTGATTAAGGCGGGTTTTGTCAAGGTAAATGGCGTCGCCGCCGCGAAAGCGGGCGCGAAAGTTGCCGAAACCGACACAATTGAGGTTGAGATTCCGCCGCCCGTCCCTGCCATTCCTGAACCCGAGGATATTCCGCTTGATGTCATTTATGAAGATGAGGATATGCTCGTCATCAATAAGGCGCCTGGTATGGTCGTGCACCCTGCGCCAGGACACTTCACGGGCACTCTTGTGAATGCGCTCCTTCATCACTGTCCGTCCCTCTCGGGGATAGGTGGGGTGGCGCGTCCGGGGATTGTCCATCGCCTTGACCAAGATACGAGCGGACTCCTCGTGGTCGCGAAGTCCGAGAAGGCTATGGCGGGGCTCGTGAAAGCCTTCTCAGGGCATACCAATATTGAAAAGACTTACCTCGCCATTTGTCACGGACGCCCCCGACTCGATGCAGGGCGCATTGTGAATCTTATCGGACGCCACCCCGTCGACCGCAAGCGTATGGCGATAGTTGAGCGAAACGGCAAAGAAGCCATCACGAATTGGCAGTTATTGGGGACTACGGACGCTCTTGGCAGCCCTATTTCGCGCATTTCGTGCCGCATCGAGACAGGACGGACGCATCAGATACGCGTCCATATGGCGTCTTTGGGGTGTCCCGTCATAGGTGACGCGGTATATGGGAAGAGCGCGTTAGATAAACGCCTAACGCCGCGTCCGCCGCGGCAAATGCTCCACGCGTGGCGCCTCGCCTTGCGTCACCCCGTCACCGGCGCGGCACTTTCATTCGAAGCCCTCCTCCCCCCCGACCTCACCCCCTACATCTGACGCGGTTTTAAACCACGGATTTCCACGGATTCTCACGGATGGGGTAGGGGGCACAATCCCTTCCTTCCCGTTTTATATCACGCAGAGGCGCAGAGAGGAAGAGGGCGCGTTTTAGTTCAAACGCTTGTGATTGCCAGCAAGGAGCCTTTGAGAACGCGAAGCGGCTTTTTGTTAAAAAGCCAGCTTCGCGTTCTAAGCTTTGTTCTCTTCGACAGAATCGCCAACGTTTGCTTCGTAACATTCTCTCTTCACCTCTGCGCCTCTGCGTGAGAAATCTGCCGCGACGGACTGGTGGCGCGTTTGCATATGTTGCAACGCACGCTTTATGATTATCTCGCTCTTGCGCGGCAAATTGGGCAGAAAACGAGGTGGTCAAAAAATCGATAAATCGTCCGTTTTGAACACTTATACGACTATTTTCGCTCAGGTGAAAAAAGTTGGCACAAAACGGGTGTCGATTGTAACATAATATATATGAGGGGCGTGATGACGGTCATCGCGTCACCTACAAATAAAGGAACAAAGAAATGGCA
>CAVCJC010000010.1:0-24591 GCA_963602475.1 Lachnospira hominis (ex Liu et al. 2021)
CAATAGGTCCGTCTCTAAGTGCTCTTCTTTTTCAGACTTACTCTTGCCCAGCCCTGAGGCAAAAGGAAACTATCTTGATGTTTTGCTCAAAAAGTGGCGCGATTTGATGCTTGACATGAGAAGAATCCCCGACACTTACCTTAAAGTCGTCAATTCCGCCTCCCGTTCGTTTGTGACATTTTTGAACAAACTGAGAGGTATTCTCGCGACTTTTCATATGCATAGGGTGAGAATCGCATTTGAGCGCATCGTCAGCTATCTCGTAGGTATACTAGAAGCGCCGACGAATGAGGCCGAATACGAGCGCCGCATTACACAACTCTTTCAGGAGTTTAGTGAGAACTTCAAGAATGGAGTCCTCGAACTGAGTGCCTTTGAATCTCGGTTTCGCCTGAATCTTGAGAGGAACAACGCGCCTTATAGCTTAGCAGAAAAGCGCAAAGCGGCCCGTTTTGACGCGAAAACACGCAAAAGGGTTGTGGCGATTTGGAATGAGGCAGAGCTTAATTCTGAAGTGAAATGTTTATGTACGAAAAGTCGTGTCACTCACAAGGCGGCATTTAACTTTTATCGTAAGCGGCTTGCAGTAGAAGAAATCTTTACGCTTAATGACTTCAATCGTTGCTTGGAGTCTGAGCGCAATCGGCGCAACTACGCGAAGAAGACTCTCAAGAAGAGCTAATAGAGAGGCGCAGAGGTCTGCGCCGCGCTCCGCACAAGTGGCATAGGGGTCTACGCAAGGGCGGGTGCCGCCCCTGCGCACACCCCCTATGCCCCCCTGCGGAGAACTCTGAGGTTTGGGATTTAAACCACGGATTTACACGGATTGCCACGGATTGCTTTTGCCGTGGTGATCGGGAGAATCGGGAGATTCTGGTAGGGCGGGCCGTCCCTTGCCCGTCGTAGCGCGAAAAATGGAGGGCGTCTTGGGCGGGGGCTTGCCGCCGACAAACGGGGCGCAACCATTTTATGACAGGATTAACAGGATTACAGGATTGTAGTTTGGCTTGGACGCGTTCTATCGCGTCCGTATGTTTTAACACAGAGTCACAGAGTCACAGAGGTCGGGCTGGTAGGGGGCGGAGTCCCTTCCGCCCCGCAAAAGAAAATTATGGCGGCTTGCCGCCCACCACATCTCTGTGCCTTCGTGCCTCTGTGTCTCTGTGTTAAAAATCGCCGCGCCCCTATCCGTGACAATCCGTGAAAATCCGTGGTTAAAAACTCCCGCGCCCTCAAGCCCCGAAGGGGCTATCTAAAACTCTGAGCTTCTAAAAGTCTGGGCGAGTTGTCGCGAAGCACTCAGCGTAGCGTTAGCGAAGCTCTTTGTTGCCCCTCGGAGTTTATAATCCCGAACACAAGGGCGGGGTGCTCGCTTATGCAAAGTGGTTGCTTTCTGAGGCCGAAAATGCTATAATAAGTTCATTCAACTAAAAAGGAAACGACGATGAAAAAGATAGGTTTGTTGGGTGTGGCGCTTGCACTTCTTGGGGAAGTGGAGTTTGGGTTTGCTGCTGAAGAGCGGCGAATCTCTCTTGGGGAGTTCCGTGATCGCGCTGAGGCCGCGTGGATTGGACAAATCGCGGGCGTTTGCTGGGGATGGCCCACCGAGTTCCGCTTTAACGGCGTTGTCGTTCCTGAAGACAAAGTTCCTGAATGGAAGCCTGAACTAATCAATGAGGCTTTCGGACAAGACGACCTTTATGTGGAAATGACTTTCTTGCGTACGCTTGAGCAGTACGGACTCAATGTCGACATTAAGCAGGCAGGCAAAGACTTTGGCAATTCGAAGTATCCGTTGTGGTGTGCCAATAAGGCGGCGCGGGATAATTTGCAGAAGGGGATTCCCGCGCCTGATTCGGGACATCCCAAGAACAACAAGTGTGGCAATGACATTGACTATCAAATTGAAGCCGACTTCGCGGGCATCATTTCGCCCGGTATGCCCAACTCGGTGATTGCCCTCGGCGAAAAGTTTGGACGCATCATGAACTATGGCGATGGTGTCTTGGGCGGAATCTTTATGGGCGCGATGTATGCTGAGGCGTATTTCTCAACCAACATTACGGACATCATTAACGCGGGTCTCGCGGCAATTCCTGCCGCGTCCGATTATGCGGAAGTCGTGCGCTCGGTGATTGCGTGGCATGCGGAAGAGCCCACTGATTGGGAGAGCTGCTACAAGAAACTTCAGGCGAAGTATCGTCCGAATGGCAAGTTCATTTGGCGCGACACGAATGGCAATATTGATGTGCGTATGAATGGCGCAATTGTCGTGATGGGGCTTCTTTATGGCAACGGAGACCTCACAGAGACTATGCGTATTGCTATGCGCGGCGGATATGACTCGGACTGCAATCCGTCTTCCGCAGGTGGCATTGTTTTTGCGACGAAGGGCTATCGCAATCTTCCCGCGACTTACACTGAGAAGCTCATCCGTAAGGATAAGAAGTTTGACTTCACGGACTACGACTTCACGGGGCTTATGGCTGTAACCGAGAAGCTTGCGCGTGAAATCGTTGTCCAACAAGGCGGACGCATCGAGAAAGACTCGAATGGCACCGAGTGGTTTGTTATTCCTCGTAAAGCGCCGCGTGTCCCCGCCTATACGCCCACATGGGAAGCCACGCCTGAGTCGTGGGAAGGTAAGTGCGTCGTCTTTCTCGGCGACTCAATTACCGATAAGCGGCATATTGGCTGTGAGACCAATTATTGGGGATTCCTCGCTGAGCGTATGGGCTTTACGGCGCATGTCTATGGCATTAACGGACAGCAAGCGAATCAGATTCCGCAGCAACTTGCCAAGGCGAAAGCGGAACTTGGCAATAATGTTGACACCATCTTTGTATTCATTGGCACCAATGACTTCAATGGAAATGTTCCGCTTGGGACGGCGTTCAATGTCGTGAAAGAAACGGTTGACCGCAACGGAAAGCCCACGGAACTTCTTAAGCGCGAGATGGAGTTTGGGAATCCGTTTTGGGGGCGTATGAATAAGGCTCTGCGGGAAATCAAGACGACTTATCCGAAGGCGCAGGTTGTTGTGCTTACGCCGCTTCATCGTGGCTACGCGGAGTTTGGGCCGAAGAACACCCAGCCCGATGAACGGTACGCGAATGAACTTGGACTTTTCATTGATGATTATGTGAGAGTGGTCCGTGAGGCCGCGGCACTTTGGAGTTCGCCCGTGATTGACCTTTATGCAGAAGGGGGGCTCTTGCCGAATGAAGCTGTTTATAATTCATGCTTTGCACGCGGAGGCAAGGGCGACTCGCTACATCCGTCGACCGAGGGACATGAACGGCTCGCCCGCGTCATTGAGGCGCGCTTGAGGGTCATTCCCACGACATTCAAGTAAACTTCGGCGGCGGGCAAGGGACTGCCCGCCCTACCACCTTACAGCGCAAAGTGGGCGGGCAAGCCCCCGCCCAAGCCGTCCACCACAGCTCTGTGCCTCTGTGTTAAAATACCAGCTGTGTGTGAGATTTCTCACACAAGTGCGGTCATTTTTGGTATAATATTGCTGTTCTTGAGGGTGAAAGCCCGAAGGGACGCTATAGTTCGGGAACTGATTGCGCTGGTCAAGCTACTGCGTGTGAGCCGACCGCCTTTCCACCCCCGAATGTCCTAATCAATTTGCAACTGCAAAGCGATCGCCGTGCGAAATGTGAGAAGTTTCAAGTGGTGGCGATACTTGCAGAGGAGCGCAATTGCGCTTCCTCTCTTTGTATTTCACCACGGGCATTTCTCACAGCCTCGCACGAAATACAAAGAGAGGTTTCTTTATGGCATTAGAAGAGAAAGCAATGATTACGCTCGTCCAAGGACATTGGGCGATTGGGGGCGTTGAGCGTGTGGAAGTAATCCTTGCCAATGAGTTTGTGAAACTTGGCTATCGGGTTAATCTTGTCTCCTTTCAATATGATAGACGAGACTTGCTTGCGCTCTTAGATGAGCGGGTAAATGTTGTTGAATTGAGCTTCCCTGTTCTCACTCGGCGAAACTTCAAAGCACTTCGCGCCTTGTTCTCAACGAGTAAGGTTAATTATGTGGTGAATAACTGGGCATTGCCAGTTCCTGTCACGCTCCTGCTGAAGGCGAGTCTTCACGGATGTGGTGCGTCCGTTCTTGCCGCGATGCAACATAACTTGCCAAACACTAATAAACGGATAGGCGATGCACGCGGCAGTTTGAAACGGTGGCTATGGAAGACCGCTTCGGCTTTGAGCTTGAGGGCGGTGTATGCGCTCTCAGACCTGCATTTTGTCCTTTCTAAGAGTTATGTCACAGAGTTTAGTAAGTTTACGGGAATTGCAAATCCGAGAAAGTCTCATGCCGTACGCAATCCATTGACACTTATGGCGGATTCTAATAAACCCAAAGAGAATGCCTTTGTTTATGTTGGGCGGCTGGAGCAGACACAGAAGCGCGTAGACCGTATAATTACCGCGTGGCGTGAGGTCTGCGCGGCACTTCCTGATTGGCGGCTCGATATTGTCGGTGACGGACCCGACAGACAGACACTTGAGGAACAAGCGAAAGATTTGCCGCGAATCAAGTTCCACGGATTCCAAAATCCGAAGTCCTATTATGAGGGCAGTAAGATTATCTTGTTAACTTCTGACTTTGAGGGTTTTGGACTCGTGCTTGTAGAGGCGATGACGGCGGGGTGTGTTCCGATTATTTTGGGCTCGTATCCCGCCGCGTATGAAATAGCGGACGGCTCTAATGGCGTTGTCTTGCCGATACCTTTTGATTTGAAGGCGTATTCGGCGGAGATGATGCGCCTCGCGAAGAATCCCGAGCTTCTGAGTGTTATGTCAAAGAAAGCGATTGAAAAGGCAAATGAGTACTCTCCCGCAGATGTTGCGAAGGAGTATGTCTCGCTCTTCGAAGGATTGCAAAGTACATCCGTGAAATCCGTGGTTAAAAATGTTTAGAAGGTTAACAATTCCATTCTTCAATGTGAACGCGGCAAAAAGCCTATTGACGCGGAGGGCGCAGAAATGATATAATATTACCCATTCGCTCCCATGGTGGGGGTGAATGAAGCGAATGATTCGGGGTACTCCATCCTCGGACAAAGCGGATTAATCTAACAACAAGGATTGAAAGGAAACAAAATGGAAATGCCAACATCTACCCTCACGGGTATTTCGCTCAAGGATATGTTTGACGCGGGTCTTCACTTCGGTCACCAGACCAAGCGTTGGAACCCGAAGATGAAAGGTTACATCTTCGATAAGCGTAACGGAATTCACATCATCGACCTCACACAATCCGTCGAACTTCTCGATGAAGCGGCGCAATTTGTGCGTGACACCGTTCTCGCGGGCAAGAAGATTCTCTTTGTCGCGACGAAGAAGCAGGTCGCTGAACTCGTGAAGAATGCGGCGACGGAAGTTGGTCAGTACTATGTTACTGAGCGTTGGCTCGGCGGTACGCTGACGAACGCGAAGACGCTCCGTTCCTCCGTGAAGCGTATGCGCCAGTTGCAGGCGACGGCGAAGGCGAATGGTGGCGTGCTTTCTGAGCACAAGCAGGAAGCGTCCGTTCTCCGTCGTGAGCTCGCGAAGCTCGAGAAGAACTTGACGGGTGTCGCGGATATGGCGGAGCTCCCAGGTGCGCTTTTCGTCGTTGACGTTGTTCGTGAAGCGAATGCGGTTAAGGAAGCGATGCGCCTTCACATCCCTGTTGTGGCGCTCGTTGATACGAACGCGGATCCTGAGCCGATTGACTATGTCATTCCTGGCAATGATGACTCGGCGACAGGCGTTGAGCTCATCGTCAAGGGCATCACCAATGTCATCAAGACGGCGAACGACGAATACAGCGCCAAGGCGGCGGAAGAGAGCCGCAAGCGTGAGGCGGATCGTAAGAACCGTGAAGAGAGCGAGCGCGCGGCGCGTGCGGCTCGTAAGGCGAAGGCTCCTGCGCGTGATGGTGCCCGCAAGGCTGGCGCGAAGGGCGGCTCGATTGCCGCGAGCGTGAAGGCGGCGGCGCGTAAGGCGAAGGAAGAGGCTGAGCAGAAGGCTAAGGCGGAACTCGCCGCGAAGCGTCAGGCTCCTGTCAAGCAGGCGGAAGCTGCGGTTGATGAAGCCGCGAAGGCTGCCGCGCCTGTGGCGGAAGCCCCTGTCGCGACGGCTGAAGCGCCTAAGGCTGAGTAATCTTAATTACTAAGAAAGGATTTTACAATGGCTATTACCATTCAGCAAATTAAAGAGCTCCGTGAAGCCACAGCGGCGGGTATGGGCGCGTGCAAAGAAGCGCTCACCGCCACGAACGGCGATATGGGCGAGGCGGTTAAGTACTTGCGTGAAAAGGGACTCGCCGTCGCCGCTAAGCGCGTCGATAAGGAGTCCAAGCAGGGCATTGTCGCTCTCGCGGTTGCCGAGGACAAGAAGTCCATGGCGCTTGCGGAAGTGAACTGCGAGACGGACTTCGTGGCGAAGACCGAGGCCTTCATCAAGTTTGTTGATGACGCGGCTAAGGCGGCGCTTGAGGGCAAGGATGTCGCGACGGCTCTCGAAGACGATTACAAGATGCTCCTCACCAAGACGGGCGAGAATGTCAAGATTCGTCGTAGCGAGCGCTATGCTCTCGAGGGAACGGGCGTTCTTTCTGGGTACATTCACATGGGTGGCAAGATTGGCGTTATGGTCGAGCTTTCCACGCCTTGCGATAAGTGCGCGGCTTCGGCGGAACTCGCGGAAGCGGCTCACATGATCTGCTTGCAGATTGCCGCGAACGCGCCTAAGTACATCAACCCTGAGGATGTTCCTCAGGCGGAGATTGATGCGGAACTCGAGATTAAGCTCAACGCGCTCAAGGAGCAGAAGGGTAAGCTTCCTCCAGAACAGGCTCTCGCGGGCATCAAGAAGGGTATGGCGGCTAAGTTCTGCACCCAGATTTGCTTGACGAAGCAGGATTATGTGGCGGATGGCGACTTCACGGTTGAAAAGTACCTCGCGGGCGTTTCTAAGAACTGCGGCGGTGCACCCATCACCATCAAGCGCTTTGTGCGTATGCAACTCGGTGCCTAAGAGAACAAATCGATTTCTTAACGCAAAAATCCAGAGCGCGGAAATTTATTCCGCGCTCTTTTTCTTTACCCCCTACTCATCTTCGCCTTAATTTGGTATAATATTCGCCACAGATGAAGATTGTTGTTTATAAGAATAATATGACGACAGGACGCGGAGCGGACCGTGCCGTGGGGACGCTTTGCGGACTCCTCGCCGCCACTCACGAAGTCACGCTTCTAACAGGCGAAGGCGCGGCACTCTCGTGTGCGTTGGATAGCAGCGTAAGTGTCTCGCGTATTCCCCTCACAACTGCCGCGCTCAAAGAGTCTCTCCTCGCGGCAAAACCCAAACTCATCATCTCCACGGGGACGGACGAGATTCGCGATCTTGACGCGGCATTCCCGACGGCGTTCCCAGCGCCTGTTATCCAGCAATTTCATATTTATCCGCCGAGCGCCTTTAAGCCGCGCCGCTGGTTTCGCAATGCGAGAATCAAACGGGCGTTGCGGCGGTGTGTGGCAATTCAGGTCCTGTTGAGCGAATATGTCGAGGTTACGCGCAAAATGCTCAAATATAAAGGCAAAGTCTGCGCGATTGGCAATGTCGCCCCTGAGATTCAGCCTGAGATATCCGTAACAGGTGCCCCGATAATCCTTTATCCCGCCGCCTTCCATAAAGATAAACGACAGGAACTCCTTCTCCGTGCCTTCGCCTTGCTTAAAAAGCGCGTCCCCACGGCTAAGCTCATCTTGGCAGGCAAGGGGAAAGATAAGGAAGTCGCGCGTCTTCAGAGACTCTGTCAGAAGTTGGGCATTGCGGCGGATGTCGCCTTTCCAGGCTATATCACAGATTTGCGTTCGACCCTCGCTACGGCAACCCTTGTAGCATTCCCAAGCCGAATGGAGGGTTTTCCGTTGACGCTAGTAGAGAGTGCCGCCGTCGGACGTCTTGCCGTGGGGTGTACGGACTGCCGCGCGAGCCGCGACCTCGTCCCGAAGTTGGGTGGAATACTTGCAAAGCCCACGCCTGCCGCGTTTGCCGAGGCGCTTGAGCAGGGAATTGCCGCGTCCAAAACCTATACTGCACCATCTGCCGCGCTAAAAGAGTTCGCGTCCGAGACAATCTCCACCCAGTGGAATGTCCTCATAACCCCTCCTTTTTTGTGATGAAACGGCGAAAAAAGGCTACTATTTTGTGATGAAATGCCAAAAAAAGGCTGCTATTTTGTGATGGGAACTCTGAAATTGATGTGTTATTTCAATAAAAACTTGATAAAAGTATGAAATCTAAGCAAATAATCTGTAAGAGCAAAATTAGCACCGAATTGAAGTTGCCGTTTGTGGTGCCAGGGCGGGCGTGGTGGTGGCCGCGCTTGCCGAAGGATCGTGTGGCGGTTTGTATGCTACATTCGGTCGGCAATGACCTATCTTTGCCCGACTGCCCCGCGAACAATGTTATTGAGTCCGAGAAGTTGCGTGCGGTCATACGGCTTCTGAAGAATGCGGGGTATCTATTCACGACTTTTGGCGCGGCATTTGGGGCGGGTGCTCCCTCAAACACGGGTGTCCGCCGCGTATGCCTGACCTTTGATGATGGGTATGTGGATAATTACACGACGCTATTCCCAATCTTAAAGGAAGAAGGCGTTGCTGCGACACTCTTCGTCACGAATCGCGGCGAGACGGACTCTCGTTTCCTCTCCGCTGCGCAGATTCAGGAGCTTGACAAGAGCGGACTCGTTGAAATCGGCGGTCACACCGCGAGCCATTGCTTTATGCTTCACACCGATAAAGCGTCCGCTAAGCGCGAAATTGAGACGAACAAGGTGTGGTTAGAAGGGCTTCTCGGGCATTCGCTTACTAGTTTCGCCTATCCGCGCGGCGAATATGACGCGGAGGTGGTGAGTTTTGTGAAGGAGGCGGGCTACAAATGTGCCGCGACGATGGAAAAGCACCAGCGGCAGCCGCCCACGGACGCTTTTCATATCCATCGCCAGATTCTGCCGCGCGGCAAATCGCCCTATGAACTCTATCTTCTTGCCACGCGCGGCAAATACAGATTATAGCGACAGTTAAATTAGGGGGTTGATTTTTCCTCTATCTTTCGCTATAATATGTGTGTGATGTTAACCGAGGACTACAAGATATGAAGTGTCCAAAATGTGATGCACAAGACGATAAAGTCTTAGATTCGCGCCTCGCGCGCGATGGCGCGGCGATTCGCCGTCGCCGTGAGTGTCTTGTATGCGGTTATCGTTTTACAACATATGAGGAAATTGACCGCGAGGGATTGCTGGTAATTAAGCGTGATGGTAGTCGTCAAGCCTTTGACCGCCAGAAGCTCGATAAGGCGATTCGCCACGCGTGTGGCAAGCGTCCAGTCAGCGATTCGCAGATTCGGGAAATGATTGACCACATCGTAATGTCTCTTGAAGGTGATGAAGTCTCGTCCGATGCTATTGCAGAATTGGTGATGAAGGAGTTGCATCGCGTGGACGAGGTCGCTTATGTGCGCTTTGCGAGTGTCTATCGCCAGTTTACGGATGTCGCGCAATTCCTCTCGACCATAACGGAGCTAGTAAAGAAATGAGTGCAGTAGAATATCAACGTCCGCCGATTCGTGTCGCCCTTATGGGATTAGGGCGCACGCTTTTTGAGGAGCACTATCCGATTCTAAAGGCACATCCTGACCTCTTTCAGGTTGTCGCGGCGTGCGACCTGCAGCGTGACCGCCGCAACATTATCGAGAAGGACTTCCCGAAGTGCCGCATGTTCCGTCAATATGAGGATATGCTCGATGAGCGCGACATTGATGTCGTGGATGTCACGACCCCGACGGCGGACCATGTTAATCACGCGATGATGGCGCTTGACCGCCGCATTTGGACGATTCTAGAATCGCCTCTGGCGACGACGGAAGATGAAGCGCGGCTTTTGCGCGGCGCGATTAGCAAGGCGAAAGGGCACTTCTTGCCGCTCCAGCGCGGCATTTTCGCCCCTGACTTCCTTCTCGCGCGGCAAGCGATGCTCGATGTGCGTCTCGGCGAGATTTATTCCGTCTCAGTGCGTCAGGGCGACTACATCCGCCGCGATGATTGGCAGACCATCAAGCGCCTCGGCGGTGGCGCGTGCTATTACGCGATGACGGACCTCCTGATGCAGGTTCTGAAGCTCCTGCCGATGCCGCCGTTCCAGATGTGGAGCGACCTTAAGCGCGTCACTTCCTTGGGCGACTCTGAGGACTATGTAGCCGTCAACTTTAAAACGCGCGGACTTGTTTCCGCTGACCTCATCTATAACGGAGGTGTTCTCGCGCCGTGCCGCGAGCCTTCCTTCACTATTCGCGGCTCCTTGGGTGAGTTTCGTGTGAACCAGGGTGCGCACGAGGGCAAGCTCACGGTTGTAGACCCTGAATACAAGTTCCCGCGTCGCCGTTCGTCGGTTCGTACGCCGACGCTCGATGATTTGCATGAGAATCTCAAGATTGTTGAAATCCCGCTCATGCTGCCTGAAGGGGCGCTTTGCGGAGGCTTCGCGTTTTGGAAGTGCGTCTACAACACGGTGCGCACGGGCGAACCGTTCCCTGTGCAACTCGAGGACGCAATGACGGCTCTTCGCTATGCCCAGCTGATGAAGGCGGCAAGTCCTTTTAACGCGAAGAGCTAAGGGGTGATTTGTGACTCAAAGTCTTGAAGATTATATTGAGACGATTTACATCCTCACACAGAGTAAATCGGGCGCTTATGTGCACGATGTCGCGAAAAAGCTCAATGTTAAAATGCCCAGTGTCGTTAAGGCGATTCGCGAATTGAAGGACCTTGGGCTTGTGACGCAAGAGCCCTACGAGGCGATTGAATTGACGCGCAAAGGCACGCATGTCGCGAAGCTCGTTCTTAATCGCCATCTCCTCTTGCGCAAGTTCCTAATCAAGCTCGGCGTGAGCGAAACGACCGCCGACCAGGATGCCTGCCGTATGGAGCACATTCTCTCGGCTGAGACACTGGAACAAATCCGCTTATTTACTGAAGGATAATCTAAAACTATGAAAAGTCAGATTAACACATTACGGCAATTACAGGAACTCGTCCTTACGCGTGATGAGCATCACCAGACGGGCGACGGCAGTCGCCTTGATAAGCTCAATGAAAACATAGACGAGGTGCGGAGCAAACTAGAGCCTTCCGTCCAGGGGCTCTACGACCGCCTTTATAAAAAGAGTCACATCGTAATTTCCGCAATGGCGAACGGATGTTGCGCGGTCTGCGGCATGCAAGTTCCGATTGCTCAGGCGCAGCAAGTTAGGCTCGCCCAGCATCTTGTGACCTGCTCGAATTGCGGACGCATCCTCTTCGCGACGGGTGCGAGCGACCCGACGAACATAGCCGAGAAGGCCGACCGCGGCGATGAGATTAAAACAGGCATTTCGCGTTTTAGTGCGGAAGAACTTGTCATCGGCAGTCTCAAGGCGAAAACGCGCGAGGAAGCGATTTTGGAGCTCGCGTTTCGTATGGAAGAAAACAAGTTCATTTCCAATGCGGAGTCTCTCGTCACGGCGGCCATTGAGCGTGAGAATGTGCTTTCGACGGCTTTGGGCGGCGGAATTGCCTTCCCCCATGTGCGCGGCGTTGAAGGGGGTGCGCTGACAATGGCGATGGGCGTTTCGCAAAAGGGCATTGACTGGGATGGCGAGAAGGTGCATATCATATTCCTCTCGGCGATTCCTGTCGCGGTTTCAGCCTTTTATCTGCGCCTGATGTCGGGCATTATGCAGGCTTATTCCAAGAAAGAGAATTATGATGCCGCGCTCGCGGCACTTACATCTGCCGCGCTTTGGAAATCTCTCGTAAAAGCGACGCACCGCACCATCAAGTGAGTCGCGCCGTGCGCATTTGCCGCCGCGCCCTCATTTTTGTTGCGCTTCTAGCCTTTTCTGCCGCGTGTGCGGCGGAGGGGGTGGCAAATCGTGCACGCGACCCGTATGTCGGGGCTATCGCGATTGACGCGACTTCTGGACGCGTCCTTTTCGCGGATCACGCCGAGACGCGTGCTTACCCCGCGAGTATCACGAAAGTAATGACCGCCTATCTCGTGTTGGACGATGTGAAGGCGGGTAAACTCTCGCTCGATACCCCCGTCGTTGCCTCCCCGACGCGCTCGCGGGAGGAAGTCGAATGGCGCAAGCCTAGTTGTGTCGGGATGATTACGGGTGAGCAACTTTCCGTTCGGGAACTCCTCGCTTTTCTTATGGTCAAGAGCGCGAATGATGGGGCCATCTTCCTCGCGGAAGCCTGTGCGGGCGATGTCGCGAGTTTCGTTGCCCGTATGAATGCGCGGGCGAAGGAACTTGGGATGGAAGATACCATTTATTTCAATCCAAATGGCATGCCGCCCTGGCCCCGCTCGGCAAAACGCTATAATGTCTCAACTTGCGCCGATTTGGCGAAACTCGCCCGCGCACTCCTCATCGTGCACCCCGAGATTCTCGATTATACCTCTATAAAAAAGATGTCCGTAAAAGTGCCCCAAACCTCCAAGCGCGGCGGTAAGCGTGAGTGGGTGCCGACGGAAATTGTTAACCACAACAATGTAATGGTCAAGAATAACCTCAAAATCATCAATTCGGACGGCTCTGAGGCGGTAGACGGACTCAAAACGGGCTACATCGACCTCGGCGGAAGTTCCGTCATCTTGACGGGCAAGCGCAAGGGGCATCGCGCCATTGTAGTTGTACTCGGCGCGGCAAATGCTAAGACGCGAGATGAGGTCGCGCGGCGATTGATGGTAAGCGCCCTAGATGCAATTGCTTGGTAAAAAAAGTGTTATAATAAAGATCTTTCTTTCTAAGGAGAACTATGAGAAAGCTTCCGTTTAACAAAGAAAAGCTAGAGGAAATTGCGAAAACCTACCCCACGCCATTTCACATCTACGATGCGCGCGCGATTCGTGAAAATGCGCGTGCCCTCAAGAAGGCGTTTGCGTGGAATAAGGGCTTTCGTGAGTTTTTCGCGGTGAAGGCGACGCCGAACCCGTATATCATGAAGCTTTTAAAGGACGAGTTTAACTTTGGGAGCGACTGTTCCTCTTTGCCCGAACTCATTTTGGCTGAAAAAGTCGGCAATACAGGCGACTTTATTATGTTCACCTCAAATGATACGCCTGCAGAGGAGTTCCAGAAAGCGTGGGAACTTAAGGCGGTCATTAATCTTGACGATATTACACATTGGGACTTCCTCAGTACAGCAATCCCTAACTTCGCGACGGAACTTGCCGCGAATCCTGCTGAGCATGTCTTTTGCTGTCGGTATAATCCCGGTCCTTTGAAAGGGGGCAACGCGATTATTGGTAAGCCCGAGGAAGCGAAATACGGCTTTACGCGCGACCAACTCTTCACGTGCTACGCGAAGATGAAAGAAGCGGGAGTGACGCGGTTTGGCTTGCATACGATGGTCGCCTCGAATGAACTTGACCCTGAGTACATCATCGACACGGCACGGATGCTCTTCACGCTCGTCGGCGAACTCCACGCGAAACTCGGCATCGACTTCGAGTTTGTGAATATCGGTGGCGGCATCGGCATTCCTTATCGTCCCGACCAAAAAGCAATGGACCTCACCCGCGTCGGCAAAGGCATTGAGGCGGCGTATAAGACGCTCGTCGAAGAGGCGGGACTTAAGCCTCTCGCGCTTTATATGGAATGCGGCAGATGCATTACGGGTCCCTATGGCTATCTCGTCTCACGCGTGCGCCATATCAAGAATACTTATCGTCTCTACGCGGGGTTGGACGCGTGTATGTCGAACTTGATGCGTCCCGCGCTTTACGGTGCCTACCACGAAATTGTGGTGCCGGGCAAGGGAAACTCAGGCGAGACTTCCGTCTACGATGTAACGGGTTCTTTGTGCGAAAACAACGATAAGTTCGCGATTCAGCGTACATTGCCCGTGCTCGCGTCTGGCGACCTCGTCGTCATTTGTGACGCGGGGGCTCACGGGCACGCTATGGGCTTTCAGTACAATGGCAAGCTTCGTAGCGCGGAACTCCTCCTCGAGGAAAATGGCTCGGTGCGGCAGATTCGCCGCGCGGAAACGATAGATGACTATTTCGCAACACTCGACTTCAATGGACTGTGAACTTCTTTCGCCAGCCGGCTCTTTTAAGACTGCTCTCGCGGCATTTAAGGCGGGCGCGGATGCCGTTTATTGTGGGCTAACGGACTTCTCGGCGCGCAAGTTCGCGTCCAACTTCTCGCTGGACGAGCTGCGTGACCTCATGCGGGTAGCGCGCTCTCAAAATAAGAAGGTTTATGTCGCCTTTAATACTGTGCTCGGCGAGGATGAACTCGACGCGGCAATCCCGACACTTGCGGAGCTAGATGAAATCGCCCCAGATGCCCTCATCGTGCAGGATCTTGGCGTGGCGCGACTTTGTCGCACCTACTTTCCGCACCTTGCTTTGCACGCCTCGACTCAGCTCGTTGCCCATAATCTCGAGGGTGTCCTCGCGCTCGGTGAGCGCGGCTTTTCCCGCGTCGTTTTGGCGCGTGAACTTTCCCTAGAAGAAATTACTTACATTGCTAAGCGTTGCGGCGATATCGAGCTTGAATGTTTCATTCACGGGGCTCTCTGCTATTCAGTCTCAGGACTCTGTCTCTTTTCTGCAATGGAAAAGGACCGTAGCGGCAATCGCGGACTCTGCGCCTATTGCTGTCGTCTCCCTTATGAGAATGAGGACGGCGAGAAGATGCTCCCGTTCTCTATGAAAGACCTGCGGCTCGGCGAAGATGCCCGTAAACTCGCGGAAGTAGGGGTCGCCTCCCTAAAGATTGAGGGGCGCATGAAGAATGAGCTGTATGTCGCGTCCGTAACGCGGTATTATCGCGAGATTCTGGACGGCAAGCCTTCCGCCACGCGAACGGTTACGCCGTCCGACCTCGAGACCATCTTCTCGCGTCGCACCACTGAATTGCGCCTAACTCCCGAAGCGGCGGCGGAGTCGCCCATTGACCCAACTTCCCTCGGCCACTTAGGTACGCCCATTGGCATCGTCAAGCGCATTACTCGTGACCGTGAGGGAAATCAGTGGCTACGCTTCCATACAAATCGCTCACTCGAGAAGCATGACGGACTCCAATTTGCCGCGCCCGAGGGCGGTAAGCCGCGCGGACTCGGGATTGCCGAATTGCGCACCGCCTTTTCGCGCTCTCCTGTTTTCGAAGTTCCTGCTGAGACGGATGTCGAGGTGCGCTTGCCCGAACCTGTAGAAGGGGATGAGGTTAACGACTTCTCGTTTTTGCGCACGGGCGACACGGTTTATTGCTCGATGTCCAATGCCGTCAAGCGGCAATTCCCTGTCCCTTCGGTACGCATCAGCGATTATGCGGGACTTCTCGCGGTGGCACTCAGTGTGAAAATTGCCCCGACGCTTGTGACAGTAAAGGGCACTTGGCGCGGCATTTCAGCGGAAGTCTCCCACGAGGGCACATTCACCCCCGCAAAAGCACCCGAGAAAACGCCGCTCGCCATTTCTGCCGCGTTTGAGAAGTCGACGGAAAAAACTTATTGCGTCGGTTCTCTCACGCTTGATGACCCTGACAAGCTCTTCGTCCCCGCGAGCTTCTTGAATGAAATGCGGCGCGAACTCTATGCGAAGTTGGACGATTTGCGTCTCGCATCACGAAACGAACTCATTGACCAAATTAGAGAGGGCGACACCTCTGATAATTGGGGTGGCGCATCCGAAAAGGGCGGTGCGACCCTGAAGGTAAGGCTCGACCAAGAAGTTCCGGCGGGAGAATGGACCGAAGTCATTTACGCAATTGACGCTGATTCCGTCGCGGAAATCGAGAAACGCGATTTGCCGCGTGAAACGACGCGCTTCGCTTTGCCTGTTTATGTGGCAGAGAAAGACTTTCAAAAACTTCGCGTGGCTGTGAAGCACTTGGTTCGTGCGGGCTATGCGAAGTGGGAAGCTGCCGACCTCGCGGGAGTGCGCCTCCTAAAAGCGTGTGGGGTGACGGAGATTTCAGGTGATTGGTCGCTCTATGCGTTTAATTCTTTCGCTCTCCAGGAACTTACTGAGTTGGGCGTGACGGCATTTGTGGCGAGTCCCGAGAATGCGCGAGATAATTTGCAGTTCTTAGCCGAAAGTGGCTATCCTGTCACCTTTTTGGCACAGCAATCTACGCCGCTTTTCATTTCTCTTCATCGTCCAGCAGCCGTCCCTGATGCCGCGTCAGGGCTTCGCGTTTATGCTCGCGAGGGACTTTGGATAACGACCCGCAATGTGCCGCGCACATTCCGTCCGCCGACGGAACTCGCCCCACGGCGGGTTGACCTGAGTTGGGATCCACCTTTATGATTAAAAGGCTGCTAAAGGTTATCCTGAAGCTCCTTTGGCTTTTGCCAGGCTTCCTCCTCTGGGCGACTTTCCCGCCTATGGGGGAGGCGACGGACTGTCTTTTCGCGCTCGCTCCACTCATTTGGGTGGCGCGGCAGAAGTCGCCTCGCGAAGCCGCACGCATTTGGTTTATAAACGGATTCCTCTTTTGGTTTGCGACACTCGTTTGGATGCCCGCAATCGTGAAGAACGGCGGCCCCTGGTATCTCGTCCTCCTCGGTTGGCTTGGGCTTGCCGCGTATTGCGCCCTCTATTTTGCCGCGTTTGGCTATCTCGCCGCACAGCTCTGGAAGTGGGCAGAAGGGGAGGACGGCGTGAGGTTCCCTTCCGCCACAAATCTTTATCTGCGGCGGCTTGGAGTTATTCTTCTTGGCGAGCCGATTTTGTGGGCGGGACTTGAGTGGGTGCGCGGCACTTTTGGCGGAGGCTTCGCGTGGAATCAGCTCGGTACGGCACTCGCCCAGACAGGCTTTGGCGCACCTGCCGCGCTCGGCGGTGTCGCGCTTCTGAGCGGAATCGTCATTCTTGTTAATGGCACTATCGTCTCCTTCATCCAGCGCGTGTGGAAGCCCGCCGACCTCGGTGTCCCAAAGTTTGTGCGCATCGCCGAGACACTTTTGCCGCTCCTTCTCATTTGGGGAATCTACACGGCAGAACACCACGGGCACCCAAGTGCCGCGACGGATGATGAATCTCTCCTCACTGTCGGGCTCGTCCAACGGAACTTCCCCTGTGTCTTTCGTGCGGCTGAGGAGAATCCGACTGAAATCTACCGAGAGTTGATGACAGCGTTGCGTCCGTTTGAATGTGACCTCGTCATCCTTCCCGAGAGCGCGATGGGGGAGTGGGGGCGCGTCGACGGACGCCATGCGGAAGCTTTTGCCGCGTGGGCATTGCGTCACGCGGGAGCGAAGGCGTTGCTCGCGGGTGGCGAACGGCGCACGGACGCGGCACTTTATAATTCTGCCGCGCTTTATCAGGCGGGGGCGACGAATGCGAACTCTCTCGCCGTCTCAATTTATGACAAGGTGCACCTTGTCCCCTTTGGCGAATACATTCCGGGCGATAAGACTTTCACCTTCCTCCAGCGACTCGCGCCTGTTGGCAGTTGCACGGCAGGCGAATTGAAGCTTCTCAACCTTGAAACGCGGCAAAAGGCAATTCCTTTCGGGGTCTCCATTTGCTATGAGGATACGGACTCCGCCCTCATTCGCAAGCAGGCGAAATTAGGGGCGCGCTTCCTCGTGTTTATCACAAACGATAGCTGGTTTTCGCACTCCATAGAGCCACTTCAGCACGCATGGCAGAGCGTAGCGCGCGCAATTGAGACGGGGCTCCCCGTCGCGCGTGTTGGCAATTCAGGTGTCTCGGGCATTATTTTGCCGAATGGCAGAGCTTATTGGATGAAAGGGGAGAATGGAGTCCCCCTCGTCGATAAACGCGCGGCACAAGCGGAAGTTTTGCCAATCTCAACAACCGCGCCCACGCTCTACACCCGCCTCGGCGACAGCCCGCTCGTCATTGCATTCACCTTGCTCCTACTATTCTTAGCCCTTGTCAAAGTCCATAAGCGCTACCAATTCCGCAAAATGCGCCTCTCCCTCTCCGACTAGCGCCAACCCCGCGCCCCGTTTTATATCTCACGCACAGCCTCAGAGTTCACAGAGAGAGGTAGGGCGGGCAGTCCCCCGCCCAAGCCGCCCACCTAGAATCTCCCGATTCTCCCGATCTCCACGGCAAAAACACTCCGTGAAAATCCGTGTAAAGCCGTGGTTAAAAAAGCCCTCCACATCAATCCAGTAATCATACAAGTTTTTATTCTCTTCCCCCTTTTTGGGGATGGACGGCGAATGAAAAATATGATATAATTTTCTCCATTCACTGAAAAGACCCGTGATGATTGGTCAAGCAACAGGGGGTTGCACGCACTAATTGTTGCTGGGTAAACTATGATGAAAGAGTTGACTATGAGAAATATGCAAAGTAAGTGCAATCTGAAGAGGGGACTCGTATCGCTTTCGGCGGTGCTGAGTATTGCGGGAAGTGCCGCGTTCGCGGTGCCTGCCCAAAAAGCGCCTGTGCCGTCCATTATGACCCCGTGGGGTGAGAAGGTGACGAGTGAGAATGCGTGGACGGAATATCCGCGTCCGCAGATGGTGCGTGCGAATTGGGTGAACCTTAACGGAGACTGGGATTACGCGATAACCTGCGTCACGAATACGGCGGGACGTCCCACGCAATGGGAGGGCAAGATTCGTGTTCCGTTCGCGATTGAGAGCGTCCTTTCGGGTGTTGCGCGGCTTATGCAGCCCGACGAGTTCCTTTGGTATACGCGGCAAATTAAGTGCGAAAAGCGTGCGGGTGAGCGCATCCTGTTGCACTTTGGTGGCGTGGACTTCCGCACACAAGTCTTTATCGGACACCGCGAGGTGACGGCGGTTCCCCACGAGAGTGGGCAGTTGCCGTTCACGCTCGACATTACGGACTATGTTGTTGACGGCGAAAACGAGCTCACGCTTTGCGTGTGGGATCCGACGGAAGAGTTCATCAATTCGCGTGGCAAGCAGAGCTTCAAGCCGCACGGATGCCTCTATACGCGTGTCTCGGGCATTTGGCAGACGGTGTGGATGGAAAATGTCCCTGAGACGCACATTGCGGGTTACAAGGTTGTCACCGATATTGACAAGGGCACAGTCTCCTTCAAGTTTGATGTGGCGGGTGTCGCGTTTAATCGTCCTGAGGTCAAGGTGACGGTGGGAGAGGTTTCGGCAACGACGGTCAATGGCGAAGTGACGCTGACACTGCCGAAGCCCGTCCGTCTCTGGTCGCCCGCGACACCAAATCTCTATGACTTCACGGCGAACTGCGGCAAGGACGCGATCTCGGGCTACTTTGGTATGCGCAAGATTGAGAAGCGCCGCGATGCGAAGGGCATTTTGCGCTTCTTCCTCAATAATGAGCCTGTTTTCTTGATGGGTACGCTCGACCAGGGTTGGTGGCCGGACGGACTCCTCACGCCGCCCTCGGTCGCGGCAATGGCGTTTGATATTCAGTCCCTTAAGGATTGCGGATTCAATATGATGCGCAAGCACATCAAGATTGAGCCGCTTCGTTATTACTATCTCTGCGATAAGATGGGCATTATGGTTCTTCAGGATTTGCCCAGCGGCGACTTCGACCTTTTCGCGCCTTTCAAAACTACGACAGTGCCGCGCTATGAACTTCAGCGCCGCGAGCTGAAGGGGATGGTGGATTTGTTGCAGTCGATTCCCTCCATTGTGATTTGGGGTCCGTATAACGAAGGCTGGACGCAGCCTGGCGAATTCTTGACGCACTCCACCTTGGACTGGGTCAAAGAAACGGACCCGACGCGCCTCGTGAATGGTCCGAGCGGCTGGGTGGACTTCGAGGGCGGCGATAAGGGTCACAACCCCGAAGATCGCGCGTGGTCGAAGCATCGTCCGCTTGGTGTTTGCGAGGCGGCGGATACAATCGACCGCCACGACTACAACCGCGACTTCAAGATGACACCCGTCAATGAACGGCGCATTTCCTTCTTGGGTGAGTTTGGCGGACTCGGTCAGCCGGTTAAGGGACATCTCTGGAAGGCGATGACGGATGGTAGCGGCAACTGGGGCTACGGCGGACTCGAGGAGACGGCGACGCGCGAAGGGCTGATGAAGACTTACGCGACGCTTATGGACCGCCTCGCGAATTGGGCGGCACTGGGACTTAGTGGTTCCGTTTACACCCAGACGACGGATGTCGAGGTTGAAATCAACGGACTTCTCACTTACGACCGCAAAGTGCTCAAGTATGATGCGGCGGAAATGAAAGCCATTCACGATAAGGTTTACAAAGCCTTTGAGTCTAGCGTAAAGTAAGGGTTACGCTTTATGAATGTCACGCGGCGGTGGTTTCTCGCGGGTGCGACCTCTTTTGGCGCACTCGCGGGGTGTCGTTTCTTTGAGAGTAATGCTTTTCGCGGACGCGGCAAGCCGAATCTGACATTCGGTGTGCTCTCAGATATCCATATTAGCACCGCCGCGAAGGCTGGTGAGAGCATTTACGACGCGCACAACGACCTCACTTTCCGCCGCGCACTCGCTTGGTATCGCGACCAGGGCGTGGATGCCGTGATGATTGCGGGCGATATGGCGGATAAAGGTATGGTCGAGGAGTTGCAAGTCGTCGCCCAAGCGTGGTACGACACTTTCCCGAATGACCGTGCCCCTGACGGACGTTCCGTAGAGAAGCTCTTTGTTTACGGTAATCACGATTATCACGGCTATCTTTACGATAATCACGCGGCAAAACTCTATCCAGACGAAGCCGAACGGCGCCGTCATATCTTGCGTTCGGATATGGCGGGATGGTGGCGCAAACTCTTCCACGAGGACTATGCGCCGCTTTATCGTAAGGAAGTGAAGGGCTATACTTTCATCGGAGTGCACTGGGATGATGGCACGGGTCTTGAGACGGGCTTCGGGAAGTGTCCCTCGGGCGCGGAACTTGAAGGCTACCTCGCGTCAAACGCTAAGACAATAGACTCTACAAAGCCATTCTTCTACTTTCAGCATCCGCATCCCAAGGATACCTGCTACGGCTCTCAAGCGTGGGGACACGATGAAGGTTTTGTCACGCGTGCACTTTCGAAGTTCCCCAACGCTATAGCGTTCTCGGGGCACTCGCATTATTCGCTGACCGATGAACATTCCATTTGGCAAGGCTCTTTCACTTCAATTGGTACAAGTTCCCTGCGGTACGGATGCCTCCCCGATGATGATGTTCCGCCGCGTGGCTACGAAAATGCTGAGAGTGAAGTCGCCGAAGCTAAGCCATTTAATGCCCTAAAGTTGACGCCAAAATATGACGGAGGCGGCTTTAGCCCAGATTGTCGTCAAGGGATGCTTTGCCGCGTTTATGATGATTGCATCGTCATTCAGCGCCGCGACTTTCTTTCCGAAGAGGATGTGGGGACGGACTGGGTAATTCCTCTCCCAGTTGCGGATCCTAAGCCTTTCGCTTTTGCCCAGCACGCGAAAACGATGGGTGCGCCGGAGTTCCCCGAGGGAGCGAAACTGAGCATCCGTAATTGCCGCGCCACGAATCGCGGAGCAAAAGCAGCGGGGAACCGCGCGGCAGTGGAAGCCGTTGAGCAACCCGCATTCGAACTTACTATCCCTGCGGCAATCGCAAATGCCGCGAATCGTGTGTGGCGTTTCGAGATTACGATTACGCCTGAGAAGGGCGGAGATCCCGTCACGCGCTATGTGCTCGCGGAAGGGTTTAATAAGTCCGTAAAGGCCCAGCGGGCACAGTCCGTGACCAAGTGCATTCTCGCGTGGGCCGACATGCCCAAAGGCGACCTCATTTGCCGCGTCACCCCCGTCAATTGCTTCGCCCGCCCCGGGCGTTCCATTGAATTAAGAATTAAGAATGAGGGTGTTCACTCTCCCGCCGCCGCTGGTAGGGGTATGAGAAAATGAAGGTACGATAAGATATGCGTCAAGGTATGATAAAAACGATATATGGGGCAGTGATGGCAGTTATACTAGCCATCGGATCTGCCGCGCAGGGCGCAGGGAACTCGAGCCTCTTACCCTCGTGGCAGGGTGTAGAGTTTATTTCTGCCTTGGGTAAACCTACGGGCTCTTGTGATAGCTCAGCATTCCGTTCGCGTGTTGTCAACGAGGCCGAGGTGGAGTCCGTCTGGTGGTTCACGACAGGTCTTGGCGTTTATCAGGCGTATGTAAACGGACGCGGCATCAGCGGATTTCTCAAGCCTGGCTTCACGCACTATTCAAAGTGCCGCGCGGCGACGGCAAGCGATGTGACGGAACTCTTTAATCGTGCGGCTGGGGCGACGAATGAACTCGCGGCAATTGTCAGCGCGGGCTGGTGGCGCGATATGTGTTTTGGTATGCGCGGACAGCGCGGCGCTTTTGCAGGCGTTTTGCGTATCCGTTACAAGGATGGACGCGTAGAAGAGAAACCTACGCGTGCCTCAGAATGGCAAGCGGGCTATCTCGGCAAGGTTCGCCGCGCGACAATCTTCAATGGCGAGATCTACGATGACCGTGAGCCGATGCCATGGGAGACAGAAGAAGGGTGGAGCCCCGCTACAGTGAATACCGAGTTCGCAGGCGAGATTCGTCCGATGGCAGGTGGCGTTATCAATTTGCGCCGCGATCTGACGCTTAAGCCTATTGAGACTTATACTTGGCAGGGCACGGATGGGACCTCCGAAGAAAGCTTTGGACGCGTCCGTATTGTTAAGAAATACGCAGCAGGCGAACCGATTACGCTTGAGAAGGGCGAGACGCTCGTTGTGGACTTCGCTCAGAACTGTTCCGCCGTGCCTGAGATTGTGTTCGCGGCTGAACGCGGCGTTCAGGCACGAATTGTCTTTGGTGAGATGTTGAATGACGCGAACGGAGAAAAGTGCCGCGGCGGGGATGGTCCCTCGGGGAGTGTGATGCTTCATAATTTGCGCGATGCTTTGGCGCGAGTTGATTATACTTTCCGTGGCGGCGAAGCGAAGTATTTGACGGAACACTCATTTTTTGGCTATCGTTATCTCTCTATGACGGCGACGGGACGCGTCACAATAAAGTCGATTGTCTCGATTCCTGTTACTTCGATTTGTGCGGAGCAGGAGGGTAATTCTTTTGAGACAGGCATTCCCGCGCTAAATCAACTCGCCTCGTGTGTTCTTTGGGGAGCGCGGTCGAATTATTTGAGTACTTCCACGGACTGCCCCCAGCGCAATGAGCGGCAAGGTTGGACGGGCGATGCGCAAACCTTTGTCCCCGCGTCACTTTATCTCGCGGATGTCGCACCGTTCCTCTCTAAGTTCTGTGCTGATATTCGTGATAGTCAATATTCTGACGGAGCTTTCCCTTCCGTCGCCCCGATTGGATGTGGCGGCAATGAGGAGCGCGGCATTACTGGCTGGGCAGATGCAGGCATATTGATTCCGTACCGCCTTTGGCTCTTCACTGGCGATGAGCGGCATGTCCGCGATAATTGGGAGGCGATGGTGCGGTATATGAACTGGCTGGACGCGAATAACGGTCCGATTCCGCGTTATGGCGATTGGTTGACTCTGGAGAAGGCGGGGAACGACGCCTATCGGCGCCTCATTGACCTCTCCTATTGGATTTGGGATGCGCGCTCTATGACTGAAATGGCGCGTGTGATAGGGCAAAGTTCGGCGGCCGCGCGTTTTGCCGCGCTTGAGAAGAAGTTGACGAAGGATTTCCAGACGCAGTTCTTTGATGAGCAGGGCGAATTGAAAGATGCGTGGCGGACGCAGTGCGGCGCGGCATTCGCGGTGGCGCTGAATCTTTGTCCCAATAATGATTCGCGGAATAAGACGGCTAAGTTTCTGGCGGATGATATCCGTAAGAGCGGCAATCACCTGAAGACAGGCTTTTTGGCGACGTCCGTTTTGTTGCACGGACTCTCCGCCGCTGGATATGCCTCGGTTGCTTATGACCTTGTTTTGCAGCGGGAAATGCCAAGTTGGCTTTATAATGTCGACCAAGGTGCCACCACGATTTGGGAGCGGTGGGATAGTTATTCCAAGAAGGATGGCTTTGGTGGCGGGCTCAAGAATGGCGCAATGGCGAGTATGAATAGTTTCAACCACTATTCATTTGGCTCGGTCTATTCGTGGATGTATGCCGTTATGGCAGGTATTTTGCCTGATCCTGCCGCGCCCGGTTTTAAGCATTTTATTCTTAGTCCAGGTTTTGACCGTCGCGTCGGATGGGTCAAAGCGAGTTATAAGACTCCCTATGGTGTTATCAAGAGTGAGTGGCGGTATGATGAGGAAGGTAAACTTCATTGGACCTTCACCGTGCCAGAAGGGACTTCCGCTTTTGTGAGGTATGACTGGCGCACCCTTGAGGTAGGCCCAGGTACCTATACTTTACCCGAAGAGTGACGCGATTTGAGCCTTTATTTGACCCTCGTTGAGCCTTTGTTTGGGGGTCGTAGAGCCTTTACTTAGGGGTAGGGGGCGGAGTCCCTTCCGCCCCGTTATCAGATGATTAACAATTCCTCTGTTCGACTTCGACTCTCGACTTCGACTTTCCCCGCCTGTTTATGCCTTACAACATGCGGCACGGCGGGTGGCAACCGTGCTAACCCGCCCTGATGCGGGCGTC
>CAVCJC010000011.1:0-24301 GCA_963602475.1 Lachnospira hominis (ex Liu et al. 2021)
GTGGTGGGCGGCGGGCAGGGGGCGAGTGGGCGGCGGGCGGCGGGCGGCGGGCAGGGGACTGCCCGCCCTACCATTAGCTTCGCGCTCGAGTTGAAGCTTAGAGAAGGCTCTTAGTAAGGCTCTCTCAGCCCTAAAATACCCCTAAAACTCAATTAAAAGCCCCCAAAACACAACTTTCTAAACAATCTGCTTGAATGGTTGGGCTATTTTTGGTATAATCTTGGGCAAATCCCCGAAGAAGGGTAAAATACTAAGGAGTTATACATGGTCAGCTACAAAGATCTTGGTCTAGTCAATACCAAGAAGATGTTCGCAAAGGCCGTCAAGGGCGGTTATGCGATCCCTGCGTTCAACTTCAATACAATGGAGCAGATGCAGGCGATTGTTCAAGCGGCAGTCGAGACGAAGTCTCCCGTCATTATGCAGGTTTCGAAGGGTGCGCGTAAGTATGCTAACCCCACGATTCTGCGCTATATGGCCGAGGGTGCCGTCGCGTATGCTAAGGAACTCGGTTGCAAGAAGCCCCAAATCGTCCTTCACCTCGACCACGGTGACAGCTTTGAGACTTGCAAGAGCTGCATTGATACGGGCTTCAGCTCGGTCATGATTGACGGCAGTTCGCTTCCGTTCGAAGAGAACATCAAGCTCACGAAGAAGGTCGTTACCTACGCTCACAAGCACGACGTCACCGTCGAGGCTGAGCTTGGCGTTCTCGCGGGTGTTGAGGATGAAGTCGCCTCGGAAGAGTCGCACTACACCAAGCCTGAGGAAGTCATTGAGTTCGCGCAGAAGACGGGTTGCGATTCGCTCGCGATTTCGATTGGCACGAGCCATGGCGCGTACAAGTTCAAACCCGAGCAGTGCACACGCGACCCCAAGACGGGCAAGCTCATCCCGCCGCCGCTCGCTTTCGACGTTTTGAAGGCTGTTGAGAAGAAGCTTCCGGGCTTCCCGATCGTCCTTCACGGTTCGTCGAGCGTGCCGCAGGAATATGTCGACATCATCAACGCGAATGGTGGTAAGCTCCCGGACGCGGTTGGCATTCCTGAAGCGCAGCTTCGTAAGGCCGCTAAGAGCGCGGTTTGCAAGATCAATATTGACAGCGACTCGCGCCTCGCGATGACCGCGGCGATTCGTAAGTACTTCGCGGAACATCCCGAGCACTTCGATCCCCGTCAGTACCTCGGACCCGCTCGTGAAGAGATGAAGAAGCTTTACATCCACAAGATTGTGAAGGTTCTTGGCTCGAACAACAAGCTCTAAGGGGCACTATTAAGGAGTGCGCGCAGGGAATTATACTGCGCGCCTCCTTAATCCGTTTTCTCGTTTCAAAGTTCCATTTTTCGATTCTAAGGTCAAAGCTAATGATAACCGAAAAGAAGTCCGCATACGCCCAGTCTGGCGTGAATATCGACAACAAGATGGCTGCTCTCACCGCGATTAAGTCTATGGTGAACGGCACAAAGACACAGTATGTCATTGGGGGTATCGGTTCCTTTGGCGGACTTCACAAAGTGCCTGCTGGTAAGGACGAACTCCTCGTCGCCTCGACGGACGGCGTGGGCACGAAGCTCAAGATTGCGTGCATGATGAATAAGCACGATACCGTCGGTCAAGATATTGTCAATCACTGCGTCAACGACATCCTCGTGCAGGGCGCGAAACCCCTCTTCTTTATGGACTATGTGGGCGCGGCGAAGTTTGATGCGCGGCAGTTTAGCCAAGTTGTCGCGGGGCTTTGCAAGGCGTGCAAGGAAAATAAGATGGCGCTCCTCGGCGGTGAGACGGCAGAAATGCCGGGGCTGTATCCGCTCGGCGAATACGACCTCGTCGGAACCATTGTCGGGCACGTCTCGCGCAATGATTTGGTGACGGGTAAATCTATCCGTGCCGGAGACGTCATTATTGGTCTCCCCTCAGGCGGACTTCAGACGAACGGTTTCTCGCTCGCCCGCCGTGTCATTTTCGATCTCTGTGGCTATTCGTGGCAGGATAAGGTTCCCGGCACGAATCAGACTTTCGGCGACGCGCTTCTCGCGGTGCACCGTAGCTTCCTGAAGCCCGTAATGAAGATTATGGAGCGTAAGGTCAAGATTCACGGCATGGCGCACATCACGGGCGGTGGCTTCCCGGATAACATTCCGCGCGTTCTCCCCAAGGTCTGCAATGCGGAAATCGACCGCTCGACGTGGGAAGTGCCGACCATCTTCAAGTTCATTCAGAATCAGGGTAAGGTCGACCGTGACGAAATGTACCGCGTCTTTAATATGGGCATTGGCTTTGTCCTCATCGTCGGCAAGCGCGATTTGAAGACGGTGGAGTCCGCTCTCAAGGGACAGAAGCAGCCGTACTCGATTATTGGTGTGGTCCGTAAGGGCACTGGTGTCGTCACCTACAAGAACTAATAGAGAAGGGCGGCAATAGAATGTCAGAAGTTGCGAAGCACTATTTAAGCGCCAATGAGTTCCAGCGGGACTCTTGGCGTTTAGCCGCGGCCGTTAAGCAGTCGGACTGGAAGCCCGATTTGCTCATTGCGCTTTGGCGGGGTGGCGCGGCAGTTGGCGTTTCTATCCACGAGTATTTTCGTGCGGTGGGGTGGAATGTGCAGCATATTCCGCTAAAATGCGCGAGTTATACGGGAATTGGTGAAAATAAGGGCGAGGTCATCTTTACGCTCGGCGAGGAAATCTTCGCGATGATGCGTAAGGGCGATAAGGTTCTTGTCGTCGATGATGTTTTTGATACGGGCAAGACGGCGCGCGCCGTTAAAAAGCGTATTGATGAGACGGGGGCCGAAATGCGCATGGCTTGCGTCTACTGGAAGCCCGAGAAGAATATTACGGATATCAAGCCCGATTACTTCGTAAAGGATGTTGGGAACGACTGGATAGTCTTCCCGCACGAAATTGAGGGGCTCGCGCCTGAGGAGGTCCAAGCGAAGGACGCTTTCCTCGCGAGCTTAATGGGTGTATGATAATTGCCGCGCTGAGCCTTTTTGCCGCGATGAGCGCGGCGAGAGCCCCTATCGTCCCTGAGGCGGACGAGGGGGTTACGCTTGTAAAAGACCCCATTGCTGTTGTCGCGACGAATGATACGGCGAGTTTGGCAGGTGACGCGGCAGTTGCGGACCCCCTAACGACTTCAGGAATTGACGCGGCAGTTGAGGCGGCGATTCGCGCGGCGGCTTCGAATGCCGTCGAGCAGGCGCGGCTCGAGGCCTCGGCTCGCGGAAGCGAAGCGGCGCGTCTTGAGGCAGAGGCTGAAGCGACGAAGCTCGCGGAAGCCGCCCTCGACCAGCGGCGCATTTCGACCCGCGTTTTTAAGCTCGCTCACGCCAATGCGGAGGAGCTCGCGGAAAAGTTTAATGCTACTTGGAGCGGAGACTTTGGTACGGCTTGGAAAGTCTCCAAAATGGCGCAGGCATTCCCCGAAGCCAACGCCGTTATGGTTACTGCCCCCCGCATGGTGCTCGATACGTGCCAATCTATTATTGACGAAATTGACATAGAGCCACAACAAGTGTACATTGAGGCTCGATTTGTAGAGCTTTCTAATAACGCTTCTCATAAGCTTGGTATTGACTGGCAGATGTTGGACGGTATGCGCGGCTCTATGGGACTTGATGCAGGGTACAATACGCGGCGGTTTAAGGGCATTTCAAGCTATAAGTCAGAAACGGGCACATATGAAGTAGATAATACAAAGGTGAATCCAGGTGGTAGCACAGCGAATCTTTCGCACTTGAATGCTACAATTGGGATGAGCGAATTGTATGTCATTTTGCGAGCATTGGAAACGAGCGAAGACGCGAGAACTTTCTCTAATCCAAAGATTATTGTCACCTCGGGCAAAAAGGCGACAGTCGATATGACGACGAAGTATCCAAATGTTACCATTGCCGCGAAAAAGACTTATGCTTCCAACGGGCAACTCTCCACAGACCTTGATATGAAGATGGCGCAAATCCCTGGCGAGGATAAGTTTATGTTCGCGAAAGAAGCGTTCTTCTCGTGGGGTATTTCGCTCGAAGTAACGCCGCGTATTGGCACGAATGGTCTCATTAATGTTCAAATTGTCCCCACAATTAGTGATTGTACTGACTATGTTACAGCGGGCACAGAAAGTGACGCTTCTTCGAGTTCAGATGATGATAAAACTTACTCTTCAAAGTATCCAATTATTAATGTTCAACGCCTTATTACAGAGTTCAATATGGCAAGCGAAACGACGGCGGTCATTGGTGGTCTTTCGCGTACTGTTGAACAACAAGTTGATAGTGGCATTCCTTGGCTTCGTGATTGGTGGTGGATTGGTCCGCGGCTCTTTGGTTCGCGTACCCGTATCAAAAAGCAGACTGAAATCATTGTCTTCGTGACTGTGGGCTTGATTGACCCGAAGAATATCAAGAAAGATGCTGGGCTTCCGAAAAATGCCGTCCTTGGACGACTTTATACGGATGAAATTCGTCAAGAACCAGGTGATCGTGGTGCTAGTATGGTGGAAGGCATGCAGTCCCTTGATATGCGCGGCCTTGAAGAGCAATATGCTGACCCTCAGCGTACAAATGTGACCTCTAAGGTTAATTTGAATATCCCATTTATAGATGTAAACTCTAAGAATAATCAATGAAAATGCGTTCTTTAACATTAATAGCAGTCACCGCGCTTTTTGCTAGCGCAACCGTCTCGGCGGATACCCTTACGCTTCTTTCGGGGTCGCGTTTGTCGGGCACGGCGGGGATTGTGAAGGGCGATAAGCTCGTTTTTACTTCCGAGGACCTTGGGGACATTGAAGTTCCGCTCGCGAAGATTGCGTCCTTGGATACCCCCCACGATCACACGGTGCAATATAACGATTACTCTCGCGAAACAAAGTCGATGACGGTCTCGAACGGCGTCTTTATTGCTTCGGGCAAGCCCCTTGATACGACGAATGTTAAGGCGATTGATCCTGGCGTGGAAACTTGGCATGGGTCGGTGAATGCCTCTTATACTGCCGCGCGCGGCAATACTTACCAAAACTCGGCTTCCTTGCTCGCCAATGTAAATCGCCGCTGGGAAGAAGACCGCGTCAATGCGGACTTCGGTTACTACTACTCAGAAACGGGCACTTCCAAGGCCGACCGCGATAAAACAACGGATCGCTGGGAGGTTGAAGGTCAACACGATCACTTCTGGAGACCCGCCTTTTATACCTTCGAAAATGCGCGTTATGAGGAAGATTCCATCGCGGGACTCGATAATCGCGTCCGTCTCGGCTTGGGCGTGGGCTATCAGTGGCTCGATGCGCGGCGTTTTGAGACGACTGGCGTTTGGAGCTTCAACCAAGAGGCTGGCGCAACATGGTTCCGTGATAACTATCGCGTCCGTCCGATGGGTGGTGATGAGAGCTACGCAGCACTTCGTTATGCCCACCACCTCACCTATATTCCGAAATGGAATGAGGGCGTGAACGGCTTCCATAATCTCGAGTACTATCCGCAAGTAGATGACTGGGAGCACTACATTATGAAGGCGGATGTCGGCTTCACGACAAAGATTATTATGGACTTCAACTTCATCGCGAAGATTGAGTGGGAGTACAATTCGCGTCCGAGCGTGGGACGCAAGTCAAGCGACATTCGTTACATTGTCGGTCTTGGCTATGCGTGGTAAGGGAGTTTCATGAAGATAGCGATTGCCTATCCGCCTTTAAAAAGCGAGAAGGGGATTCCGCTTCTAACTCAGAACCGTCAATTTCAGTGGTTTTCTAGACCCACTTACATTTTCCCTGTCGTGCCCGCGACGGCGGCGACGATGCTCAAGAAGGCGGGGCACGAGGTACTGTTTCTCGATGGCATCGCGGCGGAACTCTCTCCTGAGGAGTTTGAGGCGCAACTCGCGGCATTTGCCCCCGAGGTCGTCGTTTTGGAGACTAAAACCCCCGTCGTCAAGCGTCATTGGCAGTGGATTACGGACTTCAAGAAGAAAAGCGCGGCAATTACCATTCTCGTGGGCGACCACGTGACGGCACTTCCCGAGGAATCGATGAAGGCGTGCCCCGTCGACTATATTCTTACGGGCGGCGATTGGGACTTCCTTCTGAGTAGCGTCGTTCATTCCTGTTTTGATTCCGCGTCATTTGAGGCGGGCATTTGGTATCGGGACGCGGCAGGCACAATTTGTAATACAGGCCGCTTCAAGCTTGACCACGACCTAAATGCCGCGCCGTGGATTGACCGTGAACTTGTGCATTGGGAGCTTTACGCGAAGAAGAATGGCAATTTCCGCCGTACGCCCGGTACCTACATTATGTCTGGACGCGACTGCTGGCACGCGAAATGCACTTTTTGCAGTTGGACGACCCTTTACCCGACTTATCGTACGCGCAATGTGAACGATGTCATTGACGAAATTGACTATCTCGTCAATAAATATGGTGTGAAGGAGATTATGGACGACTCGGGCTCCTTCCCAGTGGGGACATGGCTGACGACATTTTGTGAAGAGATGATTCGGCGCGGACTCAATCGCAAGGTGCGTATCGACTGCAATATGAGGTTCGGTCGCCTCACCGCCGACGATTATCGCCTGATGCGCAAGGCAGGGTTCCGTTTGGTGCTTTTCGGGGTAGAGTCCGCGAACCAAGAGACGCTCGACCGCTTCTGCAAGAAGTTGACGGTCAAGGATGTCGAGGACGGCTCCAAGTGGGCGAGTGAGGCGGGGCTTGATGTGCATTTGACCTTCATGTTTGGGCACGCGTGGGAGGGTCCCGCCGAGATTGCGAAGACGGCGGCTCTCGCCCGCAAGCTTTTGGCGCAGGGGCGCGCCTCCACCTTGCAGTGCACATTGACGATTCCGTATCCGGGCACACCGCTTTTCAAGGAATTGGACGCGGCGGATGGGCTCACCACCCGCGATTGGGATGAATACGATATGCGCCGCGCCATAACGAAGACTCCGTACGCGACTGAGGCGCAAATCAAGGACGCGATTCGCTGTGTTTATCGCGGCTTTCTGCAACCCCGCGCCCTCTGGCATCGCCTGACGACTACACGGAACTTATTCGACTTCTCATTCTATTATCGCGGCATTCGCTCGCTCGTCGGGCACCTCATAGACTTCAAGAACTAATTTAGAAGGATATTACCTATGTTACTCGTTAACGAAAACTATCAAAAGATTCAGGCAAGCTACCTTTTTACGGAAATTGCGCACCGTGTCGCGGCACATCAAGCCGCCCATCCCGACGCGAAGATTATCCGTCTTGGGATTGGCGATGTGACGGAACCCCTAGCCCCCAGCGTGCTCGCGGCGATGCACAAGGCGGTGGACGATGAGGGCACTCGCGCCACATTTCACGGCTATGGACCTGAGCAGGGCCACGCCTTTTTGCGCGAGAAGATTGCGTCCGTCGACTTTGCCGCGCGCGGCATTTCGATTGAGGCGGACGAAATCTTTGTTTCGGATGGTGCGAAGTGCGACTGCGGCAATATCCAAGAGCTTTTTGGACAGGATGTCAAAATTGCCGTGGGCGACCCTGTTTACCCCGTTTATGTCGATACAAATGTAATGGCGGGGCGCACAGGCGCGAATGCGAACGGACAGTATGCGGGGCTCACCTATTTAACCTGCAACGCGGCAAATGGCTTTGTGCCGAGTCCTGAGGCGGCGGGTGACGCGGATATCGTTTATTTGTGCTATCCGAATAATCCGACGGGCGCGGTTGCCACGAAGGCGCAACTTCAAGCGTGGGTAGATTGGGCGAATGCCAAGAAGGCGCTGTTGCTTTTTGACGCGGCTTATGAGGCATTTATTCGCACGCCTGGCATTCCGCATTCCATCTACGAATGCGAGGGGGCGCGGACATGTGCGATAGAGTTCCGTAGTTTCTCGAAGACTGCGGGCTTCACGGGCATTCGTTGCGGCTACACGGTTGTCCCGAAGGGGCTTATGGCGTATACGAAGGCGGGCGAAGCGGTGGAGTTGCGTCCGATGTGGGCACGGCGGCAGACGACGAAGTTTAATGGTGCGAGCTATGTTGCCCAGCGTGGTGCTGAGGCCGTCTATTCTCCCGAGGGGCAAGCGGAAACGAAGGCAACGATTGACTTCTATCTTGAGAATGCGAAACTTATGAAAGAAGCCCTCGCCGCGCGCGGCTTTACCGTCACGGGCGGAACAGACTCCCCCTATCTCTGGGTGGATGTGAAGGGCGATAGCTGGGTCTTCTTTGATAAGCTTCTTAAGGAAGCGAATGTGGTCACCACGCCAGGCGCGGGTTTTGGCAAGGCGGGCGAGGGCTATATTCGCATTTCGGCGTTTAATTCGCGTGAGAATGTCTTGGAGGCTATTGCGCGGCTTGAGAAGGTTCTTTAATTGGCTATGAAGATTGTAGATTGCGATTACTTTATTGTCGGTTCGGGCATGGCGGGGCTCATTAGTGCTCTGCATCTAGCCCAGAAGGGCAAGGTCGTTCTTGTCACAAAAGAGCGGCTAAAGGATTGCAATTCTAACTTTGCGCAGGGCGGCATTTGTTGCGTGATGGATCCCGCCGACTCCTTCGAGAAGCACGTCAATGATACGATGATTGCGGGGGCGTGGCTTGGCAAAAAGGATGTCGTGCGTGAGATTTGTGAACACGCGCCGGAGGGAATCCGTGACCTCATCGATTGCGGAGTCAAGTTCGCGAAGAAGAAGGATGGCTCGTGGGATTTGACGCGGGAAGGCGGCCACTGCGAGCGGCGCATTTTCCATGCGGGCGACATCACGGGCGAGAAGTGCGAGGCGGCGATGATTCGCCACGCGAAGACATGCGGAGCCGACTTGCGTGAGCATACTATCGTCATTGACCTCATTATGAGCCGCCGCATTGGGCTTAAGGGCGAAAATCGGTGCCTCGGCGCGTATGTAATGGATAAGGTCTCGGGCGAAATCTATGCGATTCGCTCGCCCAACACCATTCTCGCGACGGGTGGCTGCGGCAAGGTCTATCTCTACACCTGCAACCCCGATACGGCGACGGGCGATGGCATTGCTCTCGCGTGGCGGGCAGGCGCGGCAATTGAGAATATGGAGTTCATCCAGTTCCATCCGACGTGCCTCTTTCATCCGCAAGCCAAGCGCTTTTTGATTTCGGAAGCGGTCCGTGGCGAAGGCGCGGTTCTCGTGGATAAGCACGGCCGCGAGTTTATGCAGAAGTACGACCCGCGCGGCTCACTTGCGCCGCGTGATATTGTGGCGCGTTCGATTGACTCGGAAATGAAACGCACGGGCGATGACTGCATGTATCTCGACATCCGTGCCAAGGGACGCGCCTATTTGATGAATCGCTTCCCGAATATCTACCATAAATGTATGGAATTCGGGATTGATATGGCCAAAGACCTCATCCCCATTGTCCCTGCTGCGCACTACACCTGCGGCGGCATTCAGGCGACGACCGATGGGCGCACGACGATTCCAGGACTTTCGGCGGTCGGGGAATGTGCTTCGACGGGGCTTCACGGCGCGAACCGCCTCGCTTCCAATTCACTTATGGAAGCCCTCGTTTGTGCACGCCTAACGGCGGCGCGGCTGGGGGAAAACCCCGAGAAGTTCGCGAAAAAACCGCCTGAGATTCCCGCCTGGCGCATTGGGAATGCGGTCCCGCCCGATGAAGCGGTGCTGGTCGCTCATATGTGGGACGAAATTCGCCGTTTGATGTGGGACTATGTCGGGATTGTCCGTACCAATAAGCGCCTTGCCCGCGCGGCACATCGCATCCGTACACTTCGCCGCGAGATTCGTGAGTACTACTTCAAGTATTTGGTTACGCCGGATACGCTTGAATTGCGTAATCTCGCCGTCTGCGCGGAGTTAATTGTGCATTCGGCGCAGAAGCGTCACGAGAGCCGTGGGCTACATTATACGCTCGACTATCCGAAAACGGCGAAAAAAGCGCGGCAGACGATTATCCCAGGCTTTCAATACTAAGTCGACTCTATGATTTCCCCTGAGAAAATCGCGAGTATTCGCGCCTTGATGGTCGAAGCCTCGGTCTTTGAGGAGGATTTGGAGGAGACTTTCATTCTGGGGGGAGGTCCTGGCGGACAAAAGACCAACAAGACCTCTAGCGTCGTGCGCCTAGCCCATGAGCCGAGCGGACTTGCCGTGCGCTGTGGCGAAACGCGCAGTCGTGAGACGAATCGGTGGCTTGCGCGGCGGATGCTCGCGGAAGCGATTTTGGCGCGGGAACAGGGACGCAAAAGTGCCGCGCAACAGCTCAGGGAAAAGAAACGCCGCCAAAAGCGGCGGCGTTCGCGGCGGCAGAAGCAACGAATGCTCGCCGATAAGCGTATGCACGCGGAAAAGAAGGCGAATCGCCGTCCCGTGAGCCTCGATTAAGAGAGCAACTCGTTCAGGTCTTCCGCCGTCAGCTTTTCCATAATAGCGACATCCGTCGTTTGGATGGTTGCCGCGATAATGGCTTGCTTGCGACGCTGCAATGCGAGGACTTTCTCTTCGATGGTATGCGAGGAGATCATCTTAATCGCGTAGACATTCTTCTTTTGTCCGATACGGTGCGCACGGTCCGTCGCCTGGTCTTCGACGGCGGGGTTCCACCATGGGTCGAAGTGAATAACCATATCTGCGCCCGTCAAGTTGAGGCCTGTTCCGCCCGCCATAAGCGAGATGAGGAAGACAGGGATATCGGGGGAGTGGTTGAATTGGTTACAGATTGGCAGGCGCTCCTTGGTTGTGCCATCAAGGTAGCAGAACTTAATGCCGCGATTGTTGAGCTCTTTGGAGATGAGTTTGAGGGTATTCAAGAACTGCGAGAAGACAAGGATCTTGTGTCCGCCCTCAATCGCGTCCTCCAACTGCTCGAAGAAGGCGTCCATCTTGCCGAGTGAGGCAATTTGGCGTAACTTCATCAGGAGAGCGAGAATCTCAAAGCGTGCCTTATCAAAGCCTTGCTTCTTGACGAGGTTGCCCGCCTTCGTGCGCGTCTTTGTGAGGGCGGCTAAGTACTTGCGCTCACCTTCCTCACTCATTGGGCAGTACGAAATCTTCACAATCTTATCGGGCAAGTCTTTAGCGACGGACTTCTTTAAGCGGCGCATAATGAAGGGGTGAATCTTGCGGCGAAGACCATCCTGCGCATCTTTCGCGGGGCTACCACCCAAGAAGATAGGCTCAGCAAAGCGTCGTTTAAAGAGTTCGTAGTTGCCGAGGTAGCCTGGCAAAAGGAAGTCAAAGATACTCCAAACATCCGCGACCGAGTTTTCGATTGGGGTGCCCGTGAGGACGAGGCGGCGGGGGGAGAGTAGGCGCTTCACGGCATGCGTCGTCTTTGTGCGGCGATTTTTGATGTGCTGGGCTTCGTCGAGCACAATGGCTGAGAAGGTCATCTTGCTGTACAAGGTGTCAATGTCGCGCTGGAGGGTTCCGTAGGAGGTAATGACCATGTCTGCGGACGGAATCTCCTTAAAGAATTGGCTGCGGAATGTGCCCGAGAGGACAAGAACTTTGAGGTTGGGCGTGAAGCGATTGGCTTCCGCTTCCCAGTTGCGCACGAGTGAAGTTGGGCACACGACGAGTGCGGGCATCTTCTCTTCGTCCGTCTTGCCTGAGCGCGGCAGAGAGAGCCAGGCGAGCGTCTGAATGGTCTTGCCAAGCCCCATTTCGTCCGCGAGCAACCCCGCGAACCCCGAATCTTCCAAGAAGCGCATCCAGTAAACGCCCTGCTTTTGGTAGGGACGCAGAACTTTCTCGAGGGGGCCGAGGGGAACGACCTCGAACTTCGCGGACTTCTCGCGATTGCGGAGCGCGGCATTTTTGCGCCATTTCTTGCCGCGTGCATCGTCAATTTCGACATCGAGTGTATCGAGCGTTGCCTTTACATAGGCGGCGTGAATGGCAGGAACGCGGAACCATCCCGGGGGTGCGCCATTTTGCTTTGGGGCACAGTCTGAGAAAACGGAATGCATCTGCTCCACGGCGAGGTAATCTAGGAGCATAACCTCGCCATTCTTCTCAATGTAGCCATCGCGGCGGTTAAGGGCGGCTTGAATCTCGATGGGCGAGATACTTACCCCCTTAGCCTCAAAGCGATAGGCGACATCAAAGTCTCCGTTGGGGGCGTCGCGCACAGTAACGACAGGCACGATAGAAGGGTAGCTATCCGTAAGCTTCGTGAGTTTATCGGCGAGTTCAATGTGCCACCCGAGACGATGTAGGGCGGGGAGTCCCGCGCCGAGGAAGGTGAGAACCTTAACGGGGTTTGTGAGATAGAACTTCTGGTCGCCTGTGCGGTAGCCCGCCTCAAAGCCGTGGCGTTTGATTTCCTTAACGGCATCTTGTTCGACGGGCATATTGCGGGTGCGGCGGACGAGTTCGTCATCGGGGTCGGGTAGCCACACGGTGCGTTCCGTCTGGACTGAGCACGCGGGGAACTCGATCTTATCATAGTGTGCATCTAGTTCAACGGAAAGCGAGGCTCGCGAGCCCGCGACATAGACGGACATCTCGGGCTTCATTACGACGGGGATATACCGCGACTCGTCCTCCTCAGGTTCGGGTGGCGGCAACTCGGCGGACTTCTTCGCGGCGGTCACGGGTTTGGGCGCGGGGGCTGGCGGCTTCTTGGACGCGATCTCGTCCATTTCCATAACCATTTGCGCGATACCAATGGCGACCACGTGAAAGCAAATCTGTCCGAGGAGCTTATTCACGCGGCAGGGGCAATTGCTCTTGATGCGGTTATCGGGCAACCACACGAACGAGACGGGCATACCCCATCCGTCGAGTTGCTCGATCTTGCCTGAGAACTCGCGGGTCGACGGTTTGTAGGCGACATTCTTGACGACGCCTTCACTGCATAGTATAAGGGCTTGCTTGAAGACGACGGGTCCCGCCCAAGCCATTATGTCCTCTTTAGTTATTCCACTTCTAGTCATATTTCTATAAAGTATATCATCTTTTCGCTTTCAGTGCAATAGGAAATTTCAGAAAGTGTAATTTTTCTATTGCGTATTCGGGCGTATTTAGGTATAATTTATATCAACTAAGTAAGGATTGCAGATGCTTGACGAGAATTGGTTAAGAAATCAGGCGGCGATGATACGCAAAGCCGATGCGATTGACCCTGCGTTGTACCGTAAGTTCAACGTAAAGAGGGGCTTGCGCAATGACGACGGCACAGGTGTACTCGTCGGATTAACGACGATTGGTAATGTCCACGGCTATGTGGTCAGCGAAGGCGAGAAGCAGGCGGTGCCAGGCGAGCTATTCTATCGCGGAATCAATGTGGCGGACCTCGCGGCAGGTGCGCGACGTGACCACCGCATGGGCTATGAAGAGACGGCTTATTTGCTTCTTTTCGGCGATTTGCCCACATGCGAACAGCTCGCGGACTGGAACGTGAAGCTCGGGCGCTACCGCCGGCTGTCGGATGGCTTTAAGGAAAACGCGATAATGTCCAATCCATCGCGGGATGTGATGAACGCGATGGCGCGGGCGATTCTCTTCTCTTATGCCTTTGATGAGAGTGGCGACCCCGATGACCTCTCGGTTGAGAAGTGCTTGGCGCAGTCCGTGGAAATCATTGGTTGCCTGCCGACTATCGCGGCCTATTCCTATCAGGCGAAGGCGCACTACCACTTGGGGCAGTCGCTGATGCTTCGGAATCCCGACCCCGAGAAGTCGACGGCGGAAAATATCCTTTCCCTCATTCGTGAGGATGGACGCTACACAAAGCTTGAGGCCGAGACCCTCGACCTCGCGCTCATCCTGCACGCGGAACACGGCGGCGGCAATAACTCCTCTTTCACGACCCATGTGGTGACGAGTGCCTACACCGACATCTATTCCTCGGTCGCGGCTTCTATTCTTTCCCTCAAAGGGCGGCGGCATGGTGGCGCGAACTTGCGGGTTATGCGGCAGATGGACGAGATTCGCGAGAACACGAATGATTGGCGTGACCCCGCCGAAGTCGAGGCCTATTTGCGCAAAATCGCGAATAAGAAGGCGGGTGATGGCACGGGGCTCATTTACGGGCTCGGACACGCCGTTTACACAATATCCGACCCGCGTGCCCAACTTTTGAAGGTCAAGGCGGAGCGCCTCGCACGGGAAAAGGAGCGTACGGACGAAATGCGCCTCTTTGAGCTCATTGAGGAGATTGGTCCGACCATCATTCGTGAGACCCATCCGCGTGCGGATGCCGTATGCGCCAATGTCGACCTCTATTCGGGCTTCGTCTACGAAATGCTCGGGATTCCGAAAGACTTGTATACGCCGCTTTTCGCGGTGGCGCGTTGCGTGAGCTGGTGCGCCCACCGTATGGAGGAGTTGGTCAACCAAGGACCCATCATTCGTCCCGCGTATAAGCCGATTTATCATGAGAGAGACTATGTCAAGCTTGCGGATCGTTAAGGATGGCGGGGTATGTTCCGCCGCTGGATTTCGTGCGGCGGGCGTGCCTGCCGCGATTAAGTACGAGGGGCGCAACGATGTCGCGCTCATTGTAGCGGAATCGCCCTGCGTCGCCGCGGCAGTTTTCACGACGAACAAGGTCGCCGCCGCGCCCGTACTTTATGACCGCGAAGTGATGAAGGGTGGTCGCATTCAAGCGATTCTCGCTAATTCCGGGTGCGCCAATGCCTGCACAGGCGAAGAAGGGCTGAAGGACGCGGAACTTTCCGCGCTCGCCACGGCGGGGGAACTCGGGATTTCCCCGAAGCACGTGCTCGTCGCTTCGACGGGGGTCATTGGGCGACGCCTGCCGATGGAGCGCCTCCTTAATGGAATGAAGGCGGCAATTGCCGCGCTCGGGACGACCCCCAAGCATGGACTCGCCGCTGAGAAGGCGATAATGACGACGGATACGCGTCCGAAACAGGCGTGCGTCCAGACGACGATTGGTGGCAAGCGCGTCACGATTGGCGGTATGAGTAAGGGCTCGGGTATGATTGAGCCGAATATGGCGACAATGCTCGGGTTCATTACGACGGATGCCGCGATTTCGGGGGCGATGCTCAAGCGGGCACTCAAACTCGCCCTCGCCAAGAGCTTTAACCGTTTGGTGGTGGATGGTGACGAGTCCACAAATGATTCGCTTTTCATCCTCGCGAGTGGCAAGGCGGGAAATGCCGCGATTACGCGTGGCGGCAAGGACTTTGAGGCTTTTCGCGCGGCACTTGAGGAAGTGTGCATTTCGCTCGCGCGGCAGATGGCGACGGATGGCGAAGGCGCGACTAAGTTCGTGACGGTCACCGTGAGGGGTGCCAAGAGCGCAACGGATGCTGAGCGTGCGGCGCGGGCCATTGCGAAGAGTCCGCTCGCGAAAACGAGTTGGTTTGGGCGTGACCCGAATTGGGGACGCGTCCTCGCGGCAGTTGGTTATTCGGGCGCGGCAGTTACGGATATGAAGACGGAAGTCCTCTACGGCAAAGAATGGGCGTTCCGTTTTGGTAAGGTGGCGGATGCCGCGCAATTGGAGAAGCTCGCGAAAGTTTTGAAGGCGGACTCTTTCACAGTCACGGTTGATTTGCACCTCGGCAAGCACGAGGCGACGATTTATACCTGCGACTTCTCGCTGGACTATGTCCATATTAATGCAGATTACACGACTTGAAAAGGTAAAAAGATGACAAAAGCAGTATTTTGTGCCGCGTTCGCGGCGTTTTTGGGGGCTAACCTCACGGCGGCGACCGTAATTGATGTCGATAAGGCGGGGGCAGAAAAGCTCGCGATTTCCGTCAATGTCGCCGATAGCGTCTATCAGAAGACTTTGACACGCAATTTGACGCTCTCAGGGGCGTTTAAGGTGATGGAAGGCGCCCCCATCCAAGTGACGGGTGCGGCAGGTGGAGCCATTACGGCGAAAGGGCGCGGCAAATCGCTCACGGTGCAAGCTCCGACAGGCGATGAAAAGGCGCGGCGTATGGCGGCGCGGGCTTTTTCGGATAAGCTTTGCGAGACTTACGCGAATCAGAAGGGCTTCGCGACCGCCCCCATCGCTTTCGTGAATAAGAATGGAAAGTCGGGCGAGCTTTGCACGGGCTATGCGGATGGCGCTGATGTGCGCCGTTTGACGCGTGATGGGAAAGCTTCCGTCGGACCCCGCTGGAAAGACGCGAATACGCTCTTCTATACAGGCTATCTGAATGAAGCCCCGCAAATCTTTGAGATTAATGCTCAGACAGGTGCACGCAAGCTGAAGTGGAGTTTCCGTGGGCTCACGACAGGCGCGGTGATTTCGCCCGACGCGAATTCCGTCGCGATTGTGCTTTCGGTGCATGGCAACCCCGAGCTTTATGTGATTGACCCAGCTTCCGACTCGTGGCGGCGGCTCACGAAGACCCTGAAGGCGAGTGAGGGACAGCCCGCGTGGAGTCCTGATGGCAAGAAGATTGTGTATGTCTCGGACGAAACGCGGCGGCAGCATCTCTATATTATAGATGTCGCCTCCAAAGCGACGCGCCGCATTACGACTCAGGGCACTCAGAATGTAGATCCCGATTGGGGTAAGGATGGGCGTATTTGCTATGTCTCGAAGAGGGCAGGCGGACGCCAAATCGCGGTTATTGAGCCGGCGAAGGGCGATCGTGAAGCGCGGCTCGTGACGAGCCCTGGCAACTGGGAGCACCCGACTTGGGCGCGGGATGGACGCCACATCGTCGCCGAAAGCGATGGCGTACTCTATTTGATTGATACTGAGGAAGGTGGCGATGCCCCACGACAACTCTTTAAGATTGCGGGACGCGCCATTACCCCTAGCTGGAGCAAGTAAAATGGCGGATTCAAAGATTGATGTCGCGTATGTCGCGGAACTTGCGCGACTGGAGCTTACGGACGAAGAAAAGGCGACTTTTCAGCCCCAACTTGAGAATATCGTTAAGTATGTGGAAAAGATTGCGTCCGTCGATGTGACGAATGTCGAGCCGATGATGCATGGTTATCGCTTAGTGAATGCGTTTCGGGAAGATGAGGTTAAGCCCTCGATGCCTGTTGAGACGGCACTCGCGAATGCCCCTGCGCGGGTTCACGACGAGTTCCTCTTGCCGAAGATTGTGGAAGGGGCTGAGAGCTAATTATGAAACTTTACGAATTAGGTATTAAGGCGGCGCGGGAAGGGCTCGCGAAGGGCGAGTTCTCGAGTGTCGAGCTGACACAAGCCATTATCGACCGCTATCACGAAGAAAATGCACGCATTGGCGCTTATTTGACCTTTAATGAAGAAGATGCCCTGAAGCGTGCGGCGGCGAATCCGAAGGCGGTGCCTATCGCGATTAAGGATCTCATCAATGTGGCAGGGCAACCCTGCACCTGCGCCTCGAAGATTTTGAAGGGCTATACTTCGCCTTATAACGCGACCGTCATTGAGCGGCTTTTGGCAAATGACTTTATCCCTGCGGGGCGCGTCAATATGGACGAGTTCGCCATGGGCAGTTCGACCGAGAACTCCGCCCTCGGAGTGACGCGCAATCCGTATGATACGACGCGTGTTCCGGGCGGCAGTTCGGGCGGCAGTGCCGCGGCGGTCGGGGGTAACCTCTGCATTGCCGCGCTCGGTACGGATACGGGTGGCTCCATCCGCCAGCCCGCGAGTTTCTGTAATTGTGTCGGGGTCAAGCCTAGTTACGGACGCGTCAGTCGCTATGGTGTGACGGCATTCGCAAGTTCCCTTGACCAGGTCGGACCTATGACAAAGAGTGTCGAGGACGCGGCAATTCTCTTGGGGGCACTCGCTGGGCACGATGAACACGATGGCACAACCCCCAATTTGCCAGTCCCCAACTACCTCGCGGCACTTGAGGGAGCGGACTTGAAGGGCGTTAAGATTGGCCTCCCCAAAGAATATTACGAAGTCAAGGGACTCGATCCCGAAGTTAAGAAGCTGACGGACGCGGCAGTTGCTAAATGTGCCGCGGCGGGTGCGGAAATTGTGGAGGTGTCGCTTCCGCATACCGAATACGCGATGGCGGTTTATTACATCATTGCCCCTGCTGAAGCGAGTGCCAATTTGGCGCGGTTTGATGGGGTGCGCTATGGTCACCGCAGTGCCGAGGCGAAGGATGTCTTCACGCTTTATACGAAGTCGCGTGCGGAAGGCTTTGGCCCCGAGGTCAAGCGCCGCATAATTATGGGCACTTATGTGCTCTCAAGCGGCTATTATGACGCCTATTATGGGCGGGCTCAGAAGGTGCGGACCCTTATTACGCGCGACTTCGAGGAGGCGTTTAAGAAGGTGGACGCGCTTTTAACCCCGTGCGCCCCGACCCCCGCCTTTAAGATTGGCGAGGTGCAAGATCCGCTGACGATGTATCTAAACGACCTTTACACCATCCCGAGTGCTTTGGCGGGTGTCTGCGCGGCGAGTGTCCCTGCGGGCTTTACGACGGCGGGTTTGCCCGTGGGCGTACAGCTTATCTGCAAGGAATTTGCCGAGGAGCAACTCTTGCGCATTGCACGTGGCTTTGAACAACTCAACTAAGAAGGAGTAAAAGATTTATGAAAAAGGCTAAGATGGAAACGAGCAAAGGGACAATTGTCCTTGAGCTAGACGAAGAAAAAGCCCCTGAGACCGTGAAGAACTTCGTCTCTTACATCACCTCGGGGCACTACGATGGCACCATTTTCCATCGCGTCATTGATGGCTTTATGATTCAGGGTGGCGGGTTCACGAAGGATATGAACCAAAAGGCGACCCAATCGCCCATCCGTAATGAGGCGGCGAACGGACTCAAGAATAAGCGCGGCACAATCGCTATGGCGCGGACGATGGTTGTTGACTCGGCTACGAGCCAATTCTTCATCAATCTCGTCGACAATGACTTTCTTGACTTCTCCGCACCGACTCCGCAAGGCTTTGGCTATGCTGTGTTTGGCAAAGTCGTCGAGGGAATGGATGTCGTGGACGCGATTGCCAAGGTAAAGACGGGTTATCACGGTCCCCACCAGAATGTCCCTGAAGAAGCTGTCATCATTACCCGTGTCACGGTACTCTAAGCGATAAGGCTCAGCGCGTGAGATTCATTTCTTTGGCGAGCGGGAGTCGCGGCAATGCCTATATCTTGGAGGCCCCCGAGGGGGCACTCCTCATTGATTGTGGGATAGGTCCGCGCACTTTCGCGACGCGGTGCAAGGCGGCGAAGTTTGATCCGAGTCGGCTCTGTGGCGCGGTTTTCACCCATAACCATGTCGACCATGTGAAGGGCGTGGCGGCCCTTCATAAGAAGTTCCCTGACCTGCCGCTTTTCGCGAATGCTATGACGGTCGAGGCGACTTGTGCGCAGGGGTGCTACGACGAATTTGATGACTTTAGCCTCTTTGAAGATGGACAGTCCTTCGAAGTCGGACCTTTTGAGGTGTCTCCATTTCCAATCTCCCACGATGTGCCCGACCCTGTCGGGTTTTTGGTGAAATGTGGGGGCGAAACCTACTTTCATGCGACCGACTTGGGCTCTCCGCTCGCTTCGGTGGGGAAGCTCCTCGCTATGGCGGATATGGCGACACTGGAGGCGAATCACGACCCCGTATTGCTGAGCCAAAGTGACCGCCCCGAGTGCCTTAAGAGCCGCATTCGTGGTTCTCACGGACACCTCTCCAACGATGAGGCGGCGGAACTTATTGAGAAATATGCCTCGCCGAAGCTCAAGTTCTTGCATCTCGCCCATCTCTCCCACGAATGCAATGAGGGACATCTCGCTGAAAAGGCGATTGTCGCGGCACTGCGACGGCGGAAACTCCTTTCCGTGAAGCTCGCCGTGCTCGAACAAGATATTGTCTTTGCCCCTCTTCCCGAGAAGCCCTAAATATGATATAATATAGGTACAAGGAAAGGAGCTACAAGATGGATGAAGTAGTAACGAGCACTGAGACACCGGCGGAAGTTCCGTCCGAGGCGGTTGAGATTCGCGATACGGATATCGTATTTGATTGTCCGCATTGCCATAAGAGTCTCGTCATCGACTACCGTGGCGCGGGCTTGCAGATTAACTGCACGGGCTGCGGTAAGCCTGTGCTCGTGCCGATTCCGGATGGCATGCAGCTCGCCGACCTTGACCTTGATGTGGGTGAAGTTCTTAAACAACTCTTCGCGACCCGTCGGAACTTTCAGAAGGCGGAAATGGAAATTCAGTCCCTTAAGACGCGGCTAGTTCAACTCAAGGAAGCCCTCGCCGCGATGCAAGATGTCGTAAATGAAGGGCTAGAGAACGCGTGAGTGGCAGTTCAATTTTCGTCAATATCCTGACCTTCTCGCGGGTGCCGTTCATCATTGCGTGGCTGGTGCTCGCGATTATTCAGGAGTTTTCTACGGGACTCACGTGGGGCACTTGGGCAGTCATTGCCCTCGCCCTCGCCGGGTTTACGGACTTCTTTGATGGAGCCCTCGCGCGGCGGTGGAATGTCGTAAGTTCCCTTGGCAAGATGGCGGACCCCTTAATGGACAAGGTCTTTTATGTTGTCGCGTTCCCCGCGCTCACCTGGCTCATTATGCACCAAGGCAACACCACCCACGCGATAATTATGCTCGTCTTCACGATTCTCTACATCCTGCGAGACCTGTGGGTGACCTTCTTGCGGTCCGTCGCCACGATGTTCGGCGCGAATGTTGCCGCGATGATGCTCGGCAAAGTTCGCACGGCGCTCTCGTTCCCAGCGGCGGGGCTCATCTATATCTACCTTTTCATTCAACCCTCACTTTCGGCAACAGCACAGCTCTCAGGGCTCATATTTTGCTATGCAATTGAGGCTTTTATGATCATTTTGAATCTCATAAGTTTCGCTACTTACACGTGCGCATACTGGCCGTATGTGAAAAAAGCACTTGAAAGAAAGTGAAAATTGTGAGATAATGTAAGGACAACAATTGAAAACTAAGGAAAAATAACTATGAAGAAACTGACAAAAGGGTTTACATTGGTCGAGTTGCTGGTCGTGATCGGCATTCTCGGCATCTTGATGGGTGCGCTGTTCCCAGCCATCTCGTCCGCCATGCTATCGGCGAATACGACGGCAATGTCGATGCGCGGACGCAATCTGTTCGTCGGCATTACTCAGGCGAATACGGAACGCGAAGCGCAGGGTCTCACGAGTGTTTGGCCCCACCAGACCGAAACGGACGGTAAGAGCGATGATACGGACGACATTGCGGGCACGGCGTATGGTACTTCGACAGACTACTTCAAGAAGCTCTTCGACCTCGACCAGTATGGCAAGGACGATTGGTCGCCGTATGTGAGCGGTGTCGATATTGGCGTTCTTTCTGGCTCGGGCGTCCCCGCTTTCACGGGCACGCTGACGAAGAACAATGTCGGCTGGGTTGTCGCGAGCGGCATCACCGACGAAATGGAAGATATCGTCCCTGTGATTATCTCGCGTAATGCCGATACTCAGAGCTTCCCGACCTCGGCGGGTACTCACGATATGTCGACCCAGAAGGACTCGATTGAACTCGGCAAGACTTATGCCGCGCCGTTCGGCAACAAGGCGTGCGTCATCATCCACAAGGGCGGTGCCGCGGCAGTTGTTAAGGCGCGTTACGCGAAGCTCTACCTCATCTACAACAAGCAGAGCTTCTCGATTCCGAATGGCGTGACGATGAAGTATCTCGTCCCCTAAGGCGTGTACGTAAAAGTTGCGATAGATCTCGCGCTCGACCGGCTCTTTACCTACAAAGTGCCGGTCGAACTTGAAAAGGAGCTGGCGGTTGGTCAGCTCCTTTCTGTGCCTTTCGGTTACCGCACGGCGCGGGGCTACGCCCTGAGCCTCCTCAGCGAAGAAGCGGGTGCGGCAGAAACAAAAGACCTGAAACTCAGGGCAATTAAGGAAATCGTCGATAAGACACCGTTCTTCAGCGCGGCACTTCTTAAGCTCGTGAAGGGAATTGCCGCGTATACCGCCTCGCCCCTCGAAAGCGTCCTTAAGGCGGCTATCCCTGCCGCCGTGGTGAAGCCCAACGCACACCCACGGGCGCTCCTTTATGTCGACCCCGTCCCTAAAAAAGAGACGGACGAGCTTACGAAGAACCAAAAGTGGCTCTACGAACAGCTTGTGCGCCTCGGGGGTGGCTGGTTGATGCCCCTTTGTGTCGAGCTAAAGACTTCCACATCTTCTTTAAAGGCACTTGCCGCGAAAGGGTTTGCCACAATCGAACCCCGCCAAAAGCGCCGCGACCCGTTTAAGTGCGGACGCATCCTGCCGACGCACCCCCTGAAGCTAAATGACGAACAAAGTGCCGCGCTTAAGCTCATCCTCTCGGACGAAAAGCGCCCCGTTCTCTTGCACGGCATAACGGGTTCGGGCAAGACGGAAGTCTACCTTCAGGCTATCGCGGCAGAACTCGAGAAGGGGCGCGGCGCTATTGTTATGGTGCCTGAGATTTCCCTTACACCACAAACCGTGCAGCGGTTCGCTTCCCGTTTCGGAGATAAGGTCGCGGTACTTCATTCGGCTCTTTCGGACGGCGAGCGGTATGACGAGTGGCATAGAATCCGTAGTGGCGTGGCACGGGTGGCGGTGGGTCCCCGAAGTGCGGTGTTTGCTCCTGTCGCGAACTTGGGGCTGATTGTGGTCGACGAAGAGCACGAGACGAGCTATAAGCAGGAAGAATTGCCGCGCTACCACGCGCGGGATGTCGCCGTCATGCGCGGCGCTTTGGAAGGTGCGCGGGTGGTTCTGGGGTCGGCGACCCCCTCGCTCGAGAGTTGGCTGAATGCTCGCACGGGCAAATATGCCCTCGCCACAATGTCGACGCGTGCGGGGAATGCCTCGCTACCTTATGTGCGCATTGTCGATATGAATACGCCCCAGAATCGCGGCAAGATCTTCTCTCATACGCTACTTGAGGCCATCGACGCACGGCTTAAGACGGGCGAGCAAACAATCCTTTTCTTGAACCGCCGCGGTTATTCTCGTAGTGTCATTTGTGAGAATTGCGGGCATGTGCTGACGTGCCCCGCGTGTGATTTGCCCTATACCTACCACAGAGCCGACCAATGCTTGAGATGCCATATTTGTGGCGGATGGATTCCCGTGCCGGGGGAGTGTCCGAAATGCCATTCGACTGCGCTCACCTACAAAGGCGTGGGCACCCAGCGGGCGGAGCAAGCTTTGAGAGTCTGTTTCAAGAATGCGCGGATTTTACGGATGGACGCGGACTCGACCTCGCGCAAGAACTCCCATGACGACATCTTAGGAGCCTTTCGGCGACATGAGGCGGATATTTTGATTGGCACTCAGATGATTGCTAAAGGGCTCGACTTCCCGAATGTCACCCTTGTCGGCGTATTGAATGCGGATAGCTCCCTGAATATGCCCGACTTTAGAGCCGCCGAGCGCACCTACCAACTTTTATCGCAGGTCTCGGGGCGTGCGGGAAGGGCGGAGCTACCGGGTGACGCGATTATTCAGGCGTATGCCCCCGATGAAATGGCGATTGTATCTGCCGCGCGCGGCGATTATGCGACTTTCGCACGACAGGAACTTGAGGCTCGAAAAGACGGATATTTTCCGCCGTTTTGTCATTTGGCGTCCATTAACTTGAAGAGCGAAGATGCCGCGCGTGTGGCGGCGTGGGCACCGATGTATGCCGCGAGCCTCGCGAAGATTAAGGGGCTCACCGTCGGTGAGGCGGTTCCCTCGGCTCTGGAGAAAGCCGACGGATGGTATCGGTGGCAAATAATCATTAGGGCGGAGAAGCCGGGTGTCATCATAAATGCGTGGCGCTGGATTATTGCCGCGCGGCCCGCTCCAAAAGATTTGAAAGTTGTTCTTGATATGGATGCCCGAACTTTGGTATAATATTAGCGTTTTCAGCCGTGGGGGTGATCCGGTTTCGACGGGACATGCCGAGGTCTGATTGCGCGTCGTGGATTCTCGTGGGCCACGTAAAAAACGAGAACAAACTGTAATTGCGAACAACGATTACGCTCTCGCCGCCTAAGTAACGGCCGCGATGTCGAGCCGCAGATGTCTGCTAAGCGGTAAGGCATAATTTAGCAGATCTCGCCGCAGGGCTCTCCACTCGGGTGCTGCGGGGAGCCGAACCGAGTGGATGGCTGTCGATAAGCGTGCTAGTTCGCGTACGAGAGCCGAGATTAAAGGCTAGCTACACGCGTAGATGTTAGGTTGGAGCTGTTTCGGACAGGGGTTCGACTCCCCTCACCTCCACCACGAGGCGTGGCGCGGCAGAAAATGTGGGCCTGTAGCTCATCAGGATAGAGCAGCGGTTTTCTAAACCGCGGGTAGTGGGTTCGAATCCCGCCAGGCCCGCCATTATTGGGATTGTAGCTCAACTGGACAGAGCGACGGTTTCCTAAACCGTAGGTTGGGAG
>CAVCJC010000012.1:0-23872 GCA_963602475.1 Lachnospira hominis (ex Liu et al. 2021)
CGCATCAGGGCGGGTTAGCACGGTTGCCGCCCGCCGTGCCGCATGTTGTAAGGCAGACACAAGGTGGATAAAGTTGAAGTCGAACAGTGCCAGAGCGACATGTGCCCAATAAACGGGGCGCAAGGGACTGCGCCCCCTACCAATCGGCGTGGGGCGGAAGGAACTCCGCTCCATACCAGAGGTTGTTATTTAAAGAAGAAGTGGCTGGGGTTAGTGTAGGAGATATCTGTAACAATGCCCCCCAGCCACTTTAAATCGTTGGGTAATTCGCCGCGCGCGACTTCCTCGCCTAGCTTCTGGCAAAGAAGGCGACGGAAATATTCGTGTCGCGTATAGCTCAAGAACGAACGAGAGTCCGTCAGCATACCCACAAAGTTACCAAGCGAACCGAGTGCCGCGAGAGCGTCCAATTGATGGCGCATGCCATTCTTTTGGTCAAGAAACCACCACGCCGCACCAAGCTGGAGGCGTCCGCGCTCAGGCCCCTTCTGGAAGCTCCCCATCAAAGTCGCGAGCATTTCCATATCTTTCGGATTCAAGGAGTAGAGCACCATTCGTGGCACCCCGCAAGTTTGCTCAAGCTTATCGAGAAGCCGCGCAAGCGGAAGGGTCAAGTTCCATTCGCCAATGCAGTCAAAGCCCGTGTCGGGACCGAGCGCGGCAAACATCTTCGTATTCGGATTCCGCAAACAGTTCATATGAAGCTGGGTTGACCAATCGGCTTCCGCGTCCGCCTTGAGACCCGCATAAAGCCAAGCACTCTTGAACTTCGCCTGCTCCTCAAGCGTCACCTTGCCGCCCTGCCGCGCTTTCTTGAAGATACGCGCAAGTTCGGCTTCGGTATAGGGAACAAAGAAGAGTTCGGAAATGCCGTAGTCGGAAATGACACATCCGTTCTTCGCGAAGAAGGCGTGCCGCTTAGCGAGTGCGGCGCGGAAGTCGTCCATTGTCTTAATGGACATCTTCGCGGCCACGCCGAGCTTATCCATCCACGCGTTCCACGCGGCGCCATCCTCGATTTTAGAAGCCTTATCCGACCGCCAGGCGGGCAGGACGCGTGTCCCAAACGGCTTTTTCGCAATTGCCGCGTGATATTCGAGATTGTCGATGGGGTCATCCGTCGTGACGACGACTTCGACATTTGACTTCTTCATCAAACCTCGCGCCGAAAAGCCTTTCGTCGCGAGTTTGCGGTTGCACGCCTTCCAGATTCGCGCGGCACTTTCGCTCGAGAGGCGTTCCGTCACGCCAAAATAGCGGGTCAATTCGAGGTGCGACCAATCGAAAAGCGGATTCCCCACGAGGCGTTCCATCGTCGCGGCAAACGCGGCGAATTTGTCGTAGGCGGGCGCGTCACCCGTAATGAGACGCTCATCCACGCCATTAGAGCGCATCTGCCGCCATTTGTAGTGGTCGCCGCCGAGCCAAACCTCGGTCATATCATCCCAACGCTTATCTTCCGCAATTTCCTTGGGCGGCAGATGGCAGTGGTAATCGATAATAGGTTGACGCTCCGCATAGCCGTGATAAAGTTCACGCGCGGCGGGGGTGGTCAGCAAGAAGTCGTCGTGAATAAAAGGCTTTTTCATTTCTTCCAATTCTCCTTCTTGAGTGCTGGATACGCCGCCTTGAGACCAATCTCAAGTCCGCGCAATTCGGCAAGCCCGATGAGGCGACCGCCATACGAATAGCCGCAGTAGCACTTGCGACCCTTATCAATTTCCATAAGGCGACCGTGGTCAGGGCGCACCACGATTTCTTCTCCGCGTCGCTTTTCTTCCTTGAGGAAAGCGAGCATAAGCGCGGGCAAGTCAGTTTTGCCAATGAGGTGGCACTGTGATTCGTGGAAAATGCCAGGCTCGGTATATTCGAGGTTGCGGAAGTGGCAGAAAAAGATGCGCTTTGAGAATTCTTTGAAGATAGCGACTTCATCATTCGCGAGAGAGCCGCCGAGCGAGCCCGTGCAGAGCGTGAGTCCCACATGCTTTGACGGACACTTCCGCATCATTTCGCGAATATCTGCCGCGTTGGAAAGGACGCGCGGCAGTCCAAAAATAGGTTGCGGCGGGTCATCGGGGTGAATGCACATATCGACCTTGCATTCCTCGAGAACAGGCGTAATCTCATTCAGGAAGGTGTACATATTGTACCGAAGTTCCGCATCGCCAATGCCTTCATAAGTCTTAATTGCCGCGAGGAATTGGGCGGGCGTAAGGTCGTCCACGGTACCCGGAAGCCCCGTCAAAATCGACTTCTGTACACGCATTCGTTCGGCGGGCTTATAACTCGCCCAGAGTTTCTTGGCGCGGGCAATCGTCTTCTTGTCGTACGCCTTTTCTGCGCCTGGACGCTTCAGCGCGAACATATCAAATGCCGCGACTTCGTAGGCATTGTAGCCGAGGCAAGTCGAGCCATCGGCGAGTTCGTAGGCGAGATTACTGCGCGTCCAGTCCAATACGGGCATAAAGTTGTAGCAGACCGTACGGATTCCGCACGCGGCGAGATTACGCAGCGTCTTCTTGTAATTCTCGATGTACTCGGCATAATTGCCGCGCCGCTTCTTGATGTCCTCGTGAACGGGTACGGACTCTACGACACTCCAAGTCATGCCCGCCGCCTTCACTTTCGCCGCGAGCGCACGAATCTCCTTGACGGGCCATACTTCGCCGGGCTTGCGTCCGTAAAGTGCCGCGACGACATCCGTCACGCCCGCCTGACGGATTTCCTTGAGTGAAATCGCGTCATTTTCTCCATACCAGCGCCAACCTTGTTTCATTTGAGATATCCTTTCAAAATTATTTAGACTTCAACTTTTTTGTAGTGAGGGACGAGAACCTTCATGCACGCCCAGCCCACGACATACGCGACCGCGCAGTAGCAGAACACAATCATATAGCCTGCGGGCTTACCCGAATAACCTGCGAAAGTAAAGGCATCGCCCTTCTCTGCCGCGTAAGTAAAGAGCTTACCCGCGCTCAGGTTGATTGTGAAACTGCCGAGACCCGCCGCACACTGAGCAATGCCCGTCAGCGTCGCGATGGATGACTTAGGGAACATATCCCCGACGACGGAATACACATTCGCGCTCCACGCCTGATGGCCCGCACACGCAAAGCCAATGAGAATCGCGGGCCACCACGCACTAAACGCCCCGAGAGGCTGTGCCCCAAGTGCCAACAAGGGGAAACACGCGAAGATAAACATCGCGATCATGCGTCCCTCATACGGATTCATCCCCTTGCGGTCGACAAACCATGTCGGGAGCTTGCAGAGGTAAATGGAAGCAAATGTGACAATGGCATAGAGCGTGACAATAAGCGCCATACCCATACCCGAATCGCTCGTGTAGCCAAATTGGTCAGAGAGATAGCCGGGCGTCCAAAAGAGGAAGAACCACCACACACCATCCGTCAAGAAGCGCCCGAGGATAAGTGACCACGTATGACGCAAACGGAAGCACCGCGCATAGCTAATCGAGCGCGTTTCTTCCACTGGTTTCGCCGCCTGAGTCTCACCCTCATCTTGGGTCACATAAGCGAGTTCTGCCGCGTTAACGAGGGGATTTTCCGCAGGTTTCTTATAGAGGAATTGCCAAAAACCCATCCAAACGAAGCCCAGCGCACCAATGACGATGAACGCCGCTTCCCATCCCCAGTGTCGCGCCATAATTGGGATGAGCGCTGGGGCCATAAGCGCACCCACCGAGGAACCTGAATTGAAGATGGAAGTCGCGTAAGCGCGGTCTTTCTTTGGGAAGTATTCCGCCGTCACTTTAATCGCGGCAGGGAAGTTCCCCGCCTCGCCGAGCGCGAGCATACAGCGACAGCCTAGAAAGAGCCAAACTGAGACGGAAGCTACCGATAGCGCAAGGGCTGAGCCCGTCTCCACCGCACGCATCGCCGCGACGCTCGAAACGCCGTCCACGAGTTGCACGGTGCCCCATCCGCACGCAGCATGTAAACACGCGGCAAGCGACCAAATGAAGATCGCCCAGAGATAGCCCTTCTTCGTGCCCATCCAGTCCACGAACTTGCCCGCGAAGAGATTGCATATCGCGTAAATGAGCGAGAAGTAGCCGGTAATCACGCCATAGTCGGCATCCGTCCAATGGAACTCGGGCGCGATAAAGTCCTTCCAAGTCAAAGAAAGGACTTGGCGATCAAGATAGTTCACCGTCGTTGCAAAGAAAAGCAACGAACAAATCATCCAACGAAAGTTGCTAGCCTTTTCTGTTTTTGTCACTGCGCACCCCCTTCTGCCGCCGTCAATTCTTCCTGAAGAACCTTACGGACCGCTCCCGCTCCTTCCAAAAGACGCACAAAGTAGCCCTCAATCTTTTCCGCGAGCGGCGTAGTCGTCAAATCCACGCCAAAGATGGACGCATTGGACAAAATGCCGCGAAGTTGTCCCTTGTAAGAGCCAGGTTCATTCCAAACGATGCCCGCGAGTTTAGCCTGAAGTTCGTCCTTAAGCGGGTCCGCCGAGACTTCCATTGCCTCGCCCTTATCATTAACCGCGAGCAAATAGCGCATCCATCCCGCCAAAGCGAGAGGAATGGCGACGAGCGAACCGAGGTCACGTCCCTGCGCCAAATAACTCTTAATCGTCTCGCCGAAACGGACGCCTACCTTCTGGGAGGTATCCGTCGCAATGCGTCGCGGATCATCGGGCATAAACGGGTTCGGCAAACGTTCATTCACGACTTCATCAATAAACGCACGCGGCGAAATGATGCCGGGGTCAACAACGACAGGCAATCCTTCAACATAGCCAAGCCGCTTCACGAGATGAACAATATCCGCGTCTTTCATTTCTTCGCAAATGAGGGTATAGCCGAGGAGACAGCCGTACATACTCATCGCGGTATGGAGCGGATTCAGGCAAGTCGTTACTTTCATCTTTTCCGTCTTATTCACCGTCTCGCGGTCGGTAAAGTAGACACCCGCCTTTTCGAGCGGTGGGCGTCCATTCGGGAAAGTATCCTCAATCACCAAATACTGCGGCTTTTCGGCATTCACGAAAGGCGCGATAAAGGTCTTCTTGTCGGTAATAATTGGCGCCATTCCCTCGATGCCCGCCTCAACAAGGCTCGCCTCCACGCGTGCATGGGGGCGCGGCGTAATCTTATCAATCATCGACCACGGGAAGGCAATCTTCTTCGGGTCCGTCAAATACTCACGAAACGCGACACTTGCATACCCCTTCGCAATCCACGCCTCGGCAATTTCCAAAATCGCCGCGCGCAGCTTCTCGCCATTATGCGAGCAGTTATCCATTGAGACAACGGCCATCGGGAGCGCCCCCGCCTCAAAACGCGCAAGAAGCAAAGCGCAAACAATGCTCATCACATGGCGCGGCGCGGCAGGTCCATTCGCCAAATCTTCCGCGACAACGGGCAAAAGCGAGCCGTCGGGACGGCGCAAGGCGTAGCCCTTTTCCGTAATCGTGAAGGAGACCATCTGCAAGGGCGCGGCCGTAAAGATGGCCTTTAGCCGCGCCACGGCAGTGGGGTTCGAGAAGTCCGCCTTAATCGCCTCGGCAACGGACGCGAGGACTTCCCTTGTCGTTGTGCCATCTGGATTCAATGTCACATTCAGCGTGAGATTATCAAAGTCGCCATAAATGCGGTCAATAATCTCATAATCGAAAGTTTCCGCGACCGAAATACCCGTCTCAGCAAGTGCCGCGTCCAAAAGACGCTGGTCGAGCGAAGCAATGAAGCCACGGAAAATGTTGCCGCCACCGAAATGCACCCAGCGCGGCGCTTCCAGCGAAGTCTTACGCATGGCCGCGATATCAAAGCGCGGCAGAGTGACTTGCGCCTTTTGCCAATCGACGGCTTGTGACGAAATTGAATCCAGATTGAGCTTCATAATCGATTAAAGCTCCTTAACCTTGATGTTGCGGAACGATACGGTGGAATCGGTATGATCCTGAAGGAGCAGGCGACCCGTCGGCGCGAGACCCCACTTGCCATTCTTGTTGAAGTAGCTCGTATCGGCATACTTGGAAAGCTTGAATGCTTCCATATACGCCTTACCGCCGCGCTCATACTCAAGAACCTTCACGCCATTGAGCCAGTGCTCGACATGCGTGCCCTTGGAGATGACTTCCGCCGTATTCCATTCGCCAATGGGCTTCAGGTACTTGTCGGCATTGGCGGGCATCATATCATAGAGCGAAGCGACGCGGCGGTTGCCGTCACGCCCCTTGCCCCAGTCCGCGTGCCCCTTATCGAGCATCTGATACTCGAGTGTCGTGCCGTTGTTCTCATTCTCATTATAGAAGTACTTAATGCCCGAGTTCGCGGCGGGCGTAAGACGAAAGTCCACCTTGAACGCGAAGTCCTTGAACTTGCGCTCCGTGACAATATCACCACCCGCTTGTGCCCAAACTTCCTTCGTCGGAGCCTTCGTCCAGGGCTTCGCTTCCGTCCCCTTCACAGGATAGACGGTGAGAACACCATTATCAATGACCCAGCTCGCCTTCGGGAAGCTCTTGCAGCCATCCTTCACGCCAACCCAGCCCTTCGTGGTCTTGCCATCCCAGAGAAGCTCCCAGCCGTCAGCCTTTTCGCACTCCGTGAGCGTGTTAGGGGCGGCTTCTTTCGTGCAAACCGTGGCGCATCCCGCGAGGCACGCGCCCAAACCAATTACCAACAACTTATTCATCTTTTTATGTCCTTTCTTTCTCGTTATTAAACCTTGTAGTACTGCAGCCACTCCTTACGCGGCTCGGGACCATCCAAAAGCGCATTCGCGAGATTGGCGTCCGCCCCCACAAAACGCTTCGTCTCGCGGCTGAAGGTGAGATTCTTCGCCTGCAGACGCTGGGCAATGCATCCAATCGTCATAACCTGCGAAAGCACGCCCGCGACAGCGAACGGAGATGTCGCCTTCGTCTCGCCCTTGACCGCCTTCAAGAAGTTCGCCACATGGTCCGTCGTATCCGCGCCTTCCTTGAACTGGTCGGCGACGGACGGAATCTTCGGGCCATTGCACGCGAAGAGTTCCGCGCCGTGGGACATGCCCTGATAAACCGTGCCATCCGCGCGATACATCTCGCGGCCAGGGTTAAGTTGCGTCTTCTTCGCGTCCGCCACGCCACCAATGAAGGGTGTTTCGCTCTTCGCATCAAAGCGGTAGCCTTTCGGGAGCTCCGGCAAGTTGCCAATGCCTTCCCACCACTGCAATTCGCAAGCGGGCATCTTGGGTCCGCGCGCCGGGAACTTGAAGGAAATTGCGGACGACATCGGGAACACGACTGGCGTCCAGCCCGTGCAATTAATCATCCCCACCGATTCCGGCAAGCCCAAGTTCAGGAACTCATGCGCCGTATCGAAGGTGTGGGCACCCCAGTCGCCGAGCGCGCCATTGCCATATTCATAGAAGCAACGCCAATCGCCGTGGATGTAGTTGATATTGTAGGGACGCTGCGGCCTCTGGCCAAGCCACGCATCCCAGTTCAGGTAGGCGGGCACGGGGTCACCTGCCGCGAACATCTCCTTAACCGAGCCATTCCACTTGTGCCAACGACGCGGATTGTTCATATGGGCGACGACCTTGACCATATTGTCGAAGTAGCCTTCCGCCGCGAGCTTCTTCGCTTGGTAGTAGTTCGCGAGCGAGTGACCCTGGTTGCCCATCTGAGTGACGAGGCGGGGATTCGCCGATGCCATATCCATCATCACCTGAATATCACGGAAGCTATTGCCCATCGGCTTTTCGGTGTAGACGGACTTCCCGAGTTGCATAGCCGCCATACACGCCACGAAGTGCGAGTGGTCGGGTGTCGCGACGAGAACCGCGTCAATTTCGTTGCCCATCGCGTCGAACATCTTACGGAAGTCGTCAAAGCACGGAACTTTCGGAAATGTCTTACGCGCCTCAGCCGTCCAGTCGCCCGCGATTTCTGTATCCGCGAATGCGACGATATTCGCGAGCTTCGTTTCAGCGAGTGCCCGAATATCATCCCAACCGCGTGCGCCAATACCAATGACGGCGACATTCACTTTCTCATTGGCTTTGAAGCCAAGACCCGAACAGCCTGTGAGAAACGGGAGCGCAAATGCGCCCGAGCCCACGAGGAATTCACGACGAGATACCATAGTAGTTATCCTTTCTTAGTGATTTTCTTATTAGAGTGTAAAGTCTTTGGACGACCCTTAGAAATCCTACCCGTAGAAGCACGCTTCACGAGTTCCGTATCAAAGAGAATCCGCCGCGGTGGGGTCGTGTCATTACCGAGGCGAAGGGACATGAGTCGTGCAGCTTCCTCACCAATGGAAGCGAGCGGCTGGCGCAAAGTCGTGAGGGGCACGGCGAGATAACGCGCGTAGTCGCTATCATCTACGCCAATTACCTTAACTCGCGCGGGCACAGCGACATTTATGGCCGCGAGCGCATTCAAAACGCGTGCGGCGAGCGCATCATTAAAGCAGACAAAGCCGTCGGGTTTATAACGCGCCATAACCGCGCCCATAAACTTCTCATTCCACGCGTTCACTGCGGCACTTTGTATAGGCAACGCGGGGAGTCCCGCCGCCTGCAAAGCGAGATGATACCCCGTGACGCGTGCCCGCATCGTCCAAATGAGGTCGTCGCGCATAATGTAGACAATCCGCTTGCACCCTTCCTCAATGAGGTGCATCGTCTGACGGTAGCCCGCCTCGAGATTATCTACTCCTACGAGATCATAGCCACTGCGAAGTGGGAATACCGCATTGTCGCGGCAAAGAAGCACAATTTTGATGCCTGCTCGCGTGAGGGCATCGGCAACCTCCTTATTCCGCGCGGCTGTCGCGTCGTCCCCCGCCGCTGGAGCGAAGAATACGCCGCGCACATTCTGCCGTTTGTACTGCTCTACCAAGTGGGCGATGGAAGCGTGCGGCAAGATGGAACGAAAGTCCGCGTCAGGCCCCCAAATGAGATTAAGTCCGTAAGTGCGGCACGCCGCGCCAACATAACCACTCACGCGCTCAAAGAATTCATCGCCGGGCGCAATTAAGGTCGAGACATATTGTCCCTGTGGCAAGTCGTCCTGTGTCGCGACAAAAGAGCCGATGCCCGAGCGACGAATGATTACGCCATCCGCCTCCAGGGTCTGCATCGCCTTCACCACCGTCTGCCGCGTCGTTTTGTAGCGACGCTCTAACTGCGAGTCTGAAGGCAACTTGCCATCCGCATAGCGCCCAGCCGTCACAGCCGCGCGCACATCGTCAGCAATCCTTTTATAGAGAGGTTTATTTCTCATTTCCCCTCTATTATATCATAATTTTTCCGTCTTGGGGGGCTACGGAAATAAAAACCTGTATATACAGGTTAAAAAGTGTTTTTGAGGTATTGGACCACTTCCGCGACGAAAGTCTCGGGTGTTGACGCACCCGCCGTGATGCCAAGACGCGTAATTCCCACGAAATCAAGGCTCTTCACTTCATCAAGTGTGCCCGCCCTAAAGGCACGGCACGGCGCGACTTCCGCTAACCGCCGCGTGTTCGAGGAGTTTGGACTCCCCAGTACCAAAAGCGCGTCGCCCGTGAAATGCTTTACCGCGTCCTGCCGCTCTTTTGTTGCGCGGCAGACGGTCGCCGTAGTCTCGACTTCTCGCGTTTCGCGTAGCCGCGCCAAAGTCGCCTCTACATCGTCCGCATTGAGTGTCGTTTGACTCACGACCCCAAACTTTCCCTCGGCAGGCACGGCGGGATAGACAGTCGCGGACGGCAACTCGCCGAGAATCCCCTTCACCTCATCATGCGCCGCGTCCCCCAGCACAACAACAGGAATGCCGCGCGCGGCAAAAGCGAGGGCTTCGCGATGGACTCGCGCCACAAACGGACATGTCGCGTCCACGACCTTCAGGTGCTTCGCCTGCGCCTCGGCACGAATTTGCGGCGAGACCCCATGCGCCGAAAAAAGGAGCGTCGCCCCTTCAGGGACGCTCTCAAGCGAATCAACAAAGATAAAGCCACGCGCGGCAAGGTCCGCCACCACGAGTTCATTATGCACGAGTTCGTGGAGGCAATAAACGGGGCGCTCAGTAATCGCGAGCGCCTTGCGAAGCGCCCCCGCTACCCCCGCACAGAATCCGCGCGGCTCTAAGAGTTCAAGCGTCATTACGCCTGCGGTTCTTCGCGCTTCGCCTTTCCCCAGAGAGCGTCCATCTCGGCGAGGGACATCTCCTTGAGATTGCGTCCCTCGGCTTTGGCTCCCGCCTCAACCGTCCGAAAGCGCCGCGCAAACTTCGCAGTCGTCCCTTCAAGCGCACTCTCAGAGTCCACCTTCAAGTGCCGCGCAAGATTGGTGACGGAAAATAAGAGGTCGCCCAATTCTTCTTTGACGCGGTCAGAGTCGCAGGGACGGTCTGACTTTCGCGCGGCGACTTCCGCCTCAAGTTCGGCGAGTTCCTCTTTGATTTTGGCAAGCGGACCTGCCGCGTCCTGCCAATCAAAGTCGACACGCGCCGCCTTCTCTTGGGTGCGTTGCGCCTTGAGTAGCCCAGGCAATGTAGTGGGAACTCCGTCTAGCGCGGAGTGCCGCGCTTCCTTACGGTGCTCGGACTGCTTAATCTGCTCCCAATTGCGCAAGACGGTCGCCGTATCTTTCGCGTCTACCGTGCCAAATACATGCGGATGGCGACGAACGAGCTTATCGGCAATGGCGTTAGCGACATCGTCGAAGGTGAAAGTGCCCTTCTGTTCCGCCATGACGGACTGGAACATTACCTGCAAAAGCACATCGCCGAGTTCCTCGATGTGGTTCGCCTTATCCTCGGGATGGTCCATCGCGGCGAGGAGTTCGTAGCACTCCTCGAGTACGCACGGCTTGAGCGACTCTAGCGTCTGCTCCCTATCCCAAGGACAACCTGTCTTCGGATTCCGAAGACGGGTCATTATTTCATGCAACCGCTCAATGCCGGTCATGATTTCTAGCGTCCTTCTTTATTACGCTTGTTTCGGCTTCGTCGTGCGCTTCTTGCGCGGATACGGCTGACCAATTTCCGCGAGGAGCTTGCGGAACGAGCCCTTGCGCACATTGAACGGCTTGCCGCCCTTGATGCGCTCAAACTCGCACGCACGAATGAAGCCGTCCTGGTTCTCGTCAGGCCCCACCACGCCCGAGATGCCCTGAAGAGCACTCTCAACCGCGACCTTGCAGCAGTTGTGGATGAGCATACGGTCCTTGCGGTTCGGCGCGGCAGAACGCGCATAGTAACCCGACTTGAAGACCTGCACCTTTTCAGCATGCAGAAGTTCGCCCAGGCGCTTGCCGACATACTGACCGACATTGACTTTGTCAAGACGCGGATGCCCAAAGGCGTCCACAGGAACTTCTTCGCCGCGATACTGCATTTCGGTGATGATGTCCTTGACGCCCGCGCCTTCCGACACGAAGACATTCACGCAGTCATACTTATCCATCACGGACATCAAACGCGCGGCTTCTTCACGGAAGTCGATGCGGCACTCAGGAACATACACCGCGTGGACATCCTGGCGCTCCCTCGTGAGCATAAAGCCGGGCACGAACTTCATCGTCGAAATCATTTCGTGGTAGTACTGCGCCGTCTTGTAGGTGAGCCAGCCACAGTTACGACCCATCACTTCGTGGATGATGAGCGAGCGCGGGTTCGCGCTGTTCTCTTTCACGACATTACGGAAGAACTTCGCGCTTTCTTCCGCCGCCGTCCACGCGCCGAGGGACTGGCGAATCGGGTAGACATCGTTATCAATCGTCTTCGGGAGTCCAACGACGATGAGCGGGTAGTTGTGCTTCGCGAGATACGCCGCCAAATCTGCCGCAGTCGTATTGGTGTCATCGCCACCGATTGTATGCAAAACATCCACGCCATCCTTAACGAGCTGATCGGCCGCGACTTTGAGCGGATCTTCACCCGGCTTGACGAGTCCACGCTTCACGCAGTCCTTCACATTCGTGAGCTTCACGCGGCTATTGCCAATCGGCGAACCACCGTGCGCGACGAGTACGAGCGCGTCCTTACGCACCTCGTCCGTCACCGGAATCGAATGGCCCTTCAGGAGACCCATATAGCCATTAACATAACCAATCATTTGGACATTGGGGGCTTTCTTCGTGTATTCATCAATCAAATAGCCGATTGAGGAACTCAAGCACGGTGCGAGACCGCCCGCCGTGAGGAATGCAACTTTCTTTACTTCTTTCATGTTAGTACTTTCTTAGGTTGGTTGTGAAATTGAATTAGAGAGCCTTCATAACGCGCGCCATCTCAATCGCGCTCTGCATCGCGGCAAAGCCCTTGTTGCCCTGCTTTGTGCCACAGCGCTCAACGGCCTGCTCAAGATTTTCCGCGCTGACAACGCCATCCAGGACTGGCACGCCCGTATCAAGCGAGATTTGGTTAAAGGCGCGTGCCGTAGTCTCATTTATGAGAAGCGCATGGCTCGTCGCGCCCTGCACAACTGCGCCGAGACACACAATGGCGTCCACCTTCTTCTTCGCGGCAATTGTCTGCGCCACGAGCGGCAATTCATATGCACCCGGAACGCGCACCAAGAGTATGTCAGCCGACTGCCCGCCATGGCGCACGAATGCATCTTCCGCGCCTTTCACAAGCTGTTCGGTCAAAAAGCTATTAAAGCGGCTGACGACAATCGCCACCTTAAGTCCTTTCGCAAGGAGCTCACCGTTTACTTCTTTCATGGTCGTTGTAACCTTCTTAAATCACTGTTATGACTTATTTCGTGTAATATTATACCAATTATCGGTGCCACTTGTCCATCACAAAATGCACCATCTTGTCTTGTGTTTGTGCCTCATATGACTCAATGTACGCGAAGCAAATGGTAGGGCGGGCAGTCCCTTGCCCGCCGTCCGCGCAACGCCTTTGCGTCCCCTTTGCGTCAAGATCTTTGCGAACATTGCGTTAAATAAGCGCGGCGGGGCGCAGGGGATGCGCCCTACTCGCTCTTGCGGATGAGATAGCGGTGCAAGCTTTGGGAGCCTGACTCGTACACCACTACGCGGCCGCGCGACATTGCGACAAGCGTCGGCTTCTCGAGTCCTTTCACGACGGAAAGTTTCCGTCTCATACCCTCTGGCGTAATTCGCCACAGCGTAAGCGTGCCTGCCGCCGTGTCAGTTTCCACTTCGGCATCACCATCCCGCGCCGTATAATGCGTAAGATTGGGCGTGTCTTCTGTGAAAGTGCGATATTTCGCCTTCTGCGTCCATGGCATACCCGCCTCATTCACGCGATAGGCACGGACGAGTCCGTTAGTGTGCACCGCCTGGAGTTCCCAGTGGTCTTTTTCGTCATCCGTTGCCACAAGGCGTGTAAAGGCGGGACGCTCCGCCCAATTGGGTCCGCCATCGGGTCGCCGATAAGAGCCTTCGGACTCATCACGCGGCAGAGTGCGATCTTCGCCGCGTTGCGAACCCACTGTTTCGCCGCGCAGACGGCTCGACATAATATATGGCTTGCCGACATGGTGGGTGTCGTGGATGTGTACGGTCACACCATTGGGCAAAACCGCTGTCGCACGCTCTGGTAGCCGCGTCGTCGACTTAATCGGCAAGTCGAGGGGCTTCGCATTAAATGCCCAAACGATATTATCGCACATCACGAATCCGTCAGGGTCAATGACGAGATGAGCGGGGTCCGTAATGCCACCCAAGCGACGCACAGGCTCGAGTACGCCCTTCGGCGCATCCCACTCGCACAAATAAACGGACGCATTTTCCCGCGAGCCGACCGCGTAAAGATTCTTGCCCACGGGGCAAATTCCTGTCGCGTTAATCTCAGGACGGCTCACGACATTGCCAATGAACCATCCCGAAGCGCCGCCCATCACAACGCCTGGTTTTGGCGCGAAGGTCTTCGCGTCAATACGCTTCACCGTATCGCCCACGACACCCCAAATGCCGCCATCCTCCAGCACACGCGCCGACGAAAGCCGCACTTCCCGCACGCCAAAGAGGCTACGCGCGGCACTAAAGACGCCATTCTCCAATATGTGCAAGAATTCCCCGCCCACAATCAACGCAAAGCGTCCGTCAGGGAGCCAATCCGCCATCGTAATTTGCGTAGCCCTCTGTGCCGTTAATGTCGCGAGCGGCGTTTCTTCCCCTGTCCCCACATCAAATAGCGAAACGGCGGCACTTTCGCCCTTCTCGGTTCCCTTGCGAATAAGTGCCAACTTGCCCGCGTGAACGGAAGCCGAAATAGCCACGCAATCTTTGGCAATCCGCGTCGCTTCCGTGCCATCAGGTGCCCCCGCTTCAATGCGGAAGACCGAACCTGCGCCATTACGACTCCAGTTATAAGCGAGGCACCTGCCGCCCGTAATCACATAAACATCGCCGCTCTTAGGGTCAATCGCCATCGAATCGCATTGTGAATACGCCGAGCCTCCAGGTAGCGTATAGGTCGCAACACGCTTGCCATCAAGACGCATCGCCGTCACACGCCGTGCTCCGCTTGATTGATAAAGAAGCTTCCTTTTCGCGTCCCAAACAGGACCTGCCGCGCCACCGAGGTGGGACATCTCATCATTCGTAATCTCAAAGAGTCCGCCCTCATTCACAAGCGTGCCCTTGCCAATGAGTTTTGCACCCTTCGGACAGCTCCACGCGGCCGCCTTTTCTTCTTTAAGCCGCAGGAGTCCCCACGCCTTGGGTGTCGGGATTATCTCGCCTGGCACATCATTAACAAGCCCCGTCTCTTTATTCGCCCAGTATGTGCGGAGCATGTTGATTTTGCCGTCCGCGTCACCATAAATGACCCCGACATCCGCGCGAAGTCCCTTCACCCGCCAATCGCGGCGCGGACGCTCCGCACGCGAAACGGAATCAAATAGCTCAAACGGAATCTTCGCCGTCACCGTGTAGGCATTCGCCTCACGGCGCACCTTCGCCGCGCAATTCGTCGGATAGGTGACATCGCCTACCGTATAAGTGCGCCACGGCGAGGCAAAGTCGCGCTTTGCCCCCTTCGCCCTGTGACGATAAAGGATCGCCTCAACGCCATTCGCGTCCCCCTTCTTTGGCGTGAACATAAGCCGCACGGGGTCGCCACTCGCGTCAAGGAACTGGAAGTCTACGCAGTCGCCTGTCTTGAAGGCGAGCGCGGGGTCTTCGCCATTATTCACCCACGGCGACGGATCTTCCACGCGCCAAATAAGCTCAAGAGTCTCATCCTGCACTTTCGCTTCCACGCGAATACCGCGATCGGCGACACGCCATGTGAGCGTAGCGGGCAGTAACGCGCTAGACGCGACCGCCTTGCTCGCCTCGCCAGGACGCGATTCCATCGGCTTTTTGTGCGCCTCGGCGAGTTGCTTTGCCGTGACCGAGAACGGAATCTTCGTTTCCTTAATGCGGTCGAGATTACGGATGTAATAGGTGCGCGAACCACCCGCCTGCATAACCGCGCGGCGGTTTACGCTATCCCACGCGAACATACCGCCAAACGGCTCACCATTGATGCAAGTCTCATCATTTCGTGCCGAAACACGCACATCGGTGAAGATTTCATCAAGATAGATTCCGTCGGACGTCATAAAGAAGACGCGTCCGTGGTTGTTCACAAGCGCCATAATATCCGCCGTCTCCGAATAAGGCACAACGCCCAGATTAAAGAGAATGCCTTGCAAGTCGCCTGGTGTCGGCAAGGGAGCCTTCTGCGAGCCATGTACACAAGGGTACGGATTATAAAACGACCACTTTATCGCACCCTTCTCACGGTCAATCCCGAGCATATACGGGGACTGCGTAACCGTGACAAGATTGCCAAAGCGGTCCGTCGCGCTCTCCGAATTAAACGCACCCTCACCAGCGGGAAAATGTCCCCCGAGAGAATGCCGCGAAGCCATAGCGCGCTTAATCGACCACTGGGGTGCCGAACCCTCTCGCGTCATCTCGCCCGCCTCAAAGTTGAGCACCCAATTGCGTCCCGCCTTGTCTGTAATTGGGAAGGTAAAGTCGAGACTCTCAAGCCAAGCCCCCCAATAGCCAACCACGCCCTTGCACTCAGGCAAAATTTCCAGCTCATCTGCCGCGATTTCGCCATCGCCATTCCTATCGCACCACATCAAAATGGAGCGGTCTTCAAAGAGTTGCCGATCAACCCTATCTTCCGCGACATTCGCATACGCCTTCTTCCACGCCGCACGCAACGCCGGGAACGGAGGTGCCTCGCGTCCGCCTGCCAAATCATACGCCAAACGGCGACCATAATTGTGCACAGTCGAAAGAAATGCGAGCGGCTTCAAGGGCTTATCCTTGCCCAGGAACTCGAAAACGACCGAAACGCCGCCCTGCCCAATAACAAAAGTGCGTCCGCCGCGATGTACCCACGAATAACGCGTAAAGCGCGAGGGCAGCGGATTCGCGGGACGCGTCGCCGCGTCGGCATCCGTCGGGAGCACGCACGCGACGGGATGGTCAATGCCCTTATCAGGATCATATTCCCACAAGGTATCGTGTACCATCCAGCGTGTCGGGGTCTCTGGGTCAAATCCATAACCTGGGAACCCATAAAAGCCAGGACCAAACTTCTCATAGACGCATTTACCCGACTTCAAATCCCACCGCGTCAAACGCTTCGGACACTCCCGATTTTCTGCGACCCAGAGGAATCCGTTCCCATCTAGCGTAATACCCGTCGGGTTCACAAGACGGTCTGACTCCCAAGGACCGAGCTTAAAGCCGCCCGCCTTGCCAAGACGACCCACTTCACGCTTCGTCTTGCGGTCATAAATATGAATCTGATGAGAACCTGCCAAAACAGCATAGATTCGTGTATTATCAACAACATACTGCATGACATTCGTCACGGGCGGGAAAATCAGACCTTTCTCTCCGCCCAAAAGTGGCGACGCCGCGAGCTTACCGAGTGGCTTAGAAGATTGATAGGCGACTTCCGTAACATTCGGCTTTTCTTCAAAGGTGTAGGTATCGAGCGTATTAGAGACGGCATTTACCGTATAGAGCAAGTTCCCAACCCGCGCGGCACCGCGCAGAATTGTGGGCGGAACTTCCCCCACAAACGACACGCCCGCACGCGGCGAATTGTCCCACGGATAGCTGAAAATAGTCAGTTGCTTCTTCTTTTCATTGCACCTTACGCCATAAAAGCGGTTTTCCGCCCCATCCACCGCGAAAAGCGCATCTGAGGCTTCCCAGTAATTGTCATAGAAGCCGCGTTGCCAAGCCCCTGTCGCCGCGTCAAAGACGGCCGTAGAGTGTCCGCCTTCAGTAAAATACGCGAGCGCGGCAATGCGTTTGCCGCGTGCGAGAAGTTGGCGGAACGGACGGTGATTAGGCCCCCACGGAATCCACGAATCTTTTTCGCCTCCGTTCGCGAAATAGCCTTGATAATCGGCAATAATTTCAGGGTGAATCACGACCCGCGCCACATAGTCGCCTGGCAGAACAGGCGAGCGGTCTTCGGCATACCCATCCCACACAATCTCGTGGTGTCCCGCTGCATAGGAAAGCCCACTCACAAGATTACGCACCCGCGACCCATCAGGCGCATCAATCGCCACCGTGAGCTTCGCCGATTCCTTCATATCAACAGGAATCACAATACGCGCATTCGCCGCGCCGTTTGCCGCGAGGGAAAGCCCCAAAGCACAGCAAACGGTAAGAACTGATATATTTCTCATGCTTATTTCTCCATATGTACCCAATCCTTCGGACGCAACCGCGCCTCGGTTGGGACATCGTCGACCATCGTTGCCTCAGACGAATCGGGAGTATTCAACCATTCGCGGCGCACCGTCTGGAGTCCGCGACCGCCATCACCCGAGAAGAGGGCTTCCGCATCAAAGAATACATTCTTGGAGAAGTCAAGTTCGAAGAAGCTCTCGGGCACTTCAATTCGTGCCGAATAGCCCTTGCCGTCCGCGTCCTTTATGAGCGCGACCTTCGCCCCGGGCACTTCACCTACGAACTCGAAGGCACTCGTGCCACCCGCTGGGGTCATATACTCAACAGGCTTCTTCTCGCCCTTATCTACAAAAGGCTTGAACGCGAAGACACGCGGCGTGCCCTCGACTTGTGCCGCGAGAATGCGTACAAAGCCAATCTTGCGTCCGCTCGGCTTGCGCTCTGGCAATTCCTTCGGAGATTTCGCGGGACCCATCTGAAAGCCTACCGCGTCACCGCCCTTAAAGACATCCGCCGCGCCACGCGCCACATTCACAAGCGGGGTATCGTCCGTGATATGCGCCGTGAAGACAACCTTGCCCTTCTGCCGCGTGAGTTTCACCCCTGTGAGGGCACGCTCTTTCGCGCCTGGAAACACGAGCGGCAACACTTTCTCAAGCTTAAGGTCGCCCGCTGTACGCCATTCACCCTTGACGCGTCCCTTCTCAAAGCCGAGCACACGGAAAGTATGTCCCGAATTATATGCCCACACTTCATCTCGCGCAGGGAAGTAACGGAGCATTCCAGAGAAGTCCTCGCCGCCAAACGAATAGGGAATGCCGCGCCCAGGAAGGCCTGGCGCATCAAAGAAGCGGTCGACATAGAAGCCATCGGTCGTATACACCGTGAAGACACCCCACTCCGAGCCAACGACGACATAATTATCGCCTATCATTCCCGCGAGACTCCAGTGATGGAGCATTTCGCCATCCCTAAGACCGCCAATCGCCTTGCGTCCAACGCTCCAAATCACCTTGCCCTCGGGGTCATACTTCAGAATGAATACACCGCCCATATCCGCCGTATGCCCCATACCTTGGTGCATATACTTCGTATACTCGGGTGTCACATATGCGGGCGAGCAGTTAACCGCCGTATAGAAGTTGCCCGCCGAATCACGCCGCGTGCCGAGATGCCCCATACGGTGCCCCGACCAAAGCTTCTTAAGCCCAGGAAAGATCTCAGGCATCGCGATATACGCGGCGGAAGCATCCCAGCGCGGCACTCCAGACGCGGAAAACCCGCGCGACGGCAAGCAGACTTGGAAGTTATCCATCATACTGATGTAGAGGTTATTGCCCTCATCTAGATACATAACGCCCGTGCCGTCACCGAGGCAAATCTTGCGTCCGCCTACCTCCGTAATTGTCTCAGAGCACTCATTTTCCTGCACGCGTCCATCACCATTCTCGTCCGACCAGACACGGAAGTAACTGCGCTTCTTTTCGTCGCCAAACACCCCCGCAACAGGGGTAATCTTATCGCCCTCAATCTTGCAGATAATCATCGGACGTCCCTTGACGCAATGGTTGGGGGGACCGTCCGTAATCAAATACTTAATGCCATTCGACGCGCGCTTAATCTCGGGTAGCGTCATCGTATTGTAGACGCACCCAATCTCATCAAATCCAGCGCCCACGAAGTCCCAGCACGCGTCAGGTTCGCCAATGCCGCCCGCATCAGGAATCCGTGCCCGCGCGAAGCAGTCAGGACCCGAGAGCGAGTAGTACTGCAGAAGTGGGTCATCACAATCGGGCACATTCGTCGGCGAATACGCCGTATAACCAAAATAACGCCGCGTTTCCTTGCCCGTCGCCGCGTCGAGTACCCGCACAATCTTCGGCGGCGCGGCTTCCGTCACCAAGAGTGCCCCCTTAGAGTCTACGGCAATGCCAAACGGATACCCCAGTGCGTCAAAGTCAATGCGTCCGAGCGGACCGCGCCCGCCTTTCTTGCCTATCGCGTAAACGAGGCGTCCGTCTTTGAACTTCTTAACTTGCTGACTCTCGCCAAGGTCACTCACATAAATGGAGCCTTCCGCGTCCACAGCGACCCCATAGGGAGCCGAAAGCCCATCTGCCGCGCTCAGAACCGTCTTTGCCGCGCCTGTCTTCGGGTCAATCGAAAGGACGCGATTCGGCAAGCACGCCGCGAGAAGGCGTCCGTCTTTTGTCGCGGCAAGTCCCCGCACGCCTTCACACGCGATCTGCCGCCGCTCTTTGCCTGTCTTCGCCTCAACAACGCGGATGCAGCCACTCGCATAATCCCCCGCGAAAATCTCATCGCCAATGGCCGCGAGCCCCGCACAATTAAAGAAGTACTCGTCTCGCACCGCGCACCCCTCGGGAACGACCACCTTATTCGTGGACATCGCGAGTTCTGCCGCGCCTGTATTATCGGGATAGAGCAGATAATTACCTGTCGCCGCATCGACACGGATGAGCTTCGTCGTTTTCGCGCCTATCGCGAGGGTAAGTATGCCATCCTTAGAAACGGCCGCCGTGAACGCACCCGACCCGCCGCCTACGAAAGGTGTCGAGCGCCAAAGGACCTTGCCCGCGAAGTCCGTCTTTACAATCGCCTTGCCCGATTCAGAAATATGCCAAATAAAATAGCGTCCTGTCTCATCTGCCGCGGCATCCACGACTGGACCGTGGTCGGCGCCCCAGCCACCTTTCCCGTCAGGCGTATCATACGGCGGCTCACCACTCGTGCCAACCGTGCCAAAATACTGCACATCGAGCCCGTCATGCGCATAAGCCGCCCAGCGATAGGTCTTACCGACTTCACAAGGGAACCCGAGCGCATCGCGTCCGTCCCAATAAAGCTCAACAGCCCCCGCGTCACGCGTTTCACCTCCGATAAGTTCGCGGACCACCCCGCCCTTCTCATCAAGGATATTGACGGAAAGTTTCGCCTTCTTCGGCAAGGCAAAGGCAATGCGTGCACCGTCCTTGGGTCCCGCATCCCCCGCCCGCGCGGCTTTAGCAATGTCGGCGTAAGTCGGGACGGACGGCATTTTCTCGTCCGCCTTCGTGAAAGCCACTTGCCCCCAATAACCTGGATTTAAGAACGCGAAGGGACCTGGGTCTTTATGGAAGACTGCCGCCGTGAAGTGTCCGTCAGTACCTGGCGACCACTTAATATCAAAGACGGCGGGCATTTTATCGCCGACCGCGAAAGGCATTTTGCCCCCCGCGACACCCAGCGAAGCCCATGTAATCTTCGCTTCCGCCCGCAAGCCACCGTTAAAAGTGACAACCTTGACCGCCGTCCCCGCTGGATTCAGTGTGGTCGGACAGTCAAAGTACACGCCCGGCGTAAAGTAGAGGTTATCCGAACCATCGAGCGTATTCTTCCAGATATTGATGCAGTTAACTATCGGATTCTTCCACCACTGTGACTTCGGGTCATTACGATTCGCGCCGGGTAACGGATGGGGCATCTTCGGGTCTACGCACAGCCGAAACTGTACGAGGTCACCCCACCAATAGCGGTCTTGCGGACGATTCGGATTCAGCGCCTCGCGTCCCGTAAATATCATCTGAATGGCGAGGTAAAGTGCCTCGTCATCATACATCATTGCGAGTGAACAATTCTGCGTTTCCGCATACGCCTCGGCATTCCAGCAACGGACCACCCCCGAGAGATCCCAATCATCGAAGTTGCCATCAATAACGGGGGCGCGACCATCCTTCAATGGCCGCGCACGCATTATACCGTCCGTGCAGGTTGTCCCTGCCAACACCATTCCCGCTAACCCCAGGAAACATCCACACAAAAATGCCGAAGCTTTCACTCTTTTTAGACCTTTCTATCTTACTTTTAGTGAACAATAATTGAAAATCCAGGCAATGCACGCTTATAGCGAACAATTACGATGCCGCTACCACCATTACCGCCATGAAGCGTGTCAGTTTCTCCTTTTCCATTGCCAAGGAGACCACCACCGCCGCCGCCACCGCCAGTGCCAGCTTTACCATTTTCGCCATCCCATGCAAAGTTGTTGCCGCCGTTGTAACCCGAACCGCTACCACCGCCGCCTTTGCCGCCTTGTCCCGCGCCATATTGCGTTGTGGCTTGATTATGTGCGCCGCCGCCGCCGCCGCCGCCATACCACTTCTCTTCTCCCGAGAAGTCGCACGCGATACCAATGCCGCCATCGCCACACCGAGTCGTAGTTCCATTCGCATTGACGATAATACCGAGCGAACCTGCGCCGCCCGCGCCACCGCCGCCGCCACCGCGTGTGCCTTCGATGCCTTCTGCATTCTCTGGTTTATTCGCACCACCCGCGTGACCCTGACCTTCTACGCCACTGCCACCCACATAGCGGAATCCAGCCCCTGTATTCCCGTGACCACCACCGCCACCACCAGAGCCACCATCGTGTCCAGCAGTAAAGCAATTAGACCCTGCGCCGCCGCCTTTCGCGACGAGTCCTGCAAAACTCGAATCCGAACCATCGCGTCCCGCATCATCATTAGTCTCGGACGCAATACCACCCGCACCGACGGTTACAGTGTAGGTGCCTGGCAACAAACGGAGCGATTCTTTAATGATAACACCGCCAGCGCCGCCACCGCCAGTTTCGCCGCGCCAACCACCTGCGCCACCACCAGCAACAACGAGCGCATCCACGATGACGGGGTCAGTCACCGTGAAAGTCGAATCTTCTGCGAATGTATGCACATAATAGAGCCCTGACTTCTTAATTTCGCCGCCTTGTTGTTTTTCAACTCCATCTTTCCAATTGGGCGTAAAACGGATAATTACGATACCATCCGCGCCATTTCCTGCTCGATAGTCGTCCGCAAGATTATTTGAGGTGAGCGAATTATGATGGTAGAAGCGTCCAGCACCACCACCGCCGCCACCCGTGTTGGCTTCCGCGTCAGATCCTGCCGTGGCTTTATTATTACCGCCATTCATACCGCCGCCTGCGCCGCCGCCACCGAGGCCGCCCGTTGCCGCTATTTTGTAATCATAGCTCGTACCACCAGCACCACCACCGCCGAACCAAGTCTCTGTGCCTGTAATCAGCGTCGCGACACCCACGCCGCCTGTCGGATAAAGCGTCTCTGTCGTATCCGTCGATGCCATGTAGGCGTAGCCTGCGCCACCCGCGCCACCGCCGCCGCCACCAGCGAGACAGTTATTACCAGGGTTTCCCGAACCAACTGCACCATCATTCGTCGTATTATCGGCGAGTGTAACGGAACCCTTACCAAATGTAGTTTTATTGCCACCTTCCGAGCCGCCGCCCGAACCGCCGTCCGAACCCTTGTTTACATAGGTTCTCGCAGTGCCATCCGCATTGAGCGTATTATATCCGCCACCCGCGCCACCGCCTAAAGCTGTGATACCGAAAGCGGAAGAGTCTCCGCCACTTGTCGCGGGACAAAGCGCGGTAATTTCTTCGTTGGTCGTAGCGCCTGAACCGCCCTTACCAATGACGATGTCGTAGGTACCAGCTGTGAGGGCGTATTCTTTTTGTTCAACGACAGTACCACCGCCGCCGCCACCGCCCGCGAAAATACCACCGCCGCCGCCACCGCCGACGACGACAATCCACGCGGTACCCGAACCTGTCACGGTGTATTGACCACTTTCCGTAATCTTCAAGAGAGCGCTCCCATCATCCAAGACAGTCGCTTCCGTCGATTGCGGACCCGTGATCATTAGACTCCCCGCTTTAGCGGGAAAGGCGGTTAGATACCCCCCCCCCCTAGGGCGAGCGCTGCGAGCGCTAATGCTTTTGCTACCTTCATTTCTACTCCAACCTTTCTGAACTAGTTTCTTAGGTGACCCCCACCCAAGCCCTTTGTTCAATTTTCCGTGAAATATTATACCATATTTCCCCTCCCCTGTACATCCCCCGTAGGGGGGATACGACCTCGTAAAGGTTTTTATGCGTTTCTCGCAATACATCACTTTTGTTCAACAAAATAAGTGGTATCAGCGCACCTCAACTCAAAATCAGGCAGTATAACCCCAAAGAGAAAATTTGACTATTTTTACGCCTTTCAGTATGTGAGGCCCCTCTCCACCGCGCCATTGGCACGACCCGCGCCCATTCCGCCCCGTAGTAGAATTGTAGATAGGGGCAGGGGGCGGAGCCCCTTTCGCCCCGTTTATTGGGCGCGAATGCGCCCCACCATTCTTCGACTTCGACTCTCGACTTC